>JBCCYF010000029.1:0-43944 GCA_039190275.1 Pseudomonadota bacterium | reverse complement strand
TCCGAGAGTAAGCTTTCAACTATGAACAAGACCTTAATGTGGCGCGGAATGCCCAACTCGTGTCATTTATTAATTAATCGCAATTGCAAGTCCAGCGATACACCCGAATATGCCCAAAATGCAGACAAATACCGCCGAAACTGTCCTGAAACCTTCAATTTCTGCAATATGATTTGCCCAAATCCAAATGAAACCTAGGCCTGTAATGATTCCGCCCGTCCTCGCCAGTGCCTCGCTGAGCGCCCCAGGTACATAGATCCGTACAGCCCCCATGAGGCCGCTTACAATAACCAGCGGCAGGGCAACCAGGACAGCCCAGATAATCGCCGCTCTGGCCGACCAGAAGCTCCCCTGTCCGCCCGCCAATCGCGCGCACAATCGACCCAGGGCCGCGAGCAGAAACAGCAACAGCGGTGTCATGAACAGACCCGAGAACAGCCGGATCGACATTATGGCGGTCAGCGGTGCATCCGCCCCCAGGTCATCCAGCGTCCCTTGTTGCACCGCCTGCGCCTGTTGGATTGCCTGCGGCAGCCCTGCAACAAAGCCGACCAATGCGGCCAGCATTGCCAAAAGCAGAAGTTCCGCATCCCGGGGTCGGCGGAGCAGAAAATGGGACATTCCGCCGCGCAGATCGCGATAGCTGGCGAGGATGGAAACCAACAGGCCGGGCGGTGAGGCGCCCGAACCGGGTTCAGCCGGCACTATGCCGTGCCAGCCAGGCAGAAAGGCGCCCGCGAATTTCATCCGCAAGCCCGTCATCCTCGATTTCCTGAATGGCTTCATCCATGAATGCCAGCACCAACATATTCACCGCCTCGCGCGTGGGAACACCGCGGGATGTCAGATAGAACAGTGCCTCCTCGTCGACCGCGCCGACGGTAGATCCGTGCGAACAGGCCACATCATCGGCATAGATCTCCAGTTCGGGCTTGGCCAGGAACTGACTGTCCTCATCAAGCAGGAGCCCCTGACTGATCTGGTAGCCATCGGTTTTTTGCGCGCCAGCTTTAACCAGTATCTTTCCCTGGAACACACCGACGGCACCATTGCGCAGGACTTTCTTGAACACCTGACGGCTTTCGCAGTCCACGGCGTCATGCGTGACGAAAACCGTGTCGTCATGATGAAAGGTCCCGTCCCCGGCGGCTGTGCCCGCAACATGGGCCGTGGCGTTGTCCCCGGTAAACTCGATCACTGATTCGTTTCGGGTCAGCACCCCGTTAACGTTCAATGTGAAGGATTTGTAGACCGACGCGGTGCCCAGCCGTGCGAACATATGCGTGACAGCCCGGCGCTCGTGGTCCCTGCCCTGCGCCCTCACATGATGCAGCACGGCGCCATCCGCGACATCAATCTCCATGCACTTGTTAAACCGCGCCGCGGCCGGCCCGTTTTCCAGAACGGTGAGTTCGGCTCCGGGCTCCAGCCGCACCACATGATGGAGCACCGCGTCCGAGGCGACATCCTCGTGCAGATACACAAACGATACCGGGCGGCTGACCTTCTCTGTCACCCGAATGACCATCCCCGAGGTCGCGACACCCGTGTTCAACGCCGCCAGAGGCCGCGCAACCGGATCCTGACCCGCCCGTTCCAGCACGCCATAGAGCTCGCGAGCCCAATGGATATCGGCCGCCAGCGCATCCGCCAGTGGTTCGATGGTCAGCCCCTCACCTTGCAGGTCATCCGATTGTGCGGGATCGTAAACGCCATCGACAAAGACGATCTTCAGGCGGTCTACGGTACCGAACACCGGTTTCTCCGACGGCTTGAACAGGGCCGCCTCCGGCGCCTCGGGTGAGGTCAGGGTCGTTGGATCGGTGTAGCGCCAGTACTCATCGCGCCGTACCGGTGCCCCCATGTCACGGAGCCGTTTGAGCGCCGCTGCCCGTGTTTCCTGCGCCCACTGCGCCTCACCCTCGGGCCAGGCGTGGCGCGACACCAGAAGATCGGTTACATCAACCTTGGTCTGCGGCAACGACATCAGGCAACCTCGGCAAGGATGTCGGCATATCCGTTCTTCTCAACCTCAAGCGCAAGGTCGGGGCCGCCAGATTTTACGATCCGTCCGTCCGCCATGATGTGCACGAAGTCCGGACGGATATGGTCCAGCAACCGCTGATAGTGCGTAATGACCAGAAACGCCCGCCCCTGATCGCGCAGCGCGTTCACCCCGTTCGACACCAGTTTCATTGCGTCGACATCCAGGCCGGAATCGGTTTCATCCATCACACACATCTTGGGTGCGAGTACTGCCATCTGCAGGATTTCGTTGCGCTTTTTCTCTCCACCAGAAAAGCCGACATTAACCGGCCGCTTGAGCATCTCGGCATCAATCTGAAGATCGGCTGCCTTGGCCCGCACCAGTTTCAAAAAGGCGGCGGGGTTCATCTCCTCCTCGCCGCGTGCTTTGCGTTGCCCGTTCAAAGCGGTGCGCAAAAAGGTCATATTGCCCACGCCTGGGATCTCGACCGGGTACTGGAATGCCAGAAAGAGCCCGGCCGCCGCGCGCTCCTCGGGTTCCATTTCAAGCAGATCCTCGCCCTCCAACGCGGCCGTTCCATCGGTGACCTCGTAGCCGTCCTTGCCGGACAGAACATAGGACAGGGTCGACTTCCCCGATCCGTTCGGACCCATGATGGCATGCACAGCCCCGGCCCCGATTGACAGGTCGACGCCCTTGAGGATCTGTTTGTCCTCTTCCTCAAGCTTTACATGGAGGTTCTTGATATCCAGCATAGTGACTTCCTGATTGCAAAGGGTTTACCTCCGCGGTTACTGCGTCGCGACGGTCGCCTCTTCAGCGGCAATCTGCTCAACAGGCAGGCTCGCCTCGGCGGTCGTGCGGATCTGAGCAAGCGGCGGAGAATTCGAGATGATCGAGTCCAGCCCGGCCCGAAGGTTTGGGAAGGTCTGCTCAAACAATGGCGTCGTCGCCATCAAGTGATTGCCAAATGGAACCCAGAGAAAAGCACCCAGAATGGCTGTGTAGACCAAACCATTGAGAATGAAACGCTTGAGGATAATCGCAAGAATGGCAAGCAGGGCTAAGGCTACCCACGGCGCGAACTGTTGATAGTCGACCGGCAGATTGGAGACCAGGCGGGTCTGGAAGACCTCGGCGATCCGCCCCCAGATCCAGGGGTTGCTGATAAACCACGCGGCAATCAGCAGTCCGGCGCTCAGTCCCACGATCAATCGCACCAGGCGTGCGCCCAGCGATCGCCGTGGGGGCTCTACATAATCCGGCTCAATCATCGCCGTTCCACGAAACTTGGTCGCCATCTCTGTCCCTCTCGTTATCTCGACTCGCTCCGGACCTGATCCAAGGCGGGGGTCCGGTCAAACCGGTGCTTGGCGTCAGGTTCGTCAAGACGATACCATCGAAACAGTTTCGCGATCCAGTTGTGCAAGTAGTGAAACAATGTGGCGAATACCGCGGTCTTGATTATGGCCTCTATAAAGGCGCTGATCTCAGTCACATTCGGGCCGTCCAGCCACAGGCTGGAAAAGAAATTCAGCACGAAAAAGATCACAGCGGCGATGATGGTCGCACCCAGAAACGGCATCAGCTGGGCTCCACGGTGACCGAAGTGCCCGAGGCCGAGACCATCAGCATTGAATTTCCAACAACCTCATAGTCCAGATCGATGCCCACAACGGCGTTTCCACCGGCTGCCCGGGCCCGCTCGCCCAACTCCCGCATGGCGGTGTCCCGCGCTTCCTGCAGGCTGGCTTCATAGGAAGATGACCGTCCGCCGATGATATCGGTGATACCGGCAAAGAGGTCGCGCACAACGTTTGCGCCCAATATCGCTTCTCCCACGGTCACGCCATGATAGGCGGTAATCCGCTTACCTTCGATCGATGGGGTCGTGGTCATGATCACTGGCGCGGTTCCCGACGGGGGTTGACGCGCACCGGAACAGGTTTCGGCTCTGGCCCGCGCGAAGCGCGGCCGATCGCCACCAGCAGTTCTACTATCCAGTTTCTCACGATCTTAAACCCTTTGTTCGATGCGGGAAACCGGCCCGCAGCATTTCCGTCAAACGGGTCGGCCATACCGCCGAACCAATCCCCTATTCCCCCGATGGCGTCGCCAAATCCTCGTTTACGGTGACAACGCCGGGCGCTTCAAGCCCGCCCTGCCCCGCATGCAGATGCGGGTTTTTTGTTCCGGTCAGGGCAAATGCCCCCAGAACGCCACCGGCAACCAGAACCTTCCACATGTGGTTTCGGATTTTGCCTCTCCTATCTGCCGTCACCGCTTTCAGGTGCCCGGTTCACCAGCGCCGTCTTCGGGCAATGTACCGGATCGTTTATCCCACTGACCCTTCCAGCGAGATGGCGACCAACTTTTGCGCCTCCATCGCGAACTCCATCGGCAGGGCCTGCAAGACCTCCTTGCAAAATCCGTTTACCACCAGCGCCACGGCCTCTTCCTCGTCCATGCCGCGCTGCCGGCAATAGAACAGCTGATCCTCATCCACCTTGCTTGTGGTTGCCTCATGCTCCACCCGGCTAGAGTTGTTGCGACACTCGATGTAGGGCACCGTGTGCGCCCCGCATCTGTCACCGATCAACAGGCTGTCGCATTGGGTGTAGTTGCGGCTATTGCGCGCCTTGGGATGCATCGATACCAAACCGCGATAGGTATTCTGCGCCAAGCCCGCCGAAATACCCTTCGAGACGATGCGGCTTTTCGTGTTCTTGCCCAGATGCACCATTTTGGTTCCGGTATCCGCCTGCTGCATGTTGTTCGCGATCGCAATCGAATAAAACTCGCCCTGGCTCTCGTCGCCACGCAAAATGCAACTGGGGTACTTCCAGGTCACGGCCGAACCGGTTTCGACCTGCGTCCACATCACCTTGGCCCTCGCCTCGCGGCAGTCGGCGCGTTTCGTCACGAAATTATAGATCCCGCCCCGGCCGTTTTCGTCGCCCGGATACCAGTTTTGCACCGTGGAATATTTGACCTCCGCATCCTCCAGGACGACGATCTCGACAACGGCCGCGTGAAGCTGGTTTTCGTCGCGCATCGGGGCGGTACAGCCCTCAAGATAGCTCACATAGGAGCCCTTGTCGGCAATGATCAGCGTGCGCTCGAATTGTCCGGTGTTCTCAGCATTGATCCGGAAGTAGGTGCTCAATTCCATGGGGCAGCGCACGCCCGGTGGCACATAAACGAACGAACCATCCGAGAAGACCGCCGAATTCAGGGTCGCATAGAAGTTGTCCGACTGCGGCACAACCGTTCCAAGGTACTTCTTGACCAGTTCCGGATGGGTTTCGATCGCTTCGGATATTGAGCAGAATATAACGCCCGCCGCCGCCAATTCATCCTTGAACGTCGTTCCGATCGAGACGCTGTCAAACACGGCATCGACAGCCACCTTGCGGCCCTCGGCCGGTGTCTCCCCCGCGCCCTCAACCCCGGCAAGGATGGCCTGCTCTTTCAGCGGAATGCCCAATTTGGCATAGGTCGCCAGCAGATCGGGATCGACCTCGTCCAGGGACTTCGGCTTTTCCTTCATGCTGGCCGGTTTGGCGTAATAATATTGCTCCTGAAAGTCTATTTTCGGATAGTTGACCATGGCCCATGTCGGCTCGTCCATCTGCAGCCAGCGGGCATAGGCCTTGAGCCGCCACTCCGTCATCCAGTCCGGTTCTTGGTTTTTCTCCGAAATAAGACGAACGATATCTTCGTTCAGACCCTTCGGCGCATATTCCATTTCGATGTCGGATGACCAGCCGTACTTGTACCGTTCACCCACGGACTTAACGGCGTCCACGGTTTCCTGGTCCACACCCTCTTTGACCCGCAGGTCTTCGACAGCCGTCATCTGCTTCTCCTCTTGCCCACCCTGGGGCTTCTGGCGGGCCGTCTGCCCGCAATCCTCGTCCTCTCCGGGTCACATGCCCCGTTTTTCGTTCGTCCCGGTTCAGGCCGCGCGTTGTTTCCACCGCCGGTACGCCTCGGCCCAGGTTTTGGCAAACCCCAGAACCTGCGCCTCGGTCGTCGTCGGCCCAAGCGATACGCGAACCGCACTCGACGCCGTTGCACTGTCATACCCCATGGCCCGCAACACACGGCTTTGCTTGACCTTGCCGCTCGAACAGGCCGACCCTGCCGAGATTGCGTAGCCTGCCAAATCCATCTGCATAACTTGCGTTCCGCCGTTCCAACCCGGTGTCGCAAAACACGACGTGTTGGCCAGCCGAAGCTGGTCCCGCCCAATGAAAATAGTCTCATTCGAGGCGGAAGCTAGGGCTTCTTCTAGAATATTTCTAAGTTTGGCGATGCGCTCCCAACCTCCGCTTTCAAGATCGCGCAACGCCGCCTGCGCCGCCGCACCGAAACCGGCGATCCCAACCAGGTTCTCAGTCCCCGAGCGGCGCCCTTTCTCCTGTCCGCCGCCCCGGATCAGCGGGTGAACCAGCGCATCACTGATCAACGCCCCGGTCCCCGCGGGTCCGCCCAGTTTATGCGCCGAAAGCGTCAGCGCCTCGCGCGCCGTCCGCAGGCCGTGCAGTGGAACCCGGCCTGCGGTCTGGCACACATCGATGTTCACGCAGCGCGGCTCAGCGGAACCAAGGTGCGCCGAGAGCGCCGGTGCATCGAAGAGCAGTCCGGTTTCCCCATCGCCATGGGTCAGGACAAGCTGATGGGTGTCGCTGCCGGTACCCGTCGATGCAGGCTCGACAAAGACCTGCTCCTCAATGGAGCCACGGCGCCGCGCGGCCTCACTAAAATCGTAGACGGTGCCCGAATGTGCCGCATCCAACAGAAACACCCGCCGTGCCGCCCGAGGGTCGTGCGGTTCAAGCGACCGCCATTCGGCCAGGGTCGCATATACACTGTCATGCACGAACGGACTGGCGATATGATCGCTGAACAGATCACTCTCCAGGATCGCGACATTGGCCTCGGTCGCGCCGCTGGTGAACACTACTTCCTCTGGGTCGCAGCCGACCAGTTTCGCAACATGACCTCGGGCATTTTCGACCAGTGCCCGGGCCGCGCGCCCCTCGGCATGAACGCTTGATGGGTTGCCCATGGTATCCATGGCCGCCAGCATTGCCGCGCGTGCTTCGGGCCTCAGCGGTGCCGTGGCGTTCCAGTCCAGATAGACGCGATCCATCAGTCCGCTGCCTCCGCCCCACTGAATCGGCGCCTTGCCGCATGTTGAATGGCCGCGTGCTTCCGGTCGTTGCCCCGAACCGTCTGTTTACTCATCAACAAGCTCAACAAAGGCCGGGACGGCCGGGCAAGGAGCCATGGCATCGTTAACGATATCGGACAACCGCGTCTGATGCAGAAAGACATAGACATGTGCCGACAGCTGTTCCCACAGCTTTTCGGCCAAAAGCGCCGCATCCGAACCGATTTCACCGCCCGACGCACCTGCCCCGCGTGCCAGCGCATCCATAGTTTCATCCACCGCGGCAAGGATTTCGGAAATCCGGATCTGATCGGTGGGCTGCGCCAACTTGTATCCGCCACCAGGTCCACGCGCGCTTTCCACGATGTTCGCCCGGCGCAACTTGACAAACAATTGCTCCAGATACGCCAGAGAGATATCTTGTCTGGCCGAGATTTCGCTGAGCGTCACGAGTTTTCCGGCATGGCCACTCTCTCGCGCAAGATCGGTAAGAGCGATCATCGCATACCGCCCGCGTGTGCTCAGCTTCATGCTCTGCCCTCCTTCATCGACGCGGCCAATCGTGTCGGTCGGTTAACGCGATAGTTGACGCGTTGGTACACAGGGCTTACCTACCCCGGACCGAGGGCGCCGCCCCGGCTAGTTTAGAATGTATCTAAATTGCCCGGCTGATTCCGTCAACCTATCCGGGGCGTACCCGGTGACGTAATCGGTCGGCAAGAACAGAGGTAAAGAATGCCCGAGGTAATCTTCCCGGGGCCGGAGGGCCGGCTTGAAGGACGCTATCACCCACAAAAAAACAAAGACGCTCCGATCGCTGTCATTCTGCATCCGCATCCACAGTTCGGCGGCACAATGAACAACAAGGTTGTCTATAACCTGCACTATGCCTTTCATGACATGGGCTTTACCGTTTTGCGGTTCAACTTTCGGGGTGTTGGCCGCAGTCAGGGTGAATACGACCAGGGTGTGGGCGAGTTGTCGGATGCGGCGTCGGCGCTGGACTACCTGCAATCTCTCAATCCCAATGCCAAGAACTGCTGGGTTGCCGGTTTCTCATTCGGGGCATGGATCGGGATGCAGCTGCTGATGCGCCGTCCGGAGATTCAGGGATTTATCTCGGTGGCGCCGCCCGCGAACATGTATGACTTCAGTTTTCTTGCGCCCTGCCCCTCCTCCGGGCTGATTGTGAACGGAACAGCGGACCGGGTGGTGCCGCCCGCAGACATCACCAACCTCTCGGACAAGCTCAAACAGCAAAAGGGTATCGTAATCACGCATGAGACCATCGAGGGGGCCGGACATTTCTTTGACCCCGGGATGGAGGAGCTGATGGGCATGACCACCGCCTACGTCAAACGGCGCCTGACCGAGAACACCCGCTGAAAGGACGGCCGCTCACGCGGCACGATCGAAGGCCCTAGGCCGCGCGGGGCCCGGCGACCCGTTCAACCCGCATCACGGTCAGGATCGCAAACGCGCAAATGGCCCAGAATGCGGAGAGCTTGATTGCCATGCCAAAGCTGATGAATTGGGCGGCCATCCCCATCAGTGGGACTGCCAGAATGCCGCCCAAAAACAGACTGTTCATATAAAGCGATGTGGCCGCGCCCAGCCGGTCTTTTGCGAAATCCTGCACGAAAATCAGTCCGACAGCGGCAAATACACCGTAGTAGAGCCCTTCGAGGGCCGAGCCGATGATCAGACCGGTCACCGTGGTCACCTCGGACAACACCGCAAAGGTTACGACCGCTAAAGCCGCCGCAAACCGCAGGGCATTGCGCGCGCCGAAGCGTGCCATGATCCAGGGCGTGCTTATGATTGCCACGATTTCCACCCCGGTCTTGATCGACAGCGACAATCCCGGGGCAAAGGTGGGCAATCCCGCCTCGCGGATGAAATACAACGGAAGTGCACTCATCGACATCACATGCGCGGTCGCGATCGCTGTGCAGACCAAGGCGGCAAGCAACATGCCGGTGTTTCTGCCCGAGGGTTCGGTCTTTGGTCGTTGGGTCGATGCGGCGCTGCGAAAACCCTTGGGCATGACGACCCACCACAAAAGCAGCCATAGGCCGCAAAGCGCAAGCGCACAGCGAAACACCGCAAAAGGCCCAAAGGCACCTGCCAGGATAAAGGATGTTGCGGGCCCTATCATCCATCCCAGCGAGGTAATGGCGCGCAGATACGAGTTGTATCTGGGCACGTCCAGCCCCATCGCCTCGGCCCTTAAACGGCCGAAACTGTACATCGCCGAAACCGCCCCGTTGGATACGGCAAAACAGGGGCTGGCGATGCAAACCAGGACCCAGTAGCCGGGCGCCAGCAGGATCACCAGAACACCGGTCCCAAACGCAAGTATCGAGGTCAGGATCAGCGGTGCGACCCGGGCGCCCTCATCGATCCATGCCCCATAGGTTCGGTTCACACCAAGGGTGAGTACCATGGTGATGACCGCATAGACACTGATCATCAACGGCGGCTTGCCCAGCGTCTCCACAATGAAGACGCCCATAAACGGGACAATCGCGGAATTTGCGATCACACCCGACAGCAGGAGCAGAAGGGTGTTCAACGCCTGTAAGTTCAGACGACTGGACATGCGCCGACTTAGACCAGTCAATCGTCAGGCAGACAATACAAACCGGGCGCGGTCCATGCCATCACGTTTGATCCCGCGGACGGGCAGGCGCGTTTGTGGCGCTTGTGGACCGGAACTCAGGACTGCGCGGATGTGCCCCGCCGCGCGAGCCAGACCCAGAAGCTGAGAATGATCGCGGCCCCGGAGATAAAGGTCATCACTGTTCCGGGGACGAAATTCACATACCCCGGCAGATCCACGAACAACAGATAGCCCGCGTCGGCCAGCCCGCCGACCATACCGGTGACCCAAATTGCAGTCAGGTTGCCCCGCCAGATAAACACAGCACCTATGATTGTCGCGATCCCGAACCAGCCGAGGTTCCAGCCATGCTGGTTCAGGACACCGCCAACGGCGGCCGGATACTCCAGAACCAAAGTCTCCGGCGCCACGGCATCCGCAATGGCCTGAAACCCGCCTGTCGCATCGCTGACCAGCACCATGGTCCCCGCGAAGGCATGTACCAACCCCCAGATGACCCAAAGAACAGCGGCGATTTTCAGTGAAATCGACTGAATACCTGAAAACATCAGACCCCCATCTGCAGAAATAACGTTCAGTTTCCGGAAACAGTATCGGTTTCGTGGACATGTTCAACTACCTATTATCCAATGCCGGCCCAACCGATGCACTAAGACCCGCACTGGGTATGTGTGTCAGACCGCCCGGGACTGCCGGGGTGTCGTGGCGTTTCGGTAATTTTCGTTGCCCTGTCCCGGCCAGCTCATGTACCTCAGGCAAAACAGCCGGAGGTGGCGATGATCTTTGATACCGCACAGCAGTGGCAGTCCGCCGCGCATAAGCGGATCGCCCTTATCGGGATGTCTGGTCTGGGCAAGACCTATGTATCGAACATGATGCGCGAGACCGGGGACTGGTTTCACTACTCGGTCGATTTCCGCATCGGTACCCGCTACATGGGCGAGCATATCGTTGACAACTTCAAACGAGAGGCAATGCGCAACCCGTTTCTACGCGAGTTACTCATGTCGGACTCGCTTTACATAGCCTCAAATATTTCCTTCAATAATCTCAACCCCTTGTCGACGTATCTTGGGAAACCAGGTGATCGGTCCAAGGGCGGTATTCCATTCGAAGAGTATGTGACACGGCAACGCCAGCACCGATTGGCCGAGATCGAAGCAACAAAGGACGCTCTTCTGTTCGCCCGCAAAGCTGCCGAGATTTACGGATACCCGCATTTTGTATGCGACACCTCCGGCTCGATCTGCGAAGTGGTGGATCCCGACGATGCCGAGGATCCGGTGCTGAGCGCACTTTCATCCGAAATTTTGCCGATCTGGATCAAGGCCAGCCAGGCGGATATTGACGCCCTGTGCGACCGGTTCGCGGCCACACCCAAGCCTATGTACTATAACGAGGTTTTCCTGCGCGACATCTGGGACAGGTTCTGCCACGCGCAACAGGTTGGGCCGGATCAGGTCGACCCGGATGCGTTTATCCGATACGGCTTTCGCAAGTTGCTGGATCATCGCCTTCCAATCTATGAGGCCATTGCACGGAACTGGGGGCTGACGCTGACGGCGGATGATGTGTCGAAAGTGCGCAGCGCTCACGATTTCGAGCAATTGGTGATCGGTGCCTTGCCCAGTGTGAGGAAAGCCGCCATCTAGGGTCTTCGAAACTCTGGAAAGCCGTCCGAAATGCCGATCACTATCCCCGCCGAGTTGCCCGCCTATGACATTCTGACCCGTGAGGGTGTTATGGTCATGGATGAGGATCAGGCAAGGCGGCAGGACATCCGGCCGCTTCAGATCGGTCTGCTGAACCTCATGCCCAAGAAGGCGGAAACCGAGACCCAGTTTGCCCGGGTTATCGGCGCTACACCGCTGCAGCTGGACCTGACGCTGATCCGGATGTCGGACCACGAGAGCCGCAACACACCCTCCAATCATCTTGAAATGTTTTATGAACGATTTCAAGATATTAAGGAGAGAAAGTTCGATGGCCTTATCATCACGGGCGCGCCGATTGAGCACTTGGATTTCGACAAGGTCACCTATTACCAGGAACTGCGCGAGATCTTTGCCTGGACCCAGACACATGTGCACCATACCATGGCGGTCTGCTGGGGTGGAATGGCGATGCTCAACCATTTTCATGGGGTCCGAAAGGACATGTTACCGGCAAAGGCTTTCGGATGTTTCCGCCATCGTAATCTTGCGCCCGCCTCGCCTTATCTGAGGGGTTTTTCGGATGATTTTGTGGTGCCGGTCAGCCGCTGGACCGAGATGCGACAGAGCGACATTGATGACAACCAAGCGCTGCATGTTCTGATGCACTCGGAGGAGGTTGGCCCCTGCCTTATCGATGATCCCGACCACCGGGTGCTGTATATGTTCAACCACCTGGAATACGACAGCACCACGCTCAAGCTGGAGTACGACCGTGATGTCACCTCGGGCGGGGAGATATCCATTCCGGTGAATTACTACCCCGGTGACGATCCGGCGCAGGCACCGGAAAACCGGTGGCGGTCGCATGGGCATCTGCTCTACGGCAATTGGATAAACGAGATCTATCAGACCACGCATTTCGATATGTCGAAGATCGGGGCGTGAGTTGCGAAGGCGGGGGGTCTTGTTGGGGGTCGCGGCGGCCGGAGCGCTTGCTGCAGGCGGGCTGGCGCTGCGCCGTCCGATGCGCAGCATGACCCAGCCCACGGGCGATTTCGTTGAAGTCGAGGGGCAGCGCCTGCACTACCGGATCCTTGGCGAGGGTCCGAAGGCGATTGCGGTCCATGGCGCCAGCGGCAACCTGATGGATTGGGTTCTGGGTCCCGCCCCGCGCATTGCCAAGACCCATCAGATCCTGTTGTTTGACCGTCCGGGCATGGGGTTCTCGGACCGGCCGGAGGGTGGCCATAACCCGTTCGTCCAAGCGCGCCTGATGCAACAGGCCGCACACCAACTGGGCTTTGGCGGGGCGATACTGATCGGCCATTCTTTCGGCGGTTCGGTCACACTGGCATGGGCCCTGGAACACCCCGAAAGCATTTCGGCCCTAATGCTTTTGTCCGCCCCCAGCCACGTCTGGGAGGGGGGGGTCGGTGTCCTCTTCGACCTTAGCGCCAATCCCGTCACAGGACCGCTCCTGACCAGGGCAATTCCTCGGCTTGTGACCGAAGGATATCTACGCGACCGCGTTGGAAACATCTTCCGCCCACAAGCCGCGCCTGACGGATATCTTGATCATGTAGGTGTGGACCTGAGCCTGCGCCCGCAAACGCTCTCCAACAATGGCAAGGATCTGTCGAACCTCAAACCGGTTATCCGCGGCATGGTTCCACGCTACGATGCGCTGACCCTGCCGCTGGAGATCCTGCATGGAACCGCAGATACGATCGTACCGGCGCATATACACTCCGACAAACTGGCTGCGCGCTTGCCACAGGCCCGGTACAGCAAATTGGACGGTATCGGCCATATGCCGCATCACGTGGCCGTCGACGCAGTTCTGGACGCCCTTGGGCGCCTGCAATCCCAGGTATAGTTGCCCCATTGGGGAACTGCGCCTATTCTACGGCCCGAAGAACCGGAGTTGTCCAGATGCCTAAAACGGCCTTTTCCGCACCGTTTAACGGTGCAATCAGCGATTATTTCAAATCCGGCGCGCCGAAAAAAATCAGAAAAGCCATCGAAAACGCGGACAAGGACGACATTCTTGAGCCCGACTTCCCCTATGACGCGGAACTAGACCGCGATGTCTATGAAGAGGAGATGCACGCGCTCCAGGTCGCATTGATGCGGATGCAGATGTGGGTTCAAAAGAGCGATGCCCGTGTCGTCGTTGTGTTCGAAGGGCGCGATGCCGCTGGCAAGGGTGGCACAATCAAACGGGTCCGTGAGAACTTCAATCCAAGGATTGCCCGGGTCGTTGCACTTTCCAAACCATCGGACGTCGAACAGTCACAATGGTATTTTCAACGGTATATTCAGCACCTGCCCTCGGCCGGTCAGATCGTGATGTTCGATCGGTCCTGGTACAACCGCGGTGTGGTTGAGGAGGTGTTCGGATTTTGCACAGCCGCACAGCGGGAGCGGTTTTTTCAACAGGTCGGTAGTTTTGAAGCAATGCTGCACGATGACGGTATCCTGTTGTTCAAGATCTGGTTGAACGTCGGCAGAGCAGAACAGCTGCGGCGCTTCCTGAAACGTGAACAGGATCCGCTAAAGCACTGGAAGTTATCATCAATAGATGTTCAGGGCTTGTCTAAATGGGATGACTACACCACGGCGATATCCGAGACGTTGCGGCGTACCCACTCTCCCATGTCGCCATGGACCGTGGTGCGTTCGGACGACAAAAAGCGCGCGCGTCTGGCCACGATACGCACCATTCTGACCGGATTGCCGCTTCCAGGCCCCGAGGTTGGCGACCCCGACCCGCAGATTTGCGGTGCACCCAATCAAATGGGCCTGACCTGACGCCGATGCGCACCCGGACCTTGATGCAGCAGCACGCCGGGTCTAGGTGAGCGCCATGGCCCGTGACGACCGCACCTCCACCCGTAAGGGATATCACCATGGCAATCTGCGGCAGGCTTTGGTGGACGCCACCCTGGAACTGGTGATCGAACGTGGACCGCAAGGCTTTACCATTGCCGAGGCCGCGCGAAAGGCCGGGGTCAGCCCCGGCGCGCCGTACCGCCACTTCAAGGGGCGCGAGGAGGTGCTTGAGGAGGCTGCCGTTCAGGGGTTCGAGATGTTCGCCGATCTGATGGAGCATGCCTACAAGACCAGCCAACCCTCTCCGTTATCGAGTTTCGAGGCGACCGGACGCGCGTATCTGGCCTTTGCCCGAAAGTTTCCGGGGCACTATATCGCAATGTTCGAAAGCAGCCTGCAGATCGCGCGCAACCCACAGCTCAAGATGGCGTCTGACCGGGCATTTGCCGTTCTCACCCGCGCTGCCGAGGATCTTGTGGCACGACTGCCCCGCGACAAACGCCCCCCTGCCACGATGGTCAGCCATCACATCTGGGCGATGTCGCATGGCGTGGTCGAACTGTTCGCCCGAAACTCGCCAGGCTCGGCCACACCCTTTCCGGCCGAGGATCTGCTGGAAAGCGGCGTTGGGATCTATCTCCGCGGGCTCGGCCTTATAAGTTCGGACCAAACGTAGGAAGCGCTGGTCCCTGCTTGGCCACGGGTTCGAAGATGTCGAAGTCGATCAAGTTTCGCCGGCTGCGGCAGTTTTCTTCGCGCGTTAGAACCCGCGGATCCACACGTTTCCCGGGCCCGTAGGTGCAGACTACCGGATCATACAGATCCTGATTGATCCGACTAAAGGTCTTTTGTGACAGCAACCAGCCAAGGGTGTAGGGCTCGAACCGTGTCTCCAGAAGGACCGGGAACAGGAACACGCCCAGATCCTCGACCCTCTTGCGGGCCGGATGCACCCGGGCCGAACGGGAACTGTTGAGCGCCCGCACAGGCGAGCCCAATTCGCCCAAGCCATAAGCGCGCGGCGGTATTCCGGGATAGAGGTTCTGCGAAGTTTCAAAACTGATCACCGTAAACTCGACCCCAGCCCGGTCGGCCACATCCTTTAGCACCACAACCAGGTCAGCGATGGTGTCCAGGCCAGAGTTCTCGTAGTAGCCGCCGTCCACAAACCGGGCCTTGGGCCTTTCGTCATCGCCGCCCGGGTTGCACAGCAGTTTACTCGCAGTGCCCACCCCACACGGCGGCAGCGCAACACTGCCGGCGGGCGTTACAACCGGGAAGCGCGCGCTGAGTAGCATGGCTGTGGACAGGCGCGGGGCCTCGCATGCGTCGGTGCCAAAGCACCCGGTCATCTGACGATACGTGGCCATCCGATCATGGGGAAACGACGGCAGCGGGCTTGAGACGATCATGCGGGACCCGGTGCTGACATCGGTTGTGTTCAGCAACAGCATCGGCGTATCCCGGCGCCAGTCCCAATGGGACAGGACGTCCCGGGTCAGTCCCTCACCATTTGGGACGGCGGCCTGATAATGATGCTCGAATGCCCGCTCCAAAGCGGTGGCGCGATCCGCCGCATCTATGGGCGCCGGCCAAAATCGGGCGAGCAGATCCGGAAAAAGCAACGCAGCTCCGACCGACGATAGGTAATCCTGCTGCAAAACCTGGTCCACGGCGTCGCGGTATTGGGTCACCGCCCGCGGTATCGGTTCCGCGGCGGCGCAATCCGCGGCGTTTACCTCGCGGATTGGCAGGTCATGCAGAAGTGCTGCGAAGATCGAAACACCGACCGACCCGCCCGAGACACCGGACATGGCGAAGACTTGGCTGGAGAAATCGGGGTACTCATCCTGCACGCCGGCAAGGAAACTTGCGGATTGGTACGCCGCATACAATCCACCGCCTTGCGCGGCGACCAGGACGACGCGATACTTTCTGCCCGTTGCGCGCCGTTCCGCATAGCCGGGCCGGCAATCAAGCCAGGCCAGGAAGCGCCTTTCGATGTCCGTGAGGTCGCGTTCTGCATGGAATTGCGGCGGGTCCTCGGGGACAGAGGCAGGCACCAGACGCAGATAGTGGTTGTCGTTCAGGTCGAACCAGGAAAAGCCAACCGCAAGGACAATCATCCCGACCGTGACCGGTATGCCGGCCTCGTCCTCGAGCCAGCTGGCCACGACGGCGACTGTCGCAAGCATAGCGGCGAACAATGCAATGATGCTGAGCGATCCAAGCGCCAGTCCCCAGATGTGCGGCTCGACAATCATCAAAAACATGAGCAGCAGTGCCGCTGCGACAACCAGCCAGCCTACTCTTCGGTTGAACCGCAGATCGACCCGCCAGATGATTACGGCCAGACAAAACGATACTGTCGCGATCACGACGATCAGATTGGAAATTGTACGCGCAAAATCAGTTTCATCCGCCATGGCAAGTCTGGCAAGCTGTGCCAGGATTGCCAAAAGCGGGAGTGCACAGATGACCAACACGGGCACGCCGGGCTGGGTGATCATGCGTTTGCGCCAGCGATACAGTTCACGGGCCAGAAACCACAAATAGTTGGGCAGCAGGCTCAGCAGAATCATCGGCATATAAAGGCGAAACGCGCGGCTGACATCCGTCGTCGAAGGACCCTTCTGCCATTCCTCGGCTTCAACCACCAGAATTTCGTGAACTTGGGCTGACAGAAGGATCAGCGCCGCAACCACAATCGATACGGAACAGACGCCGCGATAGGCCCACAACCGTTGCCCCAAACCGCGCAACATTCCCAAGGGCGTTCGCCCCAGCATCTGTCCGTACCGCATTCCGATCCCCCTAAAACGACAGCTGTGACAGTTTTCACAGGCGTAGACATCAATGCAGTTTTTTTTCTCACATCCCTTGAAATTGCCCTTGAAGGAAGGGAATGACCGTACCATCTATGTAAATGTAAGGCACATTTACATTGAAAGGACGACGAGATGTACAAGGTTTCCCGATGGCTGACCGAGGCTCAGGCCTGGTTGGACGCGCGGGGCAAAGGCGCCTGGATTGCCGCGATGGTGATCGGGTTCATCCTTTTCTGGCCCATTGGCCTCGCCCTGCTGTTTTATATGATATGGAGCAATAGAATGTCCTGTTCTGCACGCAAATGGTCCCACTCTGGGGTCCGCTTCCGCCCGTCCGGCAACACCGCGTTTGACGCGTACCGTGATTCCACTCTTAAGCGGTTGGAAAGCGAACAGAACGCGTTTCACAGTTTCCTGGACCGGCTGCGGAAATCCAAGGATCAGGCTGAGTTCGACCGGTTCATGGATGAACGCGCCCGTCGCGGTTCTGATGCGCAAGATGGCGAACAAGACGACCCTGATACCGGCAACGCGCAGCCAAGCCCGGCCTAAGTCCTGCCCTACCACCCCTTGTCTCAAGGGGTGGTGCACCTATCCACAGCATAGCGGTCGCGACCATGAACCTCTTTTCCGATTTACCGCATCCCAAGTATGACAGCCAGTTCTACGAAGGCGTCCCCTCAAAACGCCTGGCCGCCTGGTTCGTCGATGCATTCGCAATTCTTGTTATTAGCCTTCTGACAACCGGCGTGTTGGGTGTCCTCACCTTGGGACTGGGCTTTGTATTCTTTCCGGCCATTCTGTTCATCGTAAGCTTCGGATATCGATGGGTCACCATCACCGGTGCGTCGGCGACGCCGGGCATGTATTTGATGGGGATCGAGTTGCGAAACCAGAATGGTGACCGCCTCGACCCGCTGAGCGCGGCTATACATACCGGCATATTCATGTTCCTGATGGCCACCATTGTCGGCTGGATCGCGACGGTTTTCTCGATCCTGGGCACCAGATATAATCAGGGCATCCCGGACCTCCTGCTTGGAACCACGGCGATCAACCGTCCGGTGGACTGACCCAAACACAAAACGCTCCGGTGTATCCGCGTCGCCGACAGATATACATCCGCGTAAACCCCAAAGCGCATTATCCGTGTACAACCGCAGCGGGCCCTGCTAGCTTTTTTTGATCAAGGGTCCACTCCTATGCGTCATAGCCTTCCACAGTCGCCCCAATTCTATGTGACGGCACCGCAGCCCTGCCCCTATCTTGAGGGGCGGGTTGAGCGTAAACTGTTTACGGCATTGCAAGGTGGTAATGCGGACACGTTGAACGATGTTCTGTCGCATCAGGGCTTCCGGCGCTCGCAGAACGTGTTGTACCGGCCGTCCTGCGCGGACTGTGCGGCCTGTTTGTCCGCGCGAATCGATGTAAGCGCCTTTAGTCCGACCCGGTCGATGCGCCGGGTTCTGCGGCGCAGCCGACACATCACTCGCGCCGCCACAACCCCATGGGCAAGTGAAGAACAGTTTGCACTGTTTCGGAAGTATCTTGGCAGTCGCCATTCGGATGGCGGTATGGCCGATATGGATGTCTATGAATACGCCGCGATGGTTGAGGAAACGCCGGTCCGCAGCCGGATCGTAGAGTACTACGATGACGCCTCGGATGGGCGGCAACTGGTAGCCGTGTGCCTGACCGATGTGCTGTCAGATGGTTTGTCCATGGTCTATTCCTTCTTTGATCCGGACTATGCGGACCGATCGCTGGGCACCTATGTTATTCTGGACCACATCAGCATCGCGCGCGAGGCGGCACTCGGCTATGTTTACCTGGGGTATTGGGTGCCGGGGTCGCGCAAGATGGATTACAAATCCAGGTTCAAGCCGCTTGAGATTTTTCGCGGCGGCAGTTGGCAGGTACTTGACGAGGCGACCGAGGTTCGCATGAGCACGCACCCGCTGGAGAATGATCCGATTGCCGAACAGGTGGCGGCAATCTATCTGCCGCAGACAAAGTAGTCGGACGACGATGTTTGAGGGGTTCTCGGACTTCTCGATTGATACCAATGGGGCCAGAATTGCCGGGGTAACCGCCGGCAGCGGACCGCCGTTGCTGCTGTTGCACGGGTATCCGCAGACGCACGTAATGTGGCACCGCATAGCGCCGCGGTTGGCAGAACGGTTCACCGTGGTTGCCGCAGATCTTCGGGGCTATGGCGCATCGTCAAAACCGCCGGGGGGCCCGCAACACGCGGCCTATTCCAAACGGGCGATGGCGGCGGATATGGCGCAGGTGATGACGACGCTGGGACACCGGTCATTCCATGTGTGCGGACATGACCGCGGCGGGCGCGTTGCGCATCGCCTGGCCCTGGATTTCGAGGATAGGGTAGAGCGGCTCGCGGTGCTTGACATTGCACCGACGCGGGAGATGTACCGCCATACGACCGAAGGTTTTGCCCGCGCCTATTGGCACTGGTTCTGGCTGATCCTGCCAGCGCCCCATCCGGAGAGGATGATCAATGCCGATCCGGTAGCCTTTCTGACACACAAGTGCGGTCAGGGCGTCGCAGGTCTGACGCCCTTTGCACCCGAAGCCTGGGCCGCCTACGAAACCGCGATCCGCAACCCCGACACAGTGCACGCGATGTGCGAAGACTACCGCGCCGCCGCCGGGATTGACCTGGAACATGACGACGCGGACGGAACCCGAAAGCTGGAGGTCCCGCTGCTGGCGCTTTGGGGGCAGCAGGGCGTGATCGAGACCCATTTCGATTGCCTTGACCTGTGGCGCCAACGCGCGGCTGATGTAAGGGGCGAGGCCCTCCCCGGTGGCCACTACCTGGCAGAAGAGTGCCCCGACGCGCTGTTGCCGCATCTGGAGCGGTTTTTTTCGGATCAGGATGAGTAACCGCCCTGGGGACCCCCCCGGCACTCTCTGAAAATGGACACTGAAGATTGGTCGATCTTATCTGGGCTGGCAGATCTTGTCTGGGCAGTAACGTCAGCGCAGTGGCTAAGCCATACTGAGCCGTAGAGGACAGGTCCGGCGTCGGGGGTCGCCGAACGAGCCAGTTGGTGCGCCGTTCCGCCCGTTAGTTGAACGCATCAGGAAGAAACGTGACGATGCCCGGGAACAGCCAGAAGAGGAGAAGCGCCGCAACCTGAATTCCAACGAATGGAATGACACCGCGATAGATGTGCCAGGTGGTCACGGCCGCCGGGGCCACGCCGCGCAAGTAGAACAGCGCGAATCCAAACGGTGGTGTTAGAAAACTGGTTTGCAGGTTCACCGCGATCATGATCGTCACCCACTTGGGATCCATTGTCCCGCCATAAATCACTGGACCGACGATCGGGATAACGATGTAGATGATCTCAAGAAAATCGAGGACAAAACCAAGGATAAACAGCACCAGCATGACCAGCAGGAACACTTTCCATTCGCTATCGAAAGACCGCAGAAACTCCTGGATATAGTGCTCCCCGCCGAACGAGATCACCACAAGGTTCAGCATCTGACTTCCGATCAGGATGGCAAACACCATTGAGGTGACCTTGGCGGTTTCGCGGACCACCGGGCTGAGCACGCGGCCGCGGAGCAGGATAAAGCATGCAAACACCAGCCCGATCATCGCCACCGTATAGGCCGCTTGCGCGATGAAAAAGGCGATCCAATTCTCAAGTGTGACAACCTCAAGATTGACGCGCAGGTCAAAATTCACACCGACCAGCAGCATGATGATCAGCGCAAAGCTTGCGATCAGAATGCTGGTGCCGGCTTCACCCTCCTCTTCCAGCTTCCGATAGGCAGCGAGCATCAGCGCGCCTGCAGCTCCGAGTGCGGCGGCCGGCGTGGGATTGGTGATGCCGCCAAGGATCGAGCCCAGAACGGCGACGATCAGAACCAGTGGCGGAAACACGACGCGCAGCAAATCGTTTTGGCCCAATCGCCGTGCGGCCGTGCGTGCACCAATGACGATCAGCACAAACGGCAGTGCCATATAGATAAATACCGTCCCGGGGCTACTTAGTGGGCCCAAAAACAATACATCGACAAGCACTGCCAAACCGATGCCCACGACCCCCAGAACAAGCGGCCCGCGAGAGGCTGACGGCGCAACTCCAAAGGCCAGCGCAAAGGTCAGTCCAAAGAACACCAGCAGGACCAGTACGCCGGTACCGATTGGTGCGGCGTCAAACACCGCCTGGGCCCGTGCCGCTTCCATCTGCTCTGGGGTCAATTCGCGTTCGTCCTGGCTCAATGCGCCGCCTGCGGCCTCGATCTCGGCCTGAACCGCGACTGACGCGTCCCAACGCTCGATGCCATGCAATTCGATCATTGCCATCTGGCACTGTTCGGACACATTCGTGCGCAGGTCAGCCTGTTGGCTTTGCTCGGCGAAGGCATCGACGTTAATCGCTTGACTGCCCGCCACATTGAGGCTGGTCATGGCAAACGCCATCGCGACGATCCCGGCCGGGACCAGCAGAAACCAGGTGAGGCCGTGGCGTGCGCCGCGCCCGTGGCCCTCGGCCCCTGTTGCCGGAATGGGCGGCGCTTTTGCCGGACGGACCAGGGCAAAGCCGAACGCATAGGCACCATAGAGTACCGCAAGCATGATGCCCGGGATCACCGCCGCCTGAAACAGTGTACCGACAGACAGCACGGCGGGTTCGCCCAGATAGGTCAGCGCATCCGAACACCCCACCAGCGAGGCCCGCTCTTCCTGAGCGGTCGCATAGAGGTCGCCGGCCAGAGTGCCCAGCAGCACAATGACGATGGAGGGCGGGATAATCTGGCCCAGCGTGCCGGAAGCGGCGATAACTCCCGTGGCCAGTTCAGGAGAATAGTTGTTGCGCAGCATCGTGGGCAGCGCGAGCAGCCCCATGGTTACGACCGTAGCCCCGACAATCCCGGTCGAGGCTGCCAGGAAAGCGCCCACAACCACAATCGACACGGCAAGACCGCCGGGCAACGGACCGAACACGCGCGCCATTGTGGTCAGAAGGTCATTCGCGATCTTTGAACGTTCCAGCGTAATGCCCATCAGCACGAACATGGCGACTGCCAGAAGCGTCTCGATCGAGGGGCCCGCCAGCACACGTTCGTTCATGCGGTTGACGATAAAACTCAAGTTGCGATCCAGCGCCCGCTCCCAACCGCCATCCAGCAGCGGCTCAACCACACGCGGTAACTCGGGGTAGCGGAACACCGATATCGCCTCGCGCCGGACCCCTTCGGCGATCAGCGCACCGTATTCCGCGCTTCCGGTGTCGATGGCCTGATGTACCAATACGCCCTGCGCATCCAGCACCGCGATGATTCCGAAGGAAATGACCGCGGAGCCGCCGATGGCAAAAGCCACCGGAAACCCAGACATGATACCGGCAAACAGACAGAAAAAAACGATGATTAGGCCGACTTCAATGCCGTCTAGTCCAAAAAGCATGTCACCCGCCCCTTAGTGAATTTCCGCAACCTTTTTGGCGGTTTCGTCTTCCAATACGTCTTTGTCCAGGTACTTTCCTGCGCTCTCCGGACCTTCAAGAAATTCAAGCAGGGAGCGGTAGAAAAATGCCCATGCCTGCAGGAACATCATACCGGCAAAGCCGACCAGAAGGACTTTGAACAGGAAGTACGCATCAAACCCGTTCGGAGAAAAGCCAATGGTTTCGACATTCCATTTCATCAGCCCGGACTTTCTGATCACTTGCTCGATCGAGTCCGAAGCGCTGATTTTGGGCGTGACCAGGTGCCGCCACAAAAAGTACCAGCCGAACATCCAGGTCAGCGTCATCGCGGGCAACATGAAAAACAGTGAGCCCAACATGTCGGTGACCCGCTTAACCCGATGACCCATCCCCGCATAGAACAGATCCACCCGCACATGCCCGCCTTGTACGAATGTGTACGCGCAGCAGAGCGCCACGATCATCGCGTTGTAAAGCTTGAGCTCTTCGGACCACCAACTCAGGTCACGGGCGAAACTGTATCCAAATGGTCCCAGCGAGATCTCCGAAACCCGAAATATCCGCTGCAAAAATACGATCATGACCTGCTGAAGGACCATCAGCAGACCCGCCCAGGCGAACAGACGGCCGGTTGTGTTGGCAAAGCCCTCAAGGCCGACCACGACGCCCCAAAGGAACCGGCGCCAGACCAGGCCGGCGATAAGGACCAGAAGAAAGAACACCAGAACAGCAAAGAAAAACTCGGTCGAGCCGCCGTAGTAGATGAAGCGGCCCATCGCCTCGCGGTCGCTCCAGTTCAGCCAACTCATCGGATTGGCGAGTGCGGACACAAGGTTAATGAGCCCGCCAACCAGGTTGTTCAGGACCCACAACAATCCCTCTACCATTCACTTCCCCCTGTTCGTCCGGCTGTATCGCCGGTTCGGTGCTCCGGCGCCAAGACCCGGCGCCGGAGCTGGTTGTCGGCGGTTTAGCCTAGAACACGGTCGCGCTGCTGGCGATATGCCCCTTCGGAGCGTGTCAGCCACCCGGATGAGGCACGCATCGAGGCCTGAACGCTGTCGAAGATGGTTTTGAACAAGTCATCGCTCATATTCTCGTCATAGACCTGTTGTGAGGCCGTGCCCATGGCATCCCAGACGCTGTCAGGGAACTCACGGACGGTCACGCCACCCGCGGTCAGGCGTTGCAACGCTGAACCGTTGTTTGCCAGAAACTGGGCAAGGTTCCACTGGTGGGTATCACCCGCGGCCACTTCGATGATCCGCTGCTGGGCGGGGGTCAGGCTTTCGAACACCTCGCGGTTGGTGGCAAGCGAAAGGCCCGCGCCAGGCTCGTGAAAGCCGGCCGTGTAGTAGATCTTGGTGATTTCCTGGAACCCGGCTTTCTCATCCGCCCATGGGCCAATCCACTCGGTCCCGTCAATCGCACCCGAGGCCAGTGCCTGATACACTTCCGAACCCGGCAGGTTCTGCACCGACGCGCCCATGTATCCAAGCGCCTTGCCGCCAAGACCCGGCATGCGGAATTTAAGGCCGTTGAAATCTTCCGGCCCCGTGATTTCGGTCCGGAACCAGCCACCTGCCTGCGCGCCGGTGTTTCCGGCAAGGAACGACTTGAGGTTGAACACCTGCCCCAGCTCATCATGCAAGTCGTGGCCGCCATCGTGGTAGTACCAGTTGACCAGTTCCTGCGCTGTCATGCCAAACGGAATGGCCGTGAACATGGCGTATCCCGGGTGCTGGCCGGTAAAGTAGTAATCCGCGCCATGATACATGTCCGCCTGGCCCGAGGTTACGGCGTCAAAGACCTCAAACGCCCCCACCAGCTCCCCTGCGGCCTTGAGGTCAATGGTCAGCGACCCGTCCGACATCTCGGTAATCATGTCCGCGACCCGTTGTGCGCTGTCATGCACTCCGGCCAAGCCCCGGCCCCAAGTGGTTACCAGCGTAAGCGTGCGGTTGCCCTGCGCATACGCGGGCGCGGCCAGTGTCGTGGCGGCCGCCGCGCTGCCACCCAGCGCAGAGTTCTTCAAGAATGAACGACGATCCATAAATATCCTCCCAGAGTAGACGCCTGCCGTTTTTGGCACGGCGGATCGATCAGTGGCGGCACCCTAGGCGAGGAATCCGCCATATTAAATACCAACAAACACGCAGATTTACGTATTTTGAAGATTTTTTGACAACGTGGCGAAGCCGGCCTTTAACTTGAGCCTGGGATCCGAGACGGGGGTGGGCATGCACGATCACGACAGCGACGAGGGACAGCCGGACAACCACCTCGACGACATGACAGCGCGGGTCAAGGCACTGGAAACCATTCTGGTGGAAAAGGGTCTGGTCGATCCTGCCGCGCTGGATGTCATCATTGAAACCATCGAAACAAAGATTGGTCCACGAAATGGGGCCAAGGTTGTTGCCAAAGCCTGGGTCGATCCGGCCTATGCGGCCCGGCTTGAGGCGGATGCAACCGCGGCGGTGGCCGAGCTTGGTTTCGGTGGACGTCAGGGTGAGCATCTGAAGGCTGTCTTCAATTCAAAGACGCATCACCACATGATCGTGTGTACGCTCTGCTCCTGCTACCCCTGGCCCGTGCTCGGACTGCCGCCGGTCTGGTACAAATCGCCGCCCTATCGGGCAAAGGCGGTGCGCGACCCGCGTGGCGTCCTGCAGGATTTCGGAGTAGACCTGTCCGCTTCGGTTAAGATTACCGTCTGGGACAGCACAGCCGAACTTCGCT
This sequence comes from Pseudomonadota bacterium, assembly GCA_039190275.1. GTDB lineage: Bacteria > Pseudomonadota > Alphaproteobacteria > Rhodobacterales > Rhodobacteraceae > Halovulum. The sequence continues at coordinate 18,624 of JBCCYF010000029.1, read as the reverse complement.
ATCTGGTCGTGCCACGGCGGCCAAAAGGAACCGATGGCTGGTCCGAGGCGGCGCTCGCGGAACTGGTCACCCGCGACAGCATGATCGGCTGCGGATTTGCAAGGGCCGCAGCATGAACGGCCCGCAGGATCTTGGCGGTCGGTCAGGTTTCGGCCCGGTCGTACCCGAGCCGGTGGAGCCACTGTTTCATGCCGATTGGGAACCGCGGGTCCTCGCGCTCACGCTGGCCAGCAGCGCGCTGGGGCATTGGACCCTGGACGAGAGCCGCCACATGCGCGAGAGCATTCCGCCGCTTACATACCTGCGGGCGAGCTACTACCAGATCTGGTTGACCGCCCTGGAGGCGCTGCTGGAACGCCATGGCGAAGTAAGCGCGTCCGAACGCCAGGGTGGGACGCCCGAGACACCAGGGCTGCATGTCGACCGCTGTTTACCCGCCAACCGTGTCGTGGCTTTGCTGGAGGCCGGTGGCCCGACTGACCGCCCTGCCCCCGCACCGGCACGCTTTGCTGTCGGAGACCTTGTTCGGACCCTAAATCACCAACCGGACAGTCACACCCGCCTTCCCGGTTATGCGCGCGAGAAACCCGGCATTGTGGTCGCCATCCACGGTGCCCATGTCTATCCAGACAGCAACGCGCACCGCGGAGGCGAGGATCCACACTGGCTTTATACGGTTGAGTTTACCGGCGCGGACCTCTGGGGGGACGGGGCCGACCCGACACTCTCGGTCACCATTGACGCCTGGGAGCCCTACCTTGAACCCCGCTGAGGCCAAACCGTTTGATGCCCCGTGGCAAGCCCAGGCATTCGCTCTTGTGACTGCGCTGATTGATGCCGGGGTTTTCACCGCATCGGACTGGGCGGAGGCCCTGGGCCAGCGGTTGGCGGAGGCATCGACCGCCGAAGACGGTACGGATTACTATGATCGCTGGCTCATGGCCCTGGAGGATATGATCGTCCGGATCGGCCTGGCGGACGTGGCCACCATCTGCAAGACGACCGATGCCTGGAGGCGCGCCGCTGCGGCCACGCCGCATGGTCATCCGATCACGCTGGACCGTGATCCGTGCGCGGATGCATGAGGCGCAGACCGACCCGCCACGCACAGGTTTCGCCCCTGCGGTCCCAAAGACAGCGCCACGCGGTACTAAAGCGTATGACGAAATACCTGAAGCACCCTGCATCGCCTAAGGCGTTGAAGTCCTAGATTTCAGGTAACGTTAGGTGATTCAGACTTTTCGCATAACTCGCTAGTATTTGACCTGCCGCCCCCGACCGCGCCATATTGGGGCCGGGAGAGAAGTGACCGGACAGGTACCGCCGATTACCGATGACGAAAACAACCACCGCCGCTGGCGGCTTGGGTACGGACAGAAGATATTTCTGCTCGCAACCCTTCCGCTTGTCCTTGCGGCGTCGGCCATCGCCATTCTGGTCAGCATCCAGTCCCGAGCCCTTGCCGAGCAGGAGATTCAACTTCTCGAGGATCGCTTGCTCGAAGCCAAACAATCCGAACTGGCCAACTATATGTCGCTAGCGCGGACCTCAATCGCGCATATCTACGGCAACGCCCTGCCAGATGATGAGGCTGCAAAACGCGAGGTTGCGCAGATACTGGCCGCGATGACCTATGGCGCCGACGGATTTTTCTTTGTCTACGACTATGACGGCACGAACCTTGTCAGCCCTAAACAAACCTATCTGATCAACAAGAATTGGTGGGATGCAACCACCCGGGAGGGTGAGTATGTGGTGCGTGACTTGATCTCAACTGCGCGGCGGGGCGGTGGTATTCATCAGTATGTTTGGCCAAAACCTTCCACGGGCGAGTCCGCGCAGATGTATTCCTATGTGATCGGATTGCAGGACTGGCGTTGGGCGGTTGGGACAGGGATCTGGATTGATGATGTCCTGGCCGAAGTGGCCAGCGCCCGGGCCCTGACCGAGGCGCGGATTACCCGAACCTTCCTTTGGATCGCTCTTATCACTCTGGTCGCACTGCTGCTGGTGTTTATTTCGGGTGTCTGGATCACGATCCGCGAGCGTCGTTTGGCCGATGCCAAGCTCAAGGAACTGACGCAGAGGATTTTCGACACGCAGGAGGAGGAACGCGGACGTGTGGCCCGTGAACTACACGACGGGATCAGTCAGATCCTGATCGGCGTGCGCTATGCCCTGGACCTTGCCGGACGGCGGTTGAAAACCGGGCGGGCCGGTGTTGCCGACAGTCTTCGGACTTCCGTCAGCGGGCTTAATGATGCAATTTCGGAGGTGCGGCGGATCAGTCGCGATCTGCGCCCGGGCGTGCTAGACGATTTGGGGCTGGGTCCGGCGCTTAAAACACTCACCGAGGAGTTTAGCACACGTACCGGCATTCAGACGACCTTTGAAACCGTGGTTTTCCGCAACCGGCTGACGACCGAGGCCAAAACGGCGCTCTACCGCGTGGCGCAGGAGGCTCTGACCAATATCGAACGGCACGCGGATGCGCAGTCTGTTAAGCTGCAGGTCTTCGGTCACCGGCGCGGGGCGACATTGCGTATCGAGGATGACGGGATCGGTATCCGCGCCAGCAGAGCGACCCCGGCGCGGGGTATTGGCCTGCGTAATATGGCCGAGCGTATCGAACATCTGGGCGGAAACCTTCGGGTGATGTCGACCATGCAGGGTACACTCGTCGAGGCGCATGTCCCGCCCAAACACTTGCTAAGCCCCGGCCAGTCCGCCGACCCCCCTTCTGCCACAGCGCCCTCCACGGACGCGCAATCCCGTGAGTCCGCATGACAGCACCGATCCGCATACTGATTGCCGATGATCATCCCCTAGTGGTTGAGGGCGTGCGCGGCGTTCTGGAAACCTATGATACGCTGACGGTGGTCGGCACGGCGTCAAATGGGGAGGAGGCTTTGGCGGCGTTCGACCGGGATACTCCGGACGTTGTACTCATGGATCTGAACATGCCCGGAATGAACGGGCTTGCCGCGACCGAAATCCTGCTGGAGCGTCACCCGGGCGCGCGCATCCTGATCCTGTCGATGCACGACACCCCCGAGTACATATCGACCGCCCTGCGCCATGGTGCACGCGGATATGTGCTCAAGGACGTGCCAACTGACGATATTGTCACGGCCATTGAACATGTGCATGCGGGTGAAACCTATCTCTGCACTGGCACGGCAGAGGTTCTGTCGCCGCAGTCCGGTCGCGAACCCCTCACCAGCCGCGAGCAAACGGTGCTCTTGGAACTTGCATCGGGCAAGTCCAACAAGGCTGTCGCGCGCGAGCTTGATATTTCGGTGCGAACGGTCGAGACGCATCGCAAGAACATCAAACGCAAACTGGGAATATCCTCTACGGCTGGGCTCACCCGCTATGCGATGGAACACGGTGTCTTGCAAAGCTGACCGGGTCCAACGCCGCACCCGGGCCCCGTATGGCGTTGTGCGGCAGATGATCCTGTTTCGCGCTCACTTTCAAGTCGTGAGACATCGCTGGCAAACAGGTCGCTCCTAAAATAGTGTTTCTACTTTAACAATGAACATTAACTATCTGCGGTATAAATAAAATATTCGGTTTCAGCCGGTGTTGCGTAACTCAACAATCCGCCGAAGTGCATTTACCCATAACACTAAGGGATCCGTTTGCTGCCGGGCCGCGCCGTTCCCTATCTTGCTGCGTCGCCCAGTAGAACGGAGAGTTGGATTTCCAGTTTGCCTTCCAAAGTGGCAATCACACCTCTCTTTACGACCATATACGGCTCCTGCCCGAGCCATCCGATCGATTGTCCAAACTGCACGACCTTGACCCGGTCCCCCATGCCGAATGAGGTTTCCGCGTTGAGGGTGTGGGCCTGGGGGTGCGCCACACGGGTGGCCATGAATTTCTCATTGATATGGATTTCCGGCTCATCGCCAAAACTGAGCTCTATCCCTGCGACGACCGTAATGGTCTGAACCTTGGTGTCGCATCGCCGAATTTCGTCCAAGACAACCTCGCTTGCCAAAACTGCGATCGCCTTGCTGGGCTGAATCGCATTGTGCAAGGTGGCGACGCTTGCGCCGGTATCCGTGCAATGGTTGATCGCGGCACCTTGATCCAACAGCCTGTGGACCGCGGGCATGTTGCCAAGGCCGACCTCCCCCCTGGTTGAAAGGGCAACGAACCCCGCATCGAAACCGGGATGCGCGGCGATAAGTTCGTCGATCGCATCTTGTGCGGCCACCCCATTCCGCATGGCGTCCAACACCAGTTCATTCAGCGCATGACCCTGTTCGGTCGATACATGCGGGAAACGATGGCCGGTTACAATTCCGATCCCCGGCGCAGCCGCGATAAACTGCGAGAGCGGCGATGGACGGTCCGGACCGCTTGAGATCAAGGCCGCATAGGGCGCGCGAAGGATTTCCTCGGGTGGGGAAGTGGTGAACAGGCCGCGTGTTCCACCGTTTTGCGTCTCGGCGCGCATGAGCTTCTGATCGGCAGTCAAAACCACCAGGCTAACAAATCCGCCGATCGCACCCCGCCCGACTGCCTCGACCGCGCGCAAGCCCGCCAGAATGCCTGCGCCAGACCTGGGACCCATCGCGGCGATCCCAATGGTCATGCCGCCACCCAATGGCCGGGAGCGACCTCGGACAGCGCGCCGTCAGGAAAGTCCCGTTTAAGCACGGGGCGCTTGCCCCTTTTACGTGTGGGATCCGGAACCGGCGCGACATCGATCAAAGCCCGCGTGTAGGGGTGTCCCGGCGCGGCAAAAAGGTCTGCGGACGGACCCAGTTCCAGAACGCGGCCATTCCGCATGACGGCAACCCTGTCTGCAATCTGCCGGACAACGGCAAGATCGTGCGATATGAACAGCATTGTGAGGTCCTCGCTGCGTTTCAAATGGTCAAGCAAATCAAGGACACGCGCCTGGATCGATACATCCAGGGCCGATGTCGGCTCGTCGGCAACAACAAGGGCCGGCTTCGCGGCGATGGCCCGCGCTATTGCAATCCGCTGGCGTTGGCCGCCCGAGAACTCATGCGGATACCGCTGCGCCATGTCAGCGCTCAGGCCCACCTTCTCCAAAAGGGCGTGAACGCGCAGGTTTCGTTCTTGCCGCGACAAAGCCTCGTGGATGATCATCGGTTCCGCAATGGTGCGCCCAACGGACTGCCGCGGATCCAGCGAAGCATAGGGATCCTGGAAGATCATCTGCACGGCTCGGCGTTGTGCCCGTAGCGCCCCGCCCGAGAGGGTGGTCAGATCCGTTCCATTCAACAACACATGTCCGTTATCAGCGTTTGTCAGGCGTGCAATGATCCGGCCCAGCGTGGTCTTGCCCGAGCCGCTTTCCCCGACCAACGCCAGGGTTTCGCCGCGCCGGATATCGAGTGAGACGTCATCCAGCGCCCTGTGTCCTTCATTACGGCTCAATAAGGTTCTGCGTGCCTTGAATGTCTTGGTGATCTTGCGCGCGGACAAAAGAATATCGGGGGCAATGTCATCGCGGATGTTTTCGCTGTCAATACGGGGGACTGCATCCAACAGTGCGCGTGTGTAAGCGGCCTTTGGCGCGGCAAAAACCTCTTCCGCCGTGCCGAACTCTTCCAATTGACTAGACTTCATGACCAGGACCCGGTCCGCCATTTCGGCGACGACCCCCATGTCATGTGTGATCAGGATCAGGCCGATCTGCGTTTCGCTCACTATCTTGCGCAAGAGGTCCAGAATTTGCGCCTGTACCGTTACATCGAGCGCCGTTGTAGGCTCGTCGGCGATCAGCACGCGGGGACCAAGCAACATCATCATGGCAATCACGACCCGCTGGCGCATCCCGCCCGACAGCTCGTGCGGGTACTGGCGCATCCGCATTTTGGCCTTGGGAATGCCAACGCGGTCAAGCATGGCTTCTGCGCGGCTATATGCCTCCGCTCGGTCGCACAGACCATGGCTTTCCAAGGCTTCGGTCAATTGCAGCCCGATGGTCAATACGGGCGTCAGCGCCGTCATTGGTTCCTGAAAGATCAGGCCAATACCGGTGCCGCGGGGTGTCCTGGCCGCCGGGGCAAGAAGGTCAGCACCTTCGAACATCGCTTGTCCAGTGGCCGCAGCCTTGGGAGGTAGCAGCCCCATCAACGCCTTGGCCGTCATGCTTTTGCCTGACCCGCTTTCCCCGACGAGACACAGTACCTCGCCCGGACCAAGGTCGAAGCTGATCCCTTCGACCAGCGGCCTGGTGCCAATCGAAACGGCAAGGTCCCGGACCGAGATCAATGCACTCATGTCCGTTCCACCGGATCAAGGCTGGTCCGCAGCCCGTCGCCGAGCAGATTGAACCCCAGAACGGTCAGCGCAATGGCGATCCCGGGGATGGTCATCAGCCATGGCGCCCGGTTGATGTAGTCCCGTGATCCGGCCAGCATATAGCCCCATTCCGATGTTGGCGGCTGGGCACCGAGGCCCAGAAAACTCAGGCCCGCCGCCGCAAGAATGGCGGTTGAGGCGCCAAGGGTCGCAACGACGATCATGGTCGGCAGCACATTTGGAAGCAGGTGCACCAGTACCAGTCGCACCGGACCGGCCCCGGCGGCGATACTGGCTTCAAAATAGGGTTTCGACGTTTCAACCAGTGCGGCCGCATAACAGGTCCGGGCATAGAACGGGATGCCCGCCACACCAACCGCGATCACCGCGTTTTGCAGGCTTGGCCCAAGGACTGCCACAAAGCTGAGGGCGATCAGCGTTTCGGTGAAAGAGAACAGAACATCCGTGCTGCGCATCAGGATCGCCTCAACCCATCCGCGCCGGAACGCCGCAACCATACCCACGGCCATGCCGATGGTGAGTGATATGCCAACGGCCACCGCCCCGATCATAAGAGTGATCCGACTGCCGAAAAGAATGCGCGAAAACATATCGCGGCCGAATTCATCGGTGCCCAGCAGGTGTTTGCCCCCTGGCGGCAAAAACCGACCTCCCGACCCCATTTTGTTGGGATCAAACGGGGCCAGCATTTCGGCAAAGAGCGCGCAGAAGATCAACAGCAGGACAATTGCCAGACCAATGGCCCCGCTGGGCGAACCAAGCAGCCGCCGCAGAAACCCGGGCGGTGCCGTTGCCATGTATGGGTCGGTGGTTACGCCCATCTTCACGACCGCCGGATCCGCGGATCAAGCACTGCATAGAGCGTATCAATGGCGATGGCGACACAGACCACGACGACCGAGAATGTCAGAATGAACCCTTGGATGATCGGATAATCCCGCTGGAAGATCGCTTCGACCGCCATGCGTCCGACCCCGTTCCAGGAGAATATGTTCTCAACAACGATCGCGCCGCCCATCATGAAGGCAAACTGTAATCCCATCATGGTGACGACCGGAAGAAGCCCGGCGCGCAGCACGTGGCGACGCAGCACAAGCGCCTTCGGCAGGCCCTTTGCAAAGGCGGTTTGCACGTAGTCCTGGCTCATCACATCGATCATTGATGACCGGGTCAACCGGGCAAATATCGCGGCATTGGACAGCCCCAGTGTCAGTGCAGGCAGGATCAGGTTAAGCCAGCCGTTTCCGCTGACCGGCAACCAGCCCAGTTCAAGTGCAAAAAAGAACAGCAACATCAGACCTAACCAGAAATGCGGCATGGAAATCCCTGCGATGGCGACAATCATCAGGGCGATGTCCGTAAAGCTGCCCTCGCGATAGGCGGCCAGAAACCCGATGGGCACACCGATCAGAATTGCAATGAACATCGCCGCACATGCCAGCAGCAAGGTGTTTGGCAAGCGCTGCAGGATAACCTCCAGTACCGGCTGACCGCCACGGATCGTATTGCCCAGATCCCCCTGCAGGAGGCGTTTCATGTATAGCCCGTATTGCACGGGTATAGGTCGGTCGAGCCCCAGGGAGCGGCGGACTTCTTCGATCTGTTCGGGTGTCGTGCCCTGGCTTTGCGCATACATGATCTGGACCGGGTCACCCGGTACGGCGTGGATCAGCAGCGTTACCAAAATGGTCGTGATCCAGATGGTAAAGGCCCCCATGGCGATCCGGGTGCCAAGAAAGCGCCACATGCATTCAGCCTTTCAAAAAGCGTTGCCCGGAGCGGTTGGACCGGGCAACCCAAGACGTTATCCGCCCAGCTTTACATCCGAGAAGTTTGGATAGACGAAGGGCGCAACGAAGAAACCCTCAACCTCCGGACGGACTGCAAAGACCCACTCCCAACCGGGGGTGTAAAGCGGCACGTGGATCGCATTCTCTAAAAGATACTTGAAGACATCTTGCACCTTTGCCTTCCGTGCATCCGGATCAGTCAGCACACGGGTTTCATCCAGCATCGCGTCCAGTTCCGGTGAGGTATAGCCACGATATGCACCCGGCGTATGCCACAGTGCATACAGGATGTCCGGGTCGTACCAGGACCAGGTCATCATATCCATCGAACCGGTCGTGCCCTCGGTATTCTCGTTTTCCTGACGCACCCGGGCATTCAATGATCCGATATCCATGATCTCGATCGAGGCAGAGATACCAACCTCGGCCAGTTGAGCCTGAAACACCTCACCCAGTTTCTGGCGGTTTCCACCGGTCCAGACCAGCAGTGCGGTCTCCAAAGGGTTGTCCATGCTGTAGCCAAGTTCGGCCAGTAGTTCTTTGGACTTTTCGGGATCATAGGCCGGGCGGTACTGGGCGCAGAATTCCTGGTCGTTGCCAAAGACACCGCGCGATACCGGGCAGTTTTCCTGTATAGACAGGTCACCATAGATCAGGCTGATCGCGGCGGCCGCGTCTGTTGCATGCGCTACGGCCAGACGGGCCCGGACATCATTGAACGGCGGGCGGTGAACGGCGAATTCCCAGAACACGTTCTGGCCCGTGTTCTCGGCAACTATGATCGACAGATCCCCTTCGTCATTGATCGCGGGCACATCATCAAAGGGTGGTTCCGCGATATGCACCTCGCCGGTCTTCAGAGCCGCCAGTCGCGCTTGCGGTTCGGGCACGACAGTGATGATCAAACCGTCTTCGTAGGGGGCACCGGGGTTCTCTGCCAATTTGCCGAAGTTCTGATACTCCGGGTTCTTCTCTAGGACGATCCGGTCTCCCTTGGTCCAGGACACCAGCTTCCAGGGTCCGGAACCGATTGCGGTGGTTGTTCCAAAGCCGTCGCCATTGCTGTCACAAATGATCGAGGAAAAGCTGTCCGCCAGAAACGGGATCAAGGCGACAAAGGGGGTTTCCAGCGTCAGCTTGACCGTCAGCGGGTCGATGACCTCCGCGGCGGTGATCGGCCCCCAACTGCCCTTGGTCACACTTGGCATATCCGCATCGAATGCTGCGTCAATCGTATACTTTACATCATTTGCATCCAGCGGCGTACCGTCGTGGCACATCACGCCGTCTTGCAGGCTGAAAGTGTACTCGGTCCCGTCTTCATTCGCGTCCCAGGATTTCGCAACATGTGGAACCGGCAGGCCATCGGCGTCCGTTGCAAGCAACGTGTCGTACATCAGGCCCCAAACCTGTAGGGACAACGTGCTGGTCGCACGATGGGGATCGAGTGAGTCGATGTCGCCGTAGCGTGCCCAAACGATGTCATCTGCAGCAGCCGTGCTTGCGACACCAGCAGCTATTGCAGCCGCACCGGCAACGCAGCAAAAGGTGTGTCTAAGGAAGGTCATTTTGGTCCTCTCTGTTCGAGCGTCGACCGCTCCGCGATCGCACGCAGGCCGGATGTTTTTCGGCAAGCAGAACGTCTCCGCCCATCTGAAGTGCCTTCAGACGACAAGCCAATCCGGTCCAGTCTTGTTCGATTGGTGGGTCACTCCCCGACTCCGACGGTAAGGATTTGCGCAGAACAGGTCAAAAAGAACGCATGAGTGACGTTTCTTTTTTCAGTTTTGACGCTTTTTCCGGTGTATGGAGCGATTTCTAATATGCATTTGAGGCCGGATTATCCCGCTTCACCCCAATCGCTGTGAATACTGTCGATGTATCGCAAGCGCTCCACCGCATTTTGGCCCAGGCGATCCGCGACGGCCATGCAGAGATAGGTGATCACAGAGACAGGGGATGCCAGCGAGTCAAAATACGTCAGACCGCTGGTGCGGCAACGAAGGGTCACCTCGGCCAATTCGGGGCTTCCCGAGCTGGCCAGATCCGTGATCGAGATTGTCTTGGCCTCGGCCAGTCGCGCCGACTGGAGGATGGATCGGAGTGTGCGCGTGCGTCGACCGATCGCCAGTGCCAGCACAGAATCAGAGGGGCGGATCGAGGCAAATTCCTCAGGCACCGAAAAGCCGCCCAACGGTATCATGCGGATGTCCGGCTTTACCTTTATCAACTGGGCCCGAGCAAAATGTGCCAATGGGTAATTGTCCCCAAAGCCCACGACCCAGATCTTTTCCGCACGGGACAGATAGGTAACGGCGGCCTTCAGGTCATCACTTCGGATCGCTTCGATGGTCCGGATCAGGTTCTGGACGTCGGAGGCAAGATGATCCGCCAGATCGCCCCGCCCACTCAGGTGCGGTATGGGATCGGAAAACACCCGTTTCTTGTATTGGCTGTCGTCGCGGCCAACGCGCGCCATGCGCTGCGCGGTTCTAAAGCTGGGAAACCCAAGTCGCTTGAAAAACCGTGCGGTCGTCGCCTTTGAGACCTTTGCCTGCGCGGAAATCTCAGCGGCGCTGTTCAGCACAAGACTGTCAGGGTTCTCCAGAAAATGGTCTGCTAGGTGACGTTCGGACTTCGTGAGGTCGTCGAAACTTTCCAGGATGCGTTCGGAAAGACGCGCGGATTTTTCGGTAGGTGTTTTCATGTTTGACTACTTTTGATGCTTTATGAAACAAAGTAGTCACCTTGCAGCCGCATTGGCAAAGGAATACAGGCAATGACTTTTTCCCTCCTTGCTCGCGATCCGATCAGCGGCGCGCTCGGCGGCGCGGCGGCAACAGGCAATTTATGCGTTGGTGCTTGGGTTTTGCGCGGAAAGGCGGGTGTGGGCATATCTGCCAGCCAGGGCCGCTTTCCCAGCACTCTGTGGGGGGGCACTGTCCTGGGGGAAATTGAGCGCGGTGTCGCACCCGACCAAGCCATTCAGACCATTGTGATGCCCGATGGCGGGCGGGCGTCGCGACAATTGCTTGTGCTTGATCAAAATGGGCATGGCGCGGCCTTCTCGGGGCAGGAAAACGTTCCCATGGTTTCGGAAGTGGTGCAGCCGGGCATTTGTGCCGGCGGAAACATGTTATCCCAAAGCGATGTTGTGGGCGCCATGGCTGACGGGTTCTTATCCTCCAAGGATAGCTTCCTTAGGCGGTTGCTGGCTGGGCTGAGCTCCGGCGCGAATGCGGGCGGCGACGCGCGCGGTCTGATGTCCGCTGCCATTTTGATCATCGCCCAGGACCACCCTCCGATTGATATCCGGGTCGACGTCGCGGAAGACCCCCTGAAAGCCCTGTCCAATTTGGCGACCTGTATCGAGGCGGAGGAGTACGTGCACTGGATGCGGGCGCTTCCGACATCTTTTACGCCCTACCCCAGCCACTGACGTCGTGCCTGCAGATGCACTGCCCGATTTTCCACACGATGCCCCATTTCGTAACCTGTTCCCGCTCGACACCCCGCTGCAATGCCACCAGGCAGACCTAAGACCAGATCTACCCGAAAAATTGGGTATCCGCGCCGGCTTTGCGACCGCGCCCAAGCAAGGTCAACGCCCACCTTGCGGCACGGAGCGGGCCGTCTTCGGCCAAGATGAACGACAGGGGGTCATGATGAAAAATGCCGTCGGACAGGTCAATGGGTTCCAAGGTAGGCCCTCCACCGCTTCAACCGATACAGGCAGCCCTAGCGGTCCTTACGGCGAGACACCCAGCTCTCCGTGGGTGACGAGATTTGGTCGCCATGGATACAGCCTGGCACCCAAGTGTATTCAGTAAATGTCTAAAACTGGCCCTCGAAAGGAACATTCGTACTTATTTGTGCCGGTTTGAGACACAAAAACCTTCCGAACCCTGTTGACCCGCGTCCCGCGGCACCGTAAAACGATTCTCATGAGAAACGTAGTGGTACTCATTGCAATGCGCGTGCCCCGGCGAAGGTAAGACCTTCTGATCGGACCGCACGCGCACAGGCCCCTCGGAGGGCCTTTTTTTATGTCCCGGACCCCGGGGTGTTTGGAGGAGCCGGGGCCGTGCCCCGCTAAGATGGAGAGACACAGATGTCACGTCAGTTGACCGGCGCACAAATCGTGATTCAAGCCCTGAAGGATCAGGGTGTGGACACCGTATTCGGCTATCCCGGCGGCGCTGTGCTTCCTATCTATGATGAGATCTTCAAGCAAAACGACATTCGCCATATCCTGGTTCGTCATGAGCAAGGAGCGACCCATGCGGCCGAGGGCTATGCCCGCTCCACGGGGAAACCGGGCGTTGTTCTGGTCACGTCCGGCCCGGGGGCGACAAATGCTGTGACCGGGATGACCGATGCACTGATGGACAGCGTTCCGCTGGTCGTCCTGACAGGTCAGGTGCCGACCTTCATGATCGGAAACGATGCCTTTCAGGAGGCGGACACGGTGGGCATCACCCGTCCGTGCACCAAGCACAACTGGCTGGTCAAGGACACTGACCGCCTGGCCGAGACAATCCACCAGGCGTTCCACGTCGCAACGTCCGGACGGCCGGGGCCGGTTCTGATTGACATCCCCAAGGACGTTCAATTCGCCAGCGGCGCCTACACAGCCCCGTCCAAGGCGGGGACCGGCCATTACAGTCCGCGAACCAAGGGTGACATCGATCTGATCACGCTGGCGGTGGAAGCGCTTGAAAAGGCGGAGAAGCCGATCCTGTATTCCGGCGGCGGGGTGATCAACGCGGGTCCCGAGGCGAGCCAAAGCCTTCGGGAGTTGGTCGCGGCAACAAATTTCCCCATAACCTCGACCCTGATGGGCCTGGGGTGCTACCCGGCCAGTGGAACGAATTGGCTTGGCATGTTGGGCATGCACGGCACCTATGAGGCCAATCTGGCGATGCATGACTGTGATTTCATGCTGTGTATCGGGGCGCGGTTCGATGACCGCATAACCGGTCGTGTCGACGCCTTCAGCCCGGACAGTTTCAAGGTTCATATCGATATCGACCCCAGCTCGATCAACAAGAACATCCATGTTGATGTTCCGATTGTCGGTGACGTGGGTTCGGTGCTTGAGGACATTCTGGCACTGTGGAAAGAGCGTGGGTCCAGGACCAAATCCGAGGCGGTGGCGGGCTGGTGGGCCCAGATCGAAGCGTGGCGGTCCGTGAAGTCCCTTGCCTACAAACCGTCGACGTCCACCATCAAACCGCAATATGCTCTGGAACGGCTGGAAGCGCTGACCCACCGTCATGACCGCTACATCACGACCGAGGTCGGGCAGCACCAGATGTGGGCCGCGCAATACCTTGGGTTTGAGGATCCCAACCGTTGGATGACCTCGGGCGGGCTTGGAACCATGGGCTATGGCCTTCCAGCGAGCCTGGGGGTTCAGATCGCGCATCCCGATGCGTTGGTGATCAACGTGGCGGGCGAGGCGTCCTGGCTTATGAACATGCAGGAGATGAGTACGGCGGTTCAGTACCGTGCCCCGATCAAACAGTTCATCCTGAACAACGAGCGTCTGGGCATGGTGCGACAGTGGCAGGAACTGCTGCATGGGGAACGGTATTCGTCAAGCTGGTCCGAGGCACTGCCGGACTTTGTCAAGCTGGCCGAAGCCTTCGGATGCAAGGGCATTCTATGTGACAACCCGGATGATCTGGACGACGCAATTCAGGAAATGTTGGCTTATGACGGCCCGGTGATCTTTGACTGCCTGGTTGAGAAGCATGAGAACTGCTTCCCCATGATCCCATCGGGCAAGGCGCATAATGAAATGCTTCTTGGCGAGGCCAGCACAAAGGATGCGATTGATGCCAGCGGCGCGGTTATGGTTTAACCAAAGGCGAAAAGCTGCTGAACCATTTGGGTTTTTCAGCTATGGCATGACCAGATGCGGCTCAACGCTGGCGTTCCAGTTGGCGCGGGTCGCACTCATTCAGGCGGGATTCGAGCAACCTTTGGTTCCGTTTCCCGGCCGAGTAGAACGGCGCAAGATCAACTTTACCGGCATGTTTGACGACGCCCATGTGGCGATCCTCAGAAAATGCGTGGATGAACTCGGCCATCCGGTTGTCATCAAGACACATAATCGCCCGGACATGCCGCTCGTGCGCCTTGTTGAAAACCGCGAGGTGCGGGCACATGCGGTGTTCCGCGACCCCCGCGATATGGCGCTTTCGCTGTTGGACAGCGGTGCGGCGAACCGCGCAGCGGGGCGACCTGCGTTTACGGAGTTCAAGAGGCTCGACGATACATTTGCGGGGATTCGCAATCAGATGGACAGCCTCTCGGCCTGGCTGCAACTGCCTGGCGTGCGACGTCTGTCCTATGACCGGCTGGCATTTGAGACCGAGAACGCCGCTGCGGACATATTGGAGCATCTGGGCATCGATGGGAAGCCGCGGCGCATCGTTCGGCAGGTTCTCAGGCGGGAATTCACTCAGCGTAACAAGGCCATGCGTGACAGATACACCCAGGAAATGGAGCCTGCGGATCAGACGAGGTTTGCCAGGGTTTTCGCGCCGTTTTACGATCAGGTCGCGCAGGCACCGCTGGTAGCCGCCCCCCTGCCCCCGCATACCAGCCTTCATACCGCTGTGGACTCGCCTGCCGCGCAGGATTAGACCGACCCATCACTTGTAGAAAGCCGAAGACAGATGAACGCACTCGCCATCAAGAAGGGGACCAGCCGCAAAAGCGCCTATGACCTCAAGAACCCGTTGGGGGACCATCAGGAGACCCATACACTGACGGTCCTGGTGGACAACGAAGCCGGTGTTCTGGCGCGCGTGATCGGCCTGTTCTCGGGCCGTGGTTATAACATCGACAGCCTCACTGTGGCGGAGGTGGATCACGAGGGTCATCGCTCGCGCATAACCGTCGTCACCACCGGAACCCCGGCGGTCATCGAGCAGATTAAGGCGCAGCTTGAGCGGATGGTCCCGGTTTATGCGGTGCATGACCTTACCGTCGAGGGGCAAGCCGTCGAACGCGAGCTGGCACTGATCAAGGTCAACGGCACAGGCGAAAAGCGGGTCGAAGCCATGCGCACCTCTGAAGTGTTCCGCGCCAAGGTGGTCGACTCGACGCTGGAAAGCTTCGTCTTCGAAATCACCGGTGCGCCAGAGAAAATTGACGCCTTTGTCGCGCTTATGGTGCCCCTGGGGCTGGAAGATGTGGCACGGACCGGTGTCGCGGCAATCTCGCGCGGGGCCTGACGCGATAGGCCCC
The DNA here is from genome assembly GCA_039190275.1 of Pseudomonadota bacterium. Lineage (GTDB taxonomy): Bacteria > Pseudomonadota > Alphaproteobacteria > Rhodobacterales > Rhodobacteraceae > Halovulum. The sequence goes on along the minus strand of JBCCYF010000029.1, from coordinate 3,262 downwards.
GCACCACAAAAAAAGGGAACGGTACGCCCGTTCCCCAGTCTTGCATTTCAGGCTCTTTTCGTTGTCCCGCTCGGTTTTTTGCCTGCGGCCTGAAAGCTGTCCCACCACCCATACACACACTGGGGCGGGAAATTCGGATATCTGTCAGCTACACCCTGATGTTGCCCCGCAAGTATTGCACTTCATGCAGGTACCGTTGCGCACCAGGGTGAAGTTGCCACATTCGCCGCAGGGGTCGCCCTCGTAGCCTTGCATCTTGGCTTTGGCGCGCTGATCCAGGACGGGGGCCGTGACGGCTTCGATGTGGCTGACCGTCGCCGTATTGGCGAGGCCGGAGTTCAACGCGGCTGCGGTCGCGCCGCCCTGCAACACCATCAGCTCTTGCGGCAGTCGCTTACGCAAAAAGCCGGTGGAGGAGGTTTGGCGGATCATCTCAATGGCGCTTTGGGACACCTCGGGTGACACCGCCTCGATGTTTGAGACGCCCTCCTCGTCACCACGACCGATTTCGTCAAATCCCGTCCCCTCGGGCTCCACATGGGCCAGGTCGGTGCGGTCCAGATAGCTGATCGCCAGTTCGCGGAAAATGTAGTCGAGGATCGAGGTCGCGTTCTTGATCGCCTCGTTCCCCTGCACCATCCCCGCAGGCTCGAACCGGGTGAAGGTGAACTGGTCCACGAAGCGTTCCAGCGGCACACCATACTGCAAGCCGATGGAAACGGCGATGGAGAAGCTGTCCATCATAGCGCGGAAGGCGGAACCCTCCTTGTGCATGTCGATGAATATTTCCCCCAAGGCGCCGTCTTCGTACTCACCGGTGCGCAGATAGACCTTGTGCCCGCCAACAACCGCCTTTTGGGTATAGCCCTTGCGCCGTTGCGGCAGCTTTTCGCGGTTCGAGCGGATCAGCTCCTTGACGATCACTTTTTCGATGATCTTTTCGGCGAGGACCTGAGGGTTTTCCCTCGGCGCCGCCTCCAGAAGATCCTCATCTTCGTCGTCGTCCTCATCGATAAGCGCGGCACTCAAAGGTTGGCTGAGCTTTGAACCGTCGCGGTATAGCGCATTCGCCTTGGTTCCCAACGACCAGCTCAGCTCATAGGCCGCTTTGCAATCCTCGACCGTCGCGTCATTGGGCATGTTGATGGTCTTTGAGATCGCGCCCGAGATAAAGCTCTGCGCCGCAGCCATCATATGAATATGACTCTCGACCGACAGATACCGCCGCCCGACTTTGCCGCAGGGGTTGGCGCAGTCGAAGACGTGGTAGTGCTCCTCTTTCAGGAACGGCGCCCCCTCAAGCGTCATGGTTCCGCAGACGTGGTTGTTTGCGGCGTCGATTTGCGCCTTTGTATAGCCAAGGTGGCGCAGCAGGTCGAAACTCGGATCATTCAGCTTTTCCGCCGGGATTCCAAGAACTTGTGTGCAGAACTCCTCACCCAGCGTCCACTGATTGAACACAAAGCGGATGTCAAAGGCAGAGGGGAGCGCAGCCTCGACTTTCTTAATCTCCTCTGGGCCAAACCCATGGCCGATCAGAGAGGTCGGGTTGATATCGGGTGCATTGCCCAGGTTTCCATGGCCAACGGCATAGGCCACAATCTCGGCCGCCTCTGCCGGCGCATACCCCAGTTTTGCAAGTGCTGCCGGAACCGACTGGTTTATGATCTTGAAGTATCCGCCGCCTGCCAGCTTCTTGAATTTTACCAGCGCGAAATCGGGTTCGATCCCTGTCGTATCGCAATCCATCACCAGTCCAATCGTCCCGGTGGGTGCAATCACCGTTGCCTGCGCATTACGGTACCCGTGCGCTTCGCCCAGACGCAATGCATCATCCCAGGCTTTGTGCGCAATCGTCAGCAGGCGGTCATCCGGGCAGTTGGCGTGATCGAGTGCGACCGGCGGAACCGCAAGACCTTCGTACCCCGAGGTTTCGCCGTAAGCTGCCCGCCGGTGGTTGCGCATCACACGCAACATATGTTCGCCGTTCTTGGCATAGCCAGGGAACGGCCCCTGGTCGCGGGCCATTTCGGCCGATGTGGCGTAACAGACGCCGGTCATGATCGCCGTCAGCGCGCCGCATAGCGACCGACCCTCGGCACTGTCATAGCCCAGCCCCATGTTCATGAGCAATCCACCGATGTTTGCATAGCCCAGGCCGGTGGTCCGGAATTTATAGCTGAGTTCGGCTATTGCGGGGCTGGGGAATTGCGCCATGAGAACGCTGATCTCAAGCGTGATCATCCAGAGCCGGGTGGCGTGGATGTAGTCCTGAGACTGAAACTCCCCATCGCGGAGGAAGGTCAACAGGTTCAATGAGGCCAGGTTGCAGGCCGTGTCATCCAGGAACATGTACTCCGAACACGGGTTTGATCCACGAATCTGGCCGTCCGCCGGGCATGTGTGCCAGGCATTCACCGTGTCGTGGAACTGGATCCCCGGGTCGGCACAGGCCCAGGCCGCATGACCGATCTGCTCCCACAGGTCGCGGGCCTTCACCCTTTTGGCGACCTTGCCATCGGTGCGTCGCACCAGCTCCCAATCCGCGTCGTCGCGTACCGCCTTCAGGAACGCGTCTGTCACCCGAACCGAGTTGTTCGAGTTCTGGCCAGAAACGGTGAGATAGGCATCACTGTCCCAGTCCGTGTCGTATGTTGGGAACTCGATCGAGGTGAAACCCTGTGCCGCATACTGGAGTATACGTTTAACATAGGTTTCGGGGATCATTGAACTTTTGGCGCTTTTGATCGCCGCCTTCAGGCCAGGGTTCTTTTTCGGATCAAAAGCGTCCGCCTCGGCGCCGTCCCAGGCGCGCACGGCCGCGAATATGTCGTTCAACCGGCTCTCGTGCAGCTTGGATCCGGCCACGAGTGACGCGACCTTCTGCTCTTCGATGACCTTCCAGTTGATGAACTCCTCAATATCGGGGTGATCCATGTCGCAGATCACCATCTTTGCCGCACGACGGGTTGTCCCACCTGATTTGATTGCGCCAGCTGCCCTGTCGCCGATCTTGAGGAAGCTCATCAGCCCCGAAGATTTGCCGCCACCGCGCAGGCTCTCGTTCGCACCCCGCAGGGAACTGAAGTTTGTTCCCGTGCCGGATCCATACTTGAACAGACGCGCCTCGCGGGTCCACAAGTCCATGATGCCGCCGTCATTGACCAAATCGTCCGAAACAGACTGGATGAAACAGGCATGCGGTTGCGGATGCTCGTAGGCACTGGTGGACTTTGTAAGCTTGCCGGTCTTGAAGTCGACG
>JBCCYF010000028.1:0-45034 GCA_039190275.1 Pseudomonadota bacterium | reverse complement strand
GTTCGTGGTTGCGGGATATCTGAGCATACGCTTCCTTGGTCGGGTGGCGGAACCGCTTAGACGTGCCACGGCAACGTTTCGGACCGCCATCGCGGACCGGTCGGTCTGGCGACAACAGGCAGTGCTGAGCCTGGGCACCGCGCTGTGCAACGTCGCAGCATTCGCATGCTGCGCCGCGGCGCTGGGCGTATCGCTATCCATGCTTGCCACACTTACGCTGGTGCCGCTGATCCTGTTCGCGATGGTCTTGCCACTTTCTGTCGGGGGATGGGGCCTCCGCGAGGGGGCCGCGGCCGTGCTGTTTCCGGCCATCGGCGCGACCATGGGCGAGGGCCTGGCCACGAGCATAGCGTTCGGTCTTGTGATCCTCGCCAGCACGCTGCCCGGGGTCTTCATCGGTTGGACTCATGCCGAACAGCGGCAAAATGACCCCCGGATCGCCGACGGGTTGCAACGGCGTGTGGAACGGTAGATTGTAAAAAGGTTAAGATTTGTACAGCGATACCTGCTGAAGAAAGGAAATTGCATATGACGAAAGCCCCTTGGATGAACCGGCGTCACCTTCTGGCTGCGGGGGGTGCCGCCATCGGCTCAGGCGCACTGGGCCTTGCAGCGCGCCCGGCACTGGCACAATCCTCGGTTAGCTTTCAGTTGTCCTGGCTCCATTCCACCCAGTTTGCCGGCAGCTACATCGCGTTGGAGCGCGGCTGGTGGCAGGAGTCCGGACTGGATGTGACGCTTTTGTCCGGCGGGCCGAACGCGCCGGTAGAACCACCGGTCGTGTCCGGCACGGCGCTGGTGGGGATATCCGCTGCCGATTACACGGCGGCTGCCGTTGAACAGGGCGCACCGTTCAAGATCATCGGGGTCGCGATGCAGAACAATCCCTTCGCGATTGCGTCACTGTCGCAAAACCCAGTGAACGTTCCCGCCGATATGGAAGGGATGCGGATCGGCATGGCCCTGGCAAATACGCCCGTGCTGCAGGCGCTCTGCGCCTTGAACGACGTCGATTTCAACGCGATCGAGATTGTGCCGACGCAATACTCGCCGCAACCGCTTGTCACCGGCGAGGTGGATTGCCTGCTAAGCTGGGCAACGGATCTGCCGGTCGCCATGACCATCCAGGGCGTCGACAACACGACCATGCTGATGGCCGACCATGGATATGCTGTCCATTCACAGACCTATATCGTGACGGAAGAGAGCCTCGGGTCCCGGCGCGATGAAATCGTCGCGCTTATGGCCGGCGAGGTTCGCGGCTGGGATGCGTACCGCGCCGATACAGATGCCGCCACGGACCTTACGCTGGCGATGTTCCCGGATGCGGGTCTGGACCTTGAGACACAGCGTCTTCAGGCTGCACGCCAGGTGCCGCTGATGTTCTCCGACCTGACCGATGCCAATGGGTTTGGCTGGTGGACCGAGGATACAGTGGCGGCCAACCTTGAAACACTTGCGCTGTTGGGGCGGGAGGTAACCGCAGACCTTTGGGATCGGTCGATCCTCGAAGAGGTACACGGCGCCTGATCCCTGAATGTCGGTTCCCGTCGCGTGCACAGGACTGGTCAAAACCTATGCCGGGGGCGTAAAGGCTGTAGCGCCCCTGGACCTGACATTTGAACCGGGGCAAACGACAGCTTTGGTGGGTCCGTCCGGCTGCGGGAAATCGACCGTTCTGCGGATGATTGCCGGACTGGAGGCGCCCAGCAGCGGGGCGGTCACCATCGCCGGAAAGCCGCCTTCGGAAACCTTGCGAACCGCCGGGTTGTCGATTGCATTTCAGGACCCGTCGCTCCTCCCCTGGCGCTCGGTCCGTCAGAATGTCGAGCTTGCGCTCAACCTTGCACGCCGCCCGAAAGTGGACCGAGATATCGACCAATTGATCCATCTGGTCGGTCTGGACGGTTTTGCAGACACCCGGCCCGCGGCCCTTTCCGGCGGCATGCGCCAACGCGCGGCGATTGCGCGGGCGTTGGCAACACAACCGTCGCTGTTGCTTCTGGACGAGCCGTTTGGCGCGGTGGATGAACTGACGCGTGCTCAGCTGGCCCAGGACTTGCCGGGGATATGGGAGGCACGTGGCACAACCACGGTACTGGTCACGCATTCGGTGACCGAGGCTGTGATGCTGTCAGACCGGATCATCGTATTGTCGGCGCGTCCGGCAAGCTTGGTCGCCGATATCGAAGTTGACCTGCCGCGGCCCCGTCAGCCCGAGGTGGCGCGGCACCCTGTCTTTGGCGAAACGGCAGATCGCGTGTTCGAGGCGCTTTCCCGCGGCATGGCCAATACCCTGCCCAAGGCGGCGCAGTGACCACGCTTGCTGCAGGTCGCAGGCACCGCACAGTCCCATGGTCGATACTGGGCCCTATGCTCGTGCTGGCGCTATGGGAAGCGGGCATCCAGGCCTCGCAACAGACCTATGTGATCGCTGCCCCAAGTACCATTTTGGTCTATATCGCTGAAAACGCCGGGCTGCTTTCGCGTGCCCTGGGTGCAACCCTGGTCAATGCCGCCGCGGGATTTATACTGGGGAACCTTGCCGCGATACTCCTGGCCGCCGTTGCAATTGCAGTGCCCCGTGCCGAAGCGGTGATCCGGGGGCTGGCACTCCTGGTTTTTTGCCTGCCCGTTGTCGCGACTGGCCCCATCCTGCGCGTGTTCTTCGGTCCCGGCGACTGGCCTCAGATCATTCTGGCGGCACTGGCGGTGTACTACACGACCCTGATCCCGCTGCTGGTGGGGTTGCGCGCTGTCCCCAGCGGATGGCTGGACCTTGTCAGCAGCTTTGGACGCGGTCGGTGGGCCAGCCTCGTCTACATCCGGTCCGCCGCATCGGTGCCCTATCTGGTCGCCGGCCTGCAAATCGCCGCGCCAGCGGCGTTTCTGGGTGCGATGGTGGGCGAGTTCACGGGTGCTGAACGGGGTATGGGCGTTCTGACGATCCGGTCCATGCGTGCAATGGATATCGAGATGACCTGGTCTCTTGCGGTGATCGCCACCGCCGTCTCGGTCATGAGCTTCGTGGCCATCGGTCGGATCGGGCGCCGGTTCATGTCCGAACCGCCGCCAACGCTACTCGCCACACCGGTGCTGGGAGGCGACCGCGCACTATACACGTTTCTTGTGCCCGTAGTGGTCGGGATCGTTGCGGTTGTCCTGTGGTGGTCCGCGCTTAAACTGCTACATCTCAACCCGTTTTTCGCCAAAGGTCCTGTCGAGGTGTTCGACGCTTTGCTGCTGGCGTCCGACGCGGCACGCACGCGCCACACGCTGGGTACCGCACTTTCCGAAACCGCGGTCTATCTCGTCCCCGGATATCTGGCCGGGCTGTTCGTCGGGGCAGCGCTTGCGGTGGCTCTTGTTCAATTGCCTTCGATCGCCGGAACCGCAATTCCGCTGGCGGTCGCGCTCAGGTCGGTACCGATTATCACAACGGCTCCGTTGGTTGTGCTGTTGCTGGGCCGAGGCGCTACGGGAACGATCACCCTCGTCGCCATAATGGTGTTCTTTCCGACCTTCCTGGCCTGCCTGCACGGATTGCGGCAGGCGCCCGGGCAGATCGTAGATGTCATGCGCAGCTATGCTGCCTCGTCGCAGGACCTGCTGGTGCGCGTGCGCATCCCCGCCATGCTTCCGGCCTTTTTCGCTGCCGCGCGTATCAATGTCCCAGCCTCGGTTCTGGCGGTGACAGTGGTGGAATGGCTTGCCACGGGGAACGGCATTGGCAGTCTGATGGCCCTTTCTGCGTCACTTTCGGACTACGACATGTTATGGAGTTCGGTCGTTCTCGTCGCTGCACTGTCGGTCGTCGGGTACGGCGCCGTGGGACTGGTTGAGCGGCGTGTGCTTGCTGTATATGCGCCCGAGCAACTGCGGTGAGGCAATGTCCGGCTGCCTTTGCCATTCCAGGGGATATCGAGACCCTGACCGGTGGCTATATCTACGAACGGCGGCTGTTGATGGGGCTGCGGGATGCGGGCCATGACACCCTGCACGTTGAGCTTGGGGCTTCTTTCCCCGACCCCAGCCCCGCAGACATGGCCCATGCAGTAGCCGCGTTGACCGGTTTGGACCCCAAGCGCGCGTTGATCCTGGACGGGTTGGTGTATGGCGCGATCGATCCCGCAGGGCTGGCGCAGGTTTTGGCACCGATTGTCGCGATGATCCATCACCCTCTGGCGCGGGAAACCGGGCTGAGTGCGGACCGGCAAGCGTATCTGTATCAAACCGAGCGGGCAAATCTGCGCCTGGCGCGCCATGTTTTGGTGCCCAGCCGCCACACCGCGCGCATTCTCACCGACGAGTATGGCGTTGCGCCCGCGCAGATCACCATCGCCCGCCCGGGGACCGACACCCCAACCCTAGGTCCCGCACCGGTGGACCCGCCCCTTATCCTGTCCGTGGGTATCCAACATCCGCGCAAGGGTCATGACGTGCTGTTGCGCGCCTTGGCCAACCTGACGGACCATGCCTGGCAGGCCGTCATTGCGGGTGGTGCCCATGATCCAGAGTATGCCGGCACGCTGGTTCGTCTGGTCACAGATCTGGGGTTGGCAGAGCGTGTGACCCTGGCCGGACGCGTGCCCCGTGAAAGACTCAGAACGCTCTACAGTCAGGCCGCCGTTTTTGCCCTAGCAACGCGATACGAAGGCTATGGGATCGTGTTTGACGAGGCGCTGAGTTCGGGGGTGCCAATTGTGTCCTGCCGCACCGGCGCGGTCCCTGATACCGTCCCGGATCAAGCGGGACTGCTGGTCCCTGTCGATGACCCCGACAGCATGGCCGACGCGCTGCAGCGGATGTTGACCGATTTGCCATTGCGCAGGCGATCGGCCCGCGCGGCACTGGCGGCGGGTCAGACGCTTCCCACCTGGACCGACACCGCGCGCATCGCGAGCGATGTTCTGAACGATCTTGGTGCGTAGTGTGAACCCAAGATGGTGACCGGTCGCTGGCCAAGGGGAACCGCGCGGTCCATCTCCCGGTCGCTCGACATCTATTATCGCGATGCGGCCCGCACAGCCCGGATGGACCGGCTGAACGCGCAGTTTGTCGGCCGCGGCAGCCTGGCCTTTGACATCGGCGCCCATGTCGGCGACCGAAGCGCCAGTTTTCTGCGTCTTGGCGCGCGGGTCGTCGCGGTTGAGCCGCAACCGGCTGTGTTTCGTGCCCTCACGCTCCTCATTGGCCAGCGGTCACGCGCGACGCTGGTGCGGGCGGCCGTGGGTGCCGAACCGGGCAACGTCGCGTTGTTCGTCAACTCTGCAAATCCTACGGTGTCGACAGTCTCAAAGGCATTCATCGCGGCGGCCTCGGGCGCCGAGGCCTGGAAGAACGAGGTCTGGGACCACTCTGTCCACACGGCGATGATCACGCTGGACCAATTGATCAGCGCCCACGGGCGTCCGGACTTTATCAAGATCGATGTGGAGGGGCATGAACATGAGGTGCTCAAAGGGCTCAGCCAACCGGTGGCCGCGTTGTCGTTTGAGTTCACCACGCTGCAAAGGCAGAGCGCTACTGCAGCACTGCGCCGGCTGATGCAGCTTGGCCCCTATCGGTTCAACGCCAGCCTGGGCGAGGACCACGAACTGGGGTTCGCCACCTGGGTCAACATCGATCATATGATAGCCGAGGTGGAACGCTTGCCCGAGGCCGCGAACTCCGGCGACATCTACGCCATCTTGTCAGAGTGACCAGCGCTGGGCCTGCCATCGCGCGCCGCCGCCAATCCTGAGTATTACTGTAGTTTTCGCAATTCTGAGACCCAAGTGTCCCAATTGACCGCTATCGGTCCCTAGGTTTTAACATGTTGGGGTCCATGATGCTGAAATCGCTAACTCTTGCCACCACATTCGCGTGCCTCGGCGCCGCGGCCTTTGCGGCCGATGTCTCTGGAAAACTGGTTCTGTACAAATCACAGCCAAATGCCGACGCGCAACAGACCGTGGATGCTTTCACGGCACAATTTCCGGATGTGGAGGTGGAATGGATCCGCGACGGAACGACAAATGTCATGGCCAAGCTTCGTGCCGAGTTCGAAGCGGGCGCGCCCCAGCCGGATGTTTTGCGGATCGCTGATATGGTCACAATGGAAGGCCTCGAGGCCGAAGGACGCCTGATGGCGCATCCCGAGGCCGAAGTGTCTGCCTATGATCCGGCTCTGATGGACGCCGAAGGGTACTATTTTTAGACCAAGCTCATCACCACCGGAATTGTGTACAACACCGCCGCACCGATGGTGCCGACGTCCTACAAGGATTTGCTGAAGCCCGAGGCCAAGGACAAGCTGGCGATGCCATCGCCCCTGACATCTGGTGCTGCGACGATCCACATGGCCGCCATCACATCGGACCCCGCACTGGGCTGGGACCTTTATGAGGGGCTTGCCGAACAGGGCGCAAATCCGCAGGGCGGAAACGGCGGCACCTACAAGGCCATCGCCGGCGGCGAGAAACTCTACGGATTTGTCGTGGACTTTCTGCCGATCCGGAACAAGCTTGACGGCGCACCGGTGGAGTTTGTGTTTCCCGAAGAGGGTGTCAGCGCCGGTAGCCATCCTCTCAACCGCGCAGAACCCGGAGGCCGCGAAAGCCTTTGTCGATTTCCTGATCTCGCCCCAGGGTCAGCAGTTGGCTGCAGACATGGGCTACTTGCCGGCGCATCCTGAGATTACGCCGCCCGAGGGTTTCCCAGCCGTGGGCGAGATCAAGCTGCTGGACTTTAACCCGGCGCAGGCATTGGCCGACGATGCGTCCAACAAAGCTAAGTTCGTCGATATCTTTGGCGGCTGATGCGCGCACATTTTGGACGCGGCGAGGGCATTGCCCTCGCCGTTGTTGTATGTATCGGACTTGCGCTGTTTGTCTTCCCATTGGGACTGTTGGCGCAAGTCGCATTTCGGGACGGCTTCGGTCCGCTGATTCAGGCGTTCGACACTCGGTCTGTCCCCCGCGCACTGTGGAACTCGCTTGACAGCGCCGCAGTTTCGGCCGGTCTGGCGCTGATCGCCATTGTGGTGGTGATGTTTCAACTCTGGCTCTCGACGCGGCGCCGCAACGCCCTGATCGGGCCGCCGCAACCGCCATTGGACATCCGCCTTGGTCGTGCGCGGCCCTGGGCGGAAACCGCGCTGGGACTGGCCATTGTGGCGACCCAGGTTCTGCCGGTTACAGCGCTTTTCACAACCGCATTGGTGCCGACCTATGGCGTGCCGCTCACTACCGAAACAGTGACGTTTGAGAACTTCAGCGAAATCCTGTTCCGCCAGTCGGTGAGCGCACGCGCCTTTGTGAACTCGACTGTGATCGCGGCAATCCGAACCGGGGTTCCGTCGGCATCGGGGACCACATTGCGGGGGCGAATGAAGATTGTGTGCGCGCCGGATGCGCCGCCTTCAACCGGGACGTCTTGGTCAAATATACGGGCGTGACCGTTCGAGACGCTGGCCTCGATCAACTCCCACCGGCCAATAAACCGCGCGACCGTTTCGTTGACCGGTCGTTCATAGATCTCTTGCGGCGGACCGATTTGCAGAAACCGTCAGGCCACCATAACGGCCACGATATCGGTCAGCGCCATGGCCTCGCGTTGATCGTGGGTTATAAAAAGTGTGGTGACACCTGAGCGGTCGTGAAACGCCCGCAATTCGGCCTCCATTTCATGGCGCAGATGCGGATCCAGGTTGGCCAGGGGTTCGTCCATCAGGATCGTGCGCGTATCCCCGGCAAGACAACGGGCAAGTGCAACGCGCTGTCGCTGTCCGCCGGACAGGGCATCCGGACGCCGCTCGGCATACTCGCTAAGCGAAACCGTCTCTAAATGCGCCCAGGGCCGCTTCAATGATGCATCCGCGCGCGAGCTGCCCTTGGCCTCGTAGGGGAAGGAGACGTTGCGCGCCACGCTCAGATGTGGCCACAAGGCGTACGACTGAAACACCACACCGACCTAGCGATCCTTGGGTGGCAGGTTGACGCGATCCCCGAAAACGCAGTCCCCATGCAGGAAGATACGCCCGGTATCAGGGCTCTCCAACCCTGCGATCAAGCGCAGAAGCGTACTTATGCCGCAGCCGGAGAGACCCACGACACAAAAGAAGGTGTTCTTGGGCACGGTAAATGACACGCCATCCAGCGCGAGGTCTTGGCCAAAGGACCGGCTCAGCGACTCGACCGAAATACTCATGGCATCCAAGTCGCACTTTGCCTTGAGAACGTGCAAGCCGTTTCTCGGGTTTCGTCCAACACGCCGCGCGCCCGATACGGAGGTGCCGCGGGCCGCGAACGCCGTTCCCGGCCCATGCCGGGCGTCGTACCGGTTCAGAGCGCCAAGATCCTCGACTTACGCGGAACAGGAGCTACCTCTATTGGGTCACAGTCACCGGTTTTACGGACGCAGCGATGTTAGAAGACAAGCGCCAGGATCTGGACTCCGAGAAGCAAAAGAAACTGCTGCAAAGGCTGGTTACAGAGTTGAGCCGTTCAGAGATCGACCTCTATTATCAGCCCACGAGTGTTATTGCTCTGCAGATAAAACAGTACATTGATGACGGGGCAGAGTTGTTTGCAGAGGAAAGAGCACTGCTGAATCGACTCAGTCAAAGGGATATCGAGGTGCTGCTCAGCTTGCACTGACAGCCTTGCCAAGGCGCTATCCCAAGGCCCGTCTTCGGCACAGTGGCTCTGACGCGACCGCTTCCCGTTGTACCGCTTTGATGTGACCGAGCGCGGGCATGAACTCCCGGTGGGTCGGTTTTCGTTCAAGATAGTCCATAAGCCGATAGAGGTTGATCGGTTGCTTTCGCACCAGGGCCGCGATTTTCTCCACCGCGTGGTCCAGGACATAGCGGTCGATAAACTGACAGGCCGTCTGGGTTGGCGTCAAAATATAGTAGTCCCTGGTCCGTTTCGGCGTGTACCGCGTAATGTCGAACGGGGACGCACCCAGAACCTGTGGTTTTGGAATGTAGCAATGGATATCCTGAGTTGTGTTTTTCAGAACCGACCCCGAGGTCTGCCTGAACCCCAGCCGCTTGAGTTTGGCGATGGCATGGTTCCGCATTGCAGGCGACAACATGTCCGCATCCGCGCGATCATATTTCAGATCATCAAAAACCGCGAATATGTTCAGCGCAGCGTCGGCAAGCATCATGTAGGGACCGAAGTCGGCCACCGCCTGATGGTCGGTCGCTGCGACATGCCCCGTGGCATCAGATGCTAAATCCATATCGGTGGCCCTTTGCTATCCAACAAGACTATTGTTGAAATCGACCGCGGTCCACTGTTCCCCCACTCCGGACTGTTATGGATAGCGGAGGCATATCCGACCGAAAATATCCCTTTCGATCAAGCTCTGATATCTGCCTTTTTCCGATCGTCTTTGGCCAGAGCATTTGCGAGCATGAGGAGCTTTCGCAGGATGGCTGTGTTGAAAATCCAGGTTCACTACCCGAAACTGGACCTCGCGAGTTTTACACGGGTCGGCCAATTGTGGCAGCTGTCGGAACTTGTCGACGCACCCGAAACCAAAGTCGCCCGATGCGAACCGGGCGTGGCCCTACGAGACCAGACTGACCAAAGGATCCCAAGCGCAACCGTTGGTGCGGTCGTCACTGCCGCGATTTGGTCAACGCTGTCATGTGCCAGGCCAGTGCCCGGTTCGAACTCAGAACAGGAACCGAAAGCTCAGAGGCGAGCCCGTCCAAAATAGCGGCGGTTTTCAGGTTGGTGCAGGACAGAAATACTCCATCAATGTCAGACTTTGCGGCCAAGCGCCGGGCCGCGTCCGCGGTGACAGCTGGCTCGATCCGCGCGACGGTGGCTTCGTCACTCTCCTCAAGGGTCAGACTGGACGCCACCTGTACACCGTTTGCCTCAAACGCCGCGGACAGCGCCTCGGCAACAGTCGATACATAGGGCGAAACGATCCCGATACGGCCCAGACCAAGATGCCGGATCTGCTCGACTGCCGCAGTCAGCGGGTTCGTCACTGCGCGCGTTCGAACACCGGCCAACACCAGCCGTTCGACGGTCTCTGCGCCCAGGACCGCCGTACCCGAGGTGCAGGCATAGGCAACAACATCGAAATCGGCCGCAGGCGGGAGCAGAGACGCCGCCTCGGTCAGCCGCGTCTCCATCCGGGCGATACTCTCGGGCGTCAGATCGTCCCCTGAATGGATCCGCGAGATGTGAACACGCGCCTGATGCCGTGGAATGAACCCGCGAAACTCATCCTCGATGGTTTCGTCGACACGCAGTACAATCAGCCCCAGCGCAGGCGTGGTCCGGATCGACAGGGGATCTGTGGATCCGGTCAAAGGGCAACCTCCCGCACATGGCGCGGCGCCCGATGGGACAAAAGCTCGGGGCCGTCTGCGCGCAGTACGACATTTTCCTCATGCACCAGAAAGGTCTCGGGACCCACAAAGGCGGAGGGCTCGATCGCAAGAACCATGCCCTCGCGCAACTCGGTCGTATCATGCGGTGCGAGTGACGGCCATTCGGTCAAGCTGATCCCCACTCCGTGCCCAAACCGCCCGGTGCAGGGGCGGGCCCCGCGACGTTCCAACCCCTCCGCCAACATCCTGTATGCATCGCACGCCCGCAGCCCCGGACGCAGAGTTTCAAGCGCATCCTCGGTCGCGCCCCAGAGCGCGTCATACGTGTGCATTACCGCTGAAGTCGGCGCACCAATAAAGAGGTTCCGGTCGAAATCGCAGAAGTAGCCGTCCTTGACCGCTCCGGTGTCAAGCATAAGCACATCACCCTCGGCCAAGGGTTCAGAGGTGGCGGGCGATATGACATCCCTGTACCCGTCCCGCCCCGCAGCCCCCGCCACATAGCTGACCCAGTCGGCCCCGGCCTGCAAAAGCTGGATCTGAAAGTCACGGAAAATTCGATCGAGCGGCATGCCAGCGCGAACCGACTGGCCGATGGCGGAAAACGCCTCTCCGGCGATGCGACAGATGGTACCGATCTTGGCGATCTCGGCTCCGCTCTTTACTTCTCGTATCCGCTGAACAACCTCCGTCGCATCGACAAGACGACACGGATCAAGAACAGCGGCAAGCCGGTGAAAGTCGTCGAGCGGCATTCTCAGATGCGTCTCACGCCCCATCGGCAGGCCAAGTATGCCGCGCTTTGGCACAAACTCTGCGATCGTGTCTGCCAAAAGGTTCACCCCATCATCGTCAGGATGTGGTGCTTCCCAGGTCCGGATATCCGCGATCCAGGACCGCCCCATAAGGATCGCCCCGATAGAGGGGATCACGGCGACGGGCGGGTGTGCAGACGGGACAAGCACAAACCACGGACGCGCCGGGCTTTCCCAGAAGCGGGTCAAAAATCCGGTCAGATAAAAGATGTCGGCCGGAGCCGTGAGCAACAGCGCATCGATGTGCCTGTCCGCCATTGCGTCCTGCAGGCGGGCCGTACGGGCCCGGAACTCATCCGCAGGGAACACCAACGACGGCTCAGCCATCCTCCGGCCCTTCGCTCAGAACGGCCAGCACCCGGGCACCCTGCCCCAGGCCAAGCCCGGCCAGAAGTGCCGCCAACCCCGCGCCGCCGGAAGGGGTGGTTTCGAACCCATGCTGCGCAAGGGTTGCAATGCCTGTGCGCGCCTCTTCTTCGCTGATGGTTGCGAAGAGGTCGGCGTCGCGGGATAGGCCAGCCAAGGATACGATTGAAGGGGTCTTGCAATCCAGCCGCCCCATAATCGAGTCCGGTCCATCGGCCGTGACGATCCTGCCGTCGCGAATACTTTCAAACAATGCCGGTGCGTATGCCGGTTCGACAACGATGATTTGCGGGCGATCCCCCCAAACATGGCGGGCATAGGCGGCAACCGCAGCGGCCATGCCCCCGACACCAGCCTGCAGAAGAATATGTGTCGGTGGTTCTTCCACCTGCCCGACCGCTTCGACGGCCAACTGCAGATACCCCTCCATTATGTGGCGGGCAGGTTCGGTATACCCGTCCCAGGAACTGTCCGAAAGGAGGGTCCAGCCGTTGGCCCGCGCCGCAGTCTCGGCCGCAGTCATGCTCGCCTGGTAATTGGACCCCTCACGCGCAACCCGTGCGCCAAAGGACGCAAGCCTTAACGCAAAGGCGTCTGGCACGGTTTCGGCGATGTACACCACCGCCTGCGCCCCAAATACGCGCGCACCCGCAGCGACGGAAAGACCGTGGTTGCCCGCGCTTGCCGTCACAAAGGTGCGACCGGCCAGAGCGCTTTCCCAATCTTCCGCACCGACCTCGGCCGCCGCCCGCGCAATGGCAAAGGCGGCGCCAAGCGCCTTGAAGCTGCCCAGCCCCATCCGCTGCCGCTCGTCCTTGATCCAGACCGCATCAACCCCAGCCAGATCCGAGAGTGCGGGGCTGGACCGCATTGGCGTTTCGCAATGTGCGGGGCACAGTTTAAGCATGCGCGCGACGTTGGCCGCATCTACAACGGGCAACGGCACGTCTGAGAACAGACCGCTCGGGCGCCAATGGTTCTCGCAGACAATTGGCATGCGGCCCTCAACAAAGATGTACTTGCGCATTAAGCGCAAGTGCGCGGCCATGCGCAATTGTCTTTGTGGGATTACCGGGGCGAACTTGCGCGATGGCGCAACCCCGGAGTTTGCCAGCCTATTTCACAACCTCCATTACGGCAAAGGAGTTCGTTTGGAGAATGCCGGGCAGCTTGTTGATCTTGTCCCCGAGCACCTGGCGGAAGTGCGATATATCGCGCGTGCGGATTGTCAGCAGATAATCAAACGACCCGGCAAGCATCAGGCAGCTCTCAACTTCGGGGACCGCGACAACAGCTTTGTTGAATGCATCAAGCGAGTTGTCGCCCCCCGTGGCTGCAAGAGAGACCTGGACCACCGTCAAGTGGCCCAAACCCAACTGGTCCATGTTCAGAACAGCCCGGTATCCGGTGATATAGCCCGATCTTTCCAGGCGTTTGACCCGTTCGGAACAGGGCGTGTTGGTCAGGTTCACACGCGTGGACAGCTCAACAATGGACAGGCGACCGTCTGATTCCAACTCCTCCAGAATTCTATGGTCGATTTTGTCTAATTCTCTACTCACTAGATAATTTTCCTGTCTTTGGCCTGCTGTACGACATAATTGCCTGAACAAACCCATATAAAATGCCCTATATCTAGTGATTTTACCTAATACTTGAGGATGGCCAAATCAACGCCGGTTCTGCGATTTGGTCGAAAAACTTCGAGTGAGCTTGCGCTCCAACTCGGAAACACCCACCGACACGGAGGACAAAATGACAGAAAAAATTGTCATTGGACTAGACGGGACAGAGACCGGTGAACGCGCGCTTGCCTTTGCCAAGAGTTTGGCATCCAAGATCGATGCCTGCCAACTTCTCGTCATCTATGTAATCGAATGGTCTCCATTCACGTTCCAAACAGCTGAAGAGAACGAGCAGCGCCACAAACGGCGCGAAGAGGAAATATCGCTTGCAACAACACGGATCGTCGAACCCGCCGTGGCGGCGCTGAAAGACGCCGGTTTTTCAGCCAGCGGTCTAGTGCGTCACGGCGACGTTGCCGAGACGGTCAACAGATTGGCCATTGAGAACGGCGGATCGCAAATCATCGTTGGACGCGCGTCGTCAGGCGGTTTCACCAATCGGATCTTTGGCAGCTCGACACAAAACCTGGTGATGCACGCGGATGTGCCAGTCACGGTCGTCGGATAGGAGCAAATCATGAAAAGCACACCTAAAACCCTACTTACCGCTGCCATGATGGCCCTGGCAGCACATCCGCTAAGCGCGCAAGAAGCGATGGGGATAGATGAAAGAGTGAACCAGGCCTTCGCAAACGTGACCGGCCCTTTTGTAAGCCTGATTTTCGCACCCTTCCCGGGCACCAGCTTTCCCTGGATTGTGATGTGGCTGGTCGTCGCGGCCACGATTTTCACTCTGTATTTCGGTTTTGTTCAGTTTCGGTTTTTCAAGCACGCCATCCAACTCGTCAAAGGGGACTATTCGGATCCAAACAACGCGGGGGAGGTGAGCCACTTCCAAGCGCTGGCAACCGCATTGTCGGGAACCGTCGGGCTGGGCAATATCGCCGGAGTTGCCGTTGCCGTCGGCATTGGCGGTCCGGGAGCCACATTCTGGATGATCCTCGCGGGCCTTCTTGGGATGGCATCAAAGTTCACCGAATGCACGCTCGGCGTGAAGTACCGCAACGAGTACCAAGACGGGACGGTTTCCGGCGGCCCGATGTACTACATCTCGAAAGGCTTCACCGAACTCGGCCTTCCCGGGGGCAAGATCCTTGCCATACTGTTCTCGATCTTTTGCATCCTCGGCGCGCTTGGTGGTGGCAACATGTTCCAGGCAAATCAGGCACATGCCCAGATCTCGGGCATTGTCGGTGACTATCCGGGCTGGATCACGGGGATTGTGTTTGCCTGTGTGGTGTTCGCGGTCATCGTCGGCGGGATCAAATCAATCGCCAATGTGACCGAAAAGGTCGTCCCGTTCATGGGTATCCTGTATGTCGGCGCCGCCCTGATCATCCTGGTGGTGAACTACGACATGATCGGCTGGGCCTTCGGACAGATCTTTGCAGGCGCCTTCACGGGCCTGGGCGTTGCCGGGGGCATGGTCGGTGCGCTGATCCAGGGGTTCAAGCGGGCGGCGTTCTCGAACGAGGCGGGCGTCGGCTCGGCGGCGATCGCACACTCGGCGGTGAAAACCAATGAGCCGATCACCGAGGGCTTCGTGTCCCTGCTCGAACCGCTGATCGACACCGTCGTCATCTGCACGATGACCGCGTTGGTGATCGTCATCTCGCAACAACTGATCATCGATCCGGAGACCGGGAACTACATGCTTAACGAGGCCGGAACCGCCATTGCGACCGTCGACGGAAACAGCGGCGTGTCACTGACATCGGCAGCCTTTGCCTCCGGCATTAGCTGGTTCCCCTATCTGCTCGCCGTTGCGGTCGTGTTGTTCGCGTTCTCCACCATGATTTCCTGGAGCTACTACGGATTGAAAGCCTGGACCTATCTCTTTGGCGAGGGCAAAACCACCGAGCTTATCTTCAAGGTCATATTCTGCATCTTTATCGTCATCGGTGCGGCAGCCTCGCTCGGCCCGGTTATCGACTTCTCGGATGCGGCAATCTTTGCGATGGCTGTGGTCAACATCTTCTGCCTGTACTTCCTGATGAAGGTGGTTAAGCAAGAGCTGTTCTCCTATGCCTCTCGCCTCGACAGCGGTGAGATCCGGCAGTTCAAGCACTAAGCACAAGGCTCCGACGCAACCGATTGCGTCGGAGCCGCATTACTCGGTCTGGGCCACCTTTACGGCAACGGTCTTTTGTGCGCTTCCCGCCGGTTACCACGCAGCCGGGGCGCTCCACCGCCATACAGGCCAGATCCGCCTTTCGAAAACACCATGCAGTCTCATCGGTGCAGGACGGAGTATTCGTCCGCCCGGGGCCCATGCAGAAACTGCGTTTGAGCCGAAGGGCTGAGAAGACCGTTGTCCTGCAAAAACCCGGTGTCGGGCACCAAGATTGCAATGACGCGTTCGCAAAATCCCGCGACCCGAACCGGTTGACCGGGCTGACGCGCCCGCAGGATGTCGACACCAACCGACCATTTCTGCGGCCCAGCGGGCCGGCATTCGGACCACAGACCGCGGGCGGTAACTACCCCTGCAGGACGAAGTGACCGGGCGAAACCTCGTCATACACCGATGGGCCAGGCTCGTGGTCAAGCGGAAAGACCGGAGAAGGGATCGGTTTGTAGTTCAGCTCGACCTCAGACTTCCGCTGCCGCGGATCGGCGATCGGCACGGCGGATAAAAGCGTGCGTGTGTATTCATGGCGCGGATCTTCGAAAACCGCAGCTCTCGGGCCAATCTCGACAATCCGGCCAAGATACATCACCGCCGTTTTGTGGGACACCCGCTCAACAACAGCCATGTCGTGGCTGATAAAGAGCAGCGAGATGCCAAGATCCGCCTGTAAATCGATAAAGAGGTTCAAGACCTGGGCCTGGATTGAGACATCCAGCGCCGAGACGGCCTCGTCCGCGATCAGCAGCTTGGGCCTCAGCGCAATCGCCCGTGCAATTGCGACCCGCTGACGCTGACCGCCCGAAAGCTCATGTGGATAGCGGCGCAGGAAATCGCGGGGCAGTTCGACTTTGTCAAACAGCTCTGCCACATGGTCCTGAAGCGCGCTGCCCGATTCAATCGCGTAGTTGATCAACGGCTCCGCCACCTGATCCACCAGCCGCATTCTGGGGTTGAGCGAGGTAAAGGGGTCCTGAAACACCATCTGCATTTCGCGCCGAGCCACGCGCAGGTCATCCCACGACATCTTCAACATGTCTCGGCCGTTCAGCCAAACCTCGCCGCTTCGGGGCTCTTCAAGTCTGAGCACCGACCGACCCGTGGTCGATTTTCCACAGCCGGACTCACCGACCAGTGAAAGCGTCTCGCCCTCCTTCAAGGCAAACGAGACGTCCTCAACTGCATGGACATTCGCGACCGGACGCCGCAACAATCCGCCCCGGACCGGAAAGCGCGTAACCAGGTTTTGCACGTCCAGAACTGTTTTGCGCTCGGTGTCCTTAAGGGCATCCGGCTTTTGCGGGGCGGCTTCTGCGCCGGGGATGTGAAACCGTTCGGGCTTCGCACGGCCGCGCATTTCCCCCAGCTTCGGCACAGCCGACAAAAGTGCCTTTGTATATTCATGCTGTGGCGCGTCGAAAATTTGCTCGACCGGGCCCTCCTCGACTTTGTTGCCACGGTACATGACCACAACCCGGTCAGCGATCTGTGCAACCACCGCCATGTCATGGGTAATGAACAGCACAGCGGAACCGATCTCGCGCTTCAACCGCGCGATCAGCGCCAGGATCTCGGCCTGAATGGTCACATCAAGCGCGGTTGTCGGCTCGTCGGCGATCAGCAGCCGGGGTTCGCAGGCGATCGCCATCGCGATGACGACGCGCTGCCGCATCCCGCCGGAAAGTTCATGCGGAAATTGATCCAGTCTGCGCTCGGGCTCTGGTATCCGGACCCGCTTGAGAAGCTCAAGCGCCCGTTCCCGCGCCTCGGCCTTGCTCAGGCCCTTGTGGACCCGAAGACCCTCGGTCAGTTGCCGGCCCACCGTGAACACCGGGTTAAGCGAACTCATCGGCTCCTGAAAGATCATGCCGATCTCATTGCCGCGAATCTGCCGCATGAGGCGGCTGTCCGCGTCAGCGATGTTCAGGGGTTCGTTCTTGTCCCGATCAAAGATCAACCGACCATTCGCGATCTTGCCCCCGGCAAACTCGACCAGCCGGATGAGCGACAGGGACGAGACCGACTTGCCTGAACCGCTTTCGCCCACAACACAGACAATCTCACCCGATGCGATGCTGAACGAGACATCCTCAACCCCGACGACCGTGCCACTGCTGGTTTCGAATTCAACCCGCAGGTTCTCGATGGATATGAGCTTGTCGTCCAACATGGGTGCTATCCGCGCGATCTGTTTTAACCGCCGGAAATCGTAGGAGCCATGGTAGGGCTTGTACAGGGTTCACACCGCATCGAAAATCAGACTTGCGCAGGCGATGTCGGGGCGATCAGGTTCCAGTCTATAGACTGTCTTTCCGTTCTTTAGCCATAACCATATGTCTTATAATAATAAATTTAGAGGTCTCAATGCATGTGCCGACGGGTCCTTCTGGATATGCGCAGTCTTAGCCGCCCGTTCAAAAACGGCCTTGAGCGGCGACTGACGCTCACTTTGCCAGTTATTGCAGCAGATGGGTCAGGAATGCCGTTCCGTCCGGGCGAGGTGCCGCGCCAGAAGTGCAACGGCCTTTCGTCCTTTTGAGCTGATGAAAGAGGGAGTAATCCGATCCGGCCGCGGCCGGCATGACTGCACGGAAAGCGGGCCTGGTTTCCGCTGTCGCCCAGGGATTGCGCCTCCGACAGTTCCTCCTCGTCCCAGAAGCCGATGATGATCCCCTTGGCAAGCTCTCCACCCTTTCGCCCGGCGATTGCAGCATCCGATATCGCGGTGCGCATGTGGTGTTGGACATTGCATCGCCTTTGCTACGGAAACGATCGGACCATTCCCAAGACCGCCCTGTTTCATCCGCGTCGCGCAATAAACAGCGTCAAGCCGATCGGCTGACTTCCGCTGATGGACGAGCTCAGCCTTGAGTTTCAGATATCTGACATTGGGCTGGGGCAGCGGTTGTCGCATCGATCAAGCCGCGCCCCGGCGACCGGTTTGTGTCAGGAGTGGCAATTCTCATAGCATTGATTTCAGTCGTGTTTTAGAAGTGTTGGACAAACAATACTGGTACGTTCCGTCCTTGGGTAACCATTCATTTGCTTTTGCCCACCTAGATTTGGCCATCGGAAACGGGGTGCGGCTGAGTTGCCAGCATCCGATTTACAGGGTCGGGACTGAACGCACCGCTTGAGTTTGGTGCAGTGCATGATAATCAGTATGTGTGGATGTCTAACGTGCGCGTGGCACCCCACGTAACGAGTATGCGGACGCAGGTGGGTGCCTGCAGACCGCACCGTTCATGCCCGAGTTTAGTGGTAGGCGGCTTAATCATGTAAAATCGGGAACCAAGGGGTCTGTAGGGTGAAGATCTCAACTGTGATCAGAACTATGGCGCGGCGCGAAGATGGCGCGGCTACCGTCGAGTTTGTCCTTTGGGTTCCAATTTTTATGCTGATCCTTGGCTTCGTGGTCGATGTGACCACCGTTATGTTCCAGCAGTCCCGACATTACGATATCGCCCGCGATGCCTCGCGCCAGGTGGCGTTGGGCCTTAAGACAACGGTCGAGGCTCGGACCGAGGTGGAAACCAAAGTCGGTATCGGCATCACAGTCGAAGTAACCCAGGACGCGCAGTTCGCGACAACTACAATCAGAGCGCCACTAAGCGAGCTGGTTATGTTCTATAACGCTGTTCCGGTTTCGGGCGCTATTGAGTCCAGCGTCTCCATGTACCGTGAATCCGCGTCATCACCCTGAGGTTGAATTGATGTCAAAGCCCCGCCAGCCCGGAACACTAAACACGCGCGCAACCAGTGCACTCTCTGCCTTTCGCAGGGATGAAGATGGTGCGGCAATGATATGGAACCTGTTCTGGGCCTTCAGCTTTCTGATGATCGGCGGACTATGCGTTGACGCGTCCAACGCCTGGAGGCTTCGGGCGCAGTTGCAGGTCACAGCGGATGCGGCAGCCCTTGCGGCGGCAACACAGGGGATCGACGAAAACGCGGGGCGTCCGCTGGCGCTGAGCACCGCGCTGCGTAATATGCCGCAGGGGGCGCATGGCGATGTGCTCAATCCGGTTGATGTGGTGTACGGGGTTTGGGAATCGGCGACCGACAGCTTTGTGCCGGATGCTGATCCCACGGATTCGATCGATCCGGATGCCATTCAGGTGACGGTACGGCGCGCCACAGAAAACAATAACGAAGCGGGAACGTTCCTGCTGGATATCGTTGGTGTGGACCATTGGGACATCAAGGCTATTTCGATCGCGGCCATGCGCAGTGGCGGGCCCGTGACCTGCGCCGGTGCGACCGTTATCACAACAAACTTTCTGGACACCGGGGGCGGCAACGACATGCGTGACGGCGTATGTCTGTATGGCCAGCTCGGTGTGCGTACCGGCGGCGGTGACTTTATTGAGGACGGTGTTCGAATAGGCGCGGCGGACAAGGCGGATGTGACCATAAACGCGCTTGCACCCGGAAGTGCTGAGGAAGAGGACATCGTTTTCGGCGGCACATTGGGGCCGGTGATCCTGCCGCAACTGAATAGTATGTATTCTGATTTGATGGCGGCCGTCGGTAACCCGCTCGTGACAACTTACTCTGGGGATCTGTTGCCGGAATTCGTGTTCGACGGTGACGGCAATGCGGACGTGGTTCACGTGACCGATGACCCCTGGATCATCCACCCTGCGGGACACTCTTCAAACATTGTCGAAATAGAACCAAACACAATTTATGTGGCCAGTGGATCAGTCCAGTTCTCGGGCAGCGTCGACGCCTCGAAGATTGCCCTGATCGCAAATGGGCAGATTCAGATCGGATCCGGTTCAGGACTTCAGTTTGACGAAATATTCATGTTTGGCACCGGACAGTTGAACTTCGGCGGTGATGTATTGTGGGGGGATCCAACCGCGTTTTGCGGGGATGGTATTTATCGCGCCTATCTCTTTTCGCAGGCTTCCCTCTTTCTCGGTGGTTATGCCCCGACGGGTGGTGCCTTTGGGGTTATCGGCGCCGCGCCCATGTTCAATCCCGGCGGGGCAATGCGCAACGCCGGGGGCCTCTATATTGAGGCATCGCAATACACTTCCCTGGGCGGAAGCATGAACATCCAGGGGTGCAATGAGGCCCTGTCAGGGGATCTGGCGCTGACCGGCTTTCCCGATGATGGCGGCGGGTCTTATCTGGTCCGATAGAGTGTCCAAAGCCGATCCGACGGCGCGTTGCCCTTATCGGGCACCAGGTCTGACGTCACGCCTTCAAGGCTTTGGTCCCATGCCGCGTTAGGTAAAACAAAAAAATGTGCGAAGCGGTCTAGCGCTGCTGGGTCTGCCACGAGGGGTGTTGCCACGGCGGGTCATTCGACGCGGGCAAAGGCGTGCGGCCAAGTATGTGATCGGACGCTTTTTCGCCCGTCATGATCGACGGCCCGTTCAGGTTGCCGTTGGTGATCCGGGGAAAAATCGCACTATCTGCCACACGCAGCCCGTCGACACCAATGACCCGTGTTACGGGATCGACAACCGCGCCGGGATCGTCGCTGCGTCCCATGCGGCAGGTCCCGCAGGGATGGTATGCGCTTTCAACATGCTCCCGCAGGAACGCATTGAGTTGGTCATCGCTCTCGACCCCAGCTCCGGGCTGAATTTCGTGCTGGACATAGGGAGCGAAGGCCGGTTGGGCAAAAATTTCGCGTGTAAGGCGGATGCAGGTCCGGAAATCCTCCCAATCCTGCGGATGTGACATGTAGTTGAACCGGATCCGGGGCGCGGTCCGCGGATCCGCCGACTTGAGGGTAACCTCGCCCCGGCTGGCCGACCGCATCGGCCCGACGTGGGCCTGAAATCCGTGCCCCTCTGGCGGGGCCTGTCCATCATAGCGGATCGCCATGGGCAGGAAGTGATACTGAATATCCGGGTAGGGCACCCCGGGGCGCGACCGGATAAAGGCCGCGCTTTCAAACTGGTTCGAGGCGCCAAGACCACGCCGCGTGAACAGCCACTGTGCCCCGATCATTGCTTTGCCGAACAGGTTCCAGTGCTTGTACAGCGTTATCGGCTGCGATGAGGCCATTTGGACATAGAGCTCAAGGTGATCTTGCAGGTTCTGTCCCACGCCCGGACGATCGGCTATGACCTTGATCCCATGCTCTGCAAGATGTGCACCCGGTCCGATCCCCGACAGCATCAGCAGTTTGGGCGAGTTTATCGAGCCGGCGGCCAGGACCACTTCGCGCCGTGCCCGGATCTTGCGCACCGTCCCGCCCCGGGTCAGGCTCACGCCAACGGCCCTGCCCTCCTCGATCACAACATTCTCGACCAGCCCCCGCACAAGTGTGCAGTTCGGACGCTTGAGTGCGGGCCGCAAATAGGCGTTGGCCGTGGACCAGCGGCGGCCATTGTGGACCGTCTGCTCCATCGGTCCGAACCCCTCTTGCTGGCGGCCGTTGTAGTCATCTGTGATCTGATAACCGGCCTGGCGCCCTGCGTCGACAAAGGCCTGAAACAATGGATTTTTACGCGGCCCCCGGGTGACATGGAGGGGACCGTCGGTCCCGCGCCAGGCGGGATCACCACCGTGCCCACCGGACGACCAATTTTCCATCCGTTTATAGTACGGCAGCACATCAGCGTAGGACCAGCCATCCGCCCCCGCCTCGGCCCAATGGTCGAAATCACCGGCGTGCCCCCGGACATAGACCATTCCGTTGATCGAGGACGATCCACCTATAACCTTACCGCGCGGACATGCCAGGACCCGCCCGCCCAGGGCCGGTTCGGGTTCGGCCATATACCCCCAGTCGTAGAGCGGCATGTTCATCGGATAAGAGAGTGCGGCCGGCATCTGGATCAGTGGCCCCGCGTCGGTACCGCCATGCTCCACCACCAGAACCGACCCGCCGCTTTCCGACAGCCGGTACGCCAGCGCGCACCCCGCAGAGCCGGCGCCAACGACGACGAAATCCGCCTCCATCGTCACGAGAGAAGCGCTTGATCGATGTAGCGCTCAATCAGATCGACGGACGCAGGACCATCCGGTCCACTGCTGCGTAACGCGTGCCGGATGTACAGCCCATCGATCATGGCAGCGATGCCTTGGGCGATATCGGACGCGCGCGTGTCCGCAAGCGGCCGCAGTTCATGCGTCAGATTGGTGATCAGCCGGTTCTGGTACACCCGCAGCAGCCGAGCCGCCTCGGGCGAGGTTTGCGCAAGAACATAGAAATTCAACCAGGCTGAAATGACCTGCGGCTGGAAATTGGTATCAGAGAAGCACGCGCGTACGATCGCGGTGACCCGCCCGCGCGGTGTATATGCGGCACCGCGCAGCGCATGGACCTCGTCCGCAAAGACTGTCAGCACATGCCGCATCGCCGCCAGAAATATCTGGTCCTTGCTGCCGAAGTAATGATGCGCCAACGCGCTGGACACCCCCGCCTTTCGGGCGATCTGGCTTACCGTCACATTCAGGGATCCCAACTGCCCAATCTCAAAGATCGTGGCATCGATCAATTCACGTTTGCGGAGTGCTTCGGTTCCGGTTCTGTGCACCTGGGCGGCCTTTGCTGTTGCCACACGCATAAGAGAAGCATTTAATTGATGCGTCAATCAATAAAGAAAAACCGACCCAACACGGGGATTTTCCATGACCCTGAGAGCCACAACCTCGGCGCTGATGATGACACTTGCCGCCGGAGCGGCGGCGGCGGACTGTGGCAAAGTCACGTTCTCGGACGTCGGCTGGATCTTCAGCGGGACCTGAAACGCACCATCATCTTTGTCAGCCATGACCTGGACGAAGCGTTCAAGCTGGGCGACCGGATCGCCATAATGGAGGGGGAGAGAATCGTGCAATGCGGCGCGCCGCAGGAGATCTTTACCGCCCCGGCCGACGCGTATGTCGCGGATTTTGTTGCGCATATGAACCCACCTGGTGTCCTGTGCGCGCGCGATCTAATGCAGACAGCAACGGGAACGCTCACCCACACGGTTGGTGCCGCAGCACCGGTAAGAGAGGTCATTCCGACCCTGTGCAACCAGCCCAAACCGTTGGGCGTGGTCGAAGACGGTACCCTTATTGGGATGATCACGCGCGATGCCGTCTTGCGGCGACTGGTTTCCCCCAACGCGGGCGAACCGAACGCATCAACAGACGTTAGCGATACACCCTGAAGTCGGGAATAGTCGCCTGTACAGCACACCGATTTCGTTAGGTGGGACGGGTTTTGGGCATCTAAAAGGTACATCCTGACCAGTTTGCCGGTCAGCAGGCGCATTTCGTTGAGTATCCGTGTGGCAGCCCTTGCGCATGGGTAAGGGCAATCGGACGCTTGGCCTGTCAGTTACCATGCTAGCCTGACCAGTCCTGCCGTGCGCGGGGACCGGAATTGGGGGTGCACCCCCTCGGCCACCGGACGCAGGGGTTTGGCTTGTGGCTCCGAAACCTGACCCGGCTTAGCGCATTGCCTCTTGTAATTGATCTTTCAGACTGATTTTCTCTGCACGCCAGGGAACCCCAGCATTGTCATAGATGTCGAACATGGGGCCTTTGGATGCGCATCATCTTTGTACATCGGCAAGGCGATGAGCGGACACCCATCCATCCTCGCGTTGCCTGTACCGCACACATTTTACAGTTCCGCCGACGGCACGTCGGCAGGACGCCGTCCAGGCACCCGCCTGAACGGGCGCTGCCTCACATTCCCAATTCCCGTTCGCGCCCGAGGTGGCAGCTTGGACACGGCTCAACCAGAATGGCCGAACAAATGGACCCGGCGGCGCAAGAGCCGGGCACGTCTCGTCCCACACCCGGTGGCAGGTTACGCCGCTTTGCCGTTCTTTCACTGGCGCTGTCTTTCTTCCTCCAGCCGACTGGGGCACTGGCCGAAGAAGCCACCCGGTCCTTGCGTGTCGAGCTCAACGCGTTGCAGCCTTCGGACTCAGGCTGCCGGATCACACTGGTGGCCGAAAACGGCTTGGGTCACGCCGCTGAAACAATCGTGCTTGAGACGGTCTTGTTCAGCAAGAGTGGCGAGGTCGAAAGGCTCACGCTCTTTGATCTTGGAGATATGCCCGTGGGACGGCCGCGTGTACGGCAATTTGACATTGCAGGGCTTGAATGCGGCAATCTGGGCCGGGTTCTGATCAATGGGCTTTCGGCCTGTGAGGGTCCTGGCCTGACGCCGGATCTTTGCCTCGACGCGATGACACTTCGTTCGCGTCTGGACGTGGAGCTTGTGGGATGATCGACTGGCTTCGCACGCAAATGTTCAGTGTGGTGGAAACCGGGGGACCGGTTGTGGCAATACTGCTTGTCCTTTCGATCCTGTCGCTGGCGGTGATCCTGTGGAAGCTTTGGCAGTTCACCGAACTCGGGGTCGGGCGTCAGGCGCGTCTGCGTGCGGCGCTGCGTCATTGGGATGCGGGTCGCGTTGCGGATGCGCGCGCCCTGCTGGCAGAAAGCCGGAACCAGCTTGCACCGAACCTCCTTCGCGCTTTGGAAAACGGCGCTGGGGCCAAGGCGCGCATTGAAGCAGAGGTCTCGGCGGCGCTGGAACGGCTAGAGAAGGCGTTTCGCGTCCTTGACAGCATCGCGCAGATCGCGCCGCTTTTGGGCCTCTTTGGCACAGTACTGGGGATGATTGATGCATTCCAGGCCCTTCAGGAGGCAGGGGATAATGTGGACCCATCCCTCCTGGCCGGGGGCATTTGGGTCGCGCTGTTGACCACGGCCGCCGGGCTTGCCGTTGCCATTCCCACCTCCGTCGCCCTGACTTTTTTCGAAAGCCGCGTCGCACGGGAAAGAACGCTGGCGGAAACCGCTATCGAGACAATCTACTGCGCGCTGCCAGACCCTGTTGGCGCCGGGGCCGCCGCTGACGCACGGACAGCGCATGCCACTTAGGTATTCCTCACGCAGGACACGCCGCATCTCGATGACATCGCTAATCGACGTGATCTTTCTGCTGCTGCTGTTTTTCATGCTGACGTCGACCTTCACCAAGTTTGCGGAACTGCCCTTGGTCAGCGCGGGACAAGGGGCAACCGCACCGACCGATCAGGCACCGGTATTTATCCGGTTGGGCTCGGACACAGTCTTGTTGAACGGCGCCGCTGCTGACATCCAGACCATCGCAGAACCGCTTTCCGCACTGGTACAGGATGCCCCGCGGACCGTTCTTATCACCAACGCGGGATCCGAAGTGACATCGCAACGCCTGGTCGACCTCTTGGTCGCGTTGGCGCCCATATCAGGCGTTGCCGTGCAGGTACTGAGGTAGATGTGAACCATCGACGCCCATCACATCAGCGAAAGGGAGAGCCAACAATTGCGCTGATCAACATCGTCTTTCTGATGCTGATTTTCTTTATGGTCGCCGGACAACTGGCCCCACCGCTCGACGGTCGGGTTGATTTGCTCGAGACAGCGGAGCTGGACGGGATAGCACCACCCCGCGCGCTGGTCATCCTTGCAGATGGAACGCTAATCTATGAAGGCCAGGAACTGGCCGGTGCGGCCGAGGCGATACAGCATTTCCAAGATGAAGTGCGGGACGACGGCGCCGCAGGAACGGTCCGGCTTGTCCCCGACCGGGCCCTGCCTGCGCGCGAATTGATGGCACTAAGCGCGGAACTGACGGCGGCGGGGGCGGATAGGATTGTGCTGGTTACCGAACGGGGTCTGAGATGACGCGCGCCCGCTGGGCAGCGCTCGCCGCTTGCGTGGCGTCTTTGATCTTGCACACCGGCGGGTTGCTCGGCGTGTCGGTGCGGCCACCCGACCAAGCAGGTGCACCGCCCGTACGGGCGCAGCTTGGCAACAGTTTTGCAGATATGGTTCAGGGTACCGTTGAGGCCGAGCCGCCGGAACCCACCCCGGTCGAGACGGCGGTTACTCTTGAGCACGTGGACCCGATCGAAACGGTTCACGTGACGCCAAGACCTGCCGAAACCGCCACGGCCCAGGCGATTGAGACCCCGGAGGTCGCATCGACACCGGCACTGCGGGTGGCGCCAGCGGAACAAGCTCAAGTACCGGATCTGCCGGTCGTCGAAACCGATGCGGCCCTTCCCTCCGATGTTCCGCTCAAGAGCGAGGAGGTTGCCCTTCCCGGCATGCCGGAAGTCACTCCGTCTGTGGCCACAGAAAGCGGGCAAAGCACACCTGTTGATCCGGTTTCCGAACCAAGGCAGGTGACCGCGCTCGCCATTACCCCGGAACCGGTGTCCCCGGCGGAGCCAGTGGAGGTGCACCCGGCGGATGCCGTTGTTCCAGCGCCGTCAACGCCGCCGGAACCGACAGCGGCGGACGTGGCTGAAGACATACCCCCCCCTGAGCGTCCGACGACCGAAACCACCGCCGGTCCACTTCGCCCCCGGATGCGCCCCGAGGATCTGAAGGTGATCGAGCGATCGCCACCCTCACCACAAACAGCGGCGGCGCAGCAGCGGCGGCGATCAGGAAATGGCGCACCCGAGACTGCGCGTCGTGGATCGGAGGCGACCACTCCCGGGCGGGCCACTACCGCCAGTCAAAACCAGGGTGAGACAGCGGACGGAAATGCAGCCGCAGGCGCCGCGGCTGCAGCCTATCAGGATCGCGTATATCGTCAGATCAGCCGCACGCGCCGCCAGCGCCCCCGTCGGGACGGTCAAGCGGTCGTGTTCTTTGTCATCAACGCCTCGGGCGGGCTTTCACAACTCCGGATACAGCAGAGCTCGGGATTTGTTGAGTTGGACGATCTGGCCCTAAGTCATCTGCGCCGATCGGCGCCCTTTCCTCCGCCCCCGCCCGGGGCAAAAACACAGTACGCCGTCCCCATAAGATACGTCAGGTGACGCGGGGTGATATCAAGCTCAGGACGCGCCCGTGCGGCTCAGGCATTGGTCCCCCGGGCGTCAGAATGAGCCAGTCTTGAACGGCGCGGCGATGACGCCCACCAGTACCACCGGCACCATGGTGTTGTTTGCCGCCATACTCTATCTGGTCGGGTGTTTTGGGGTGAAGATAGTCTGCAACGTCCCGATGAACGAACGGCGCGCGACCATGGATCCGGGGCTTCGGTCGGCCCGCGACCACGAAACCCGGACCCGGCTGCCACGTTGGGCCTTGTGGAACTCGGTGGGGGCGGTCTCTCGCGCTCTGGCCGCGGCAGTCCTTCTGTTTGGCCTGTTCCGGGGATGCGCACCACAGTATGTGTATGCCCGGTTCCGGAGCGGCGCAGGGACCCCCTGGCGCCGCGTGAGGCCCGTGTGTGTGGACGCCCTAACCCACGACCACCGAACGCGCTAGGATTGTCGAATGACGCCAACCGGGAAATACATCTTTCGAAAGGTGACGCCAGATGATCTCGCCTTGCTCCGTCTTTGGGTATCAACCCCACATGTCCGCAGGTGGTGGGACTCCGACGAGCCGTCAAATGAAGCGGAATTGGCAGATCCCCGGGTGGCACGGTGGATTGTTTCAACTGCCGAACGCCCCTTTGCATATATGCAGGACTACACCGTACACGGCTGGGACAGTCACCACTTTGCCGATCTCCCAAGGGGTTCGAGGGGCATTGACCAGTACATTGGGGACCCCGAGATGATCGGCATCGGGCATGGAACGGCGTTCATTGCTGCCAGAATGCGTGTCCTGTTCGACAAGGGCGCCCCTGTGATAGCGGTCGATCCCCATCCAGACAATGCCAGAGCGATTGCCGTGTATCGAAAGCTGGGTTTCGAACCGTCCGGATCTGCCAAGGACACCAACTGGGGATTGATTTTGCCCATGCTCGCCAGACGATAGGTGACAGGCCGAGAAACAGTCACTTCGGGCTAAACGCTGTGTGGTAAAGGTTAGAAGTTCGGCGCTGTATGTTTCCGATGACCCGCGCGTGGTAACAAGCATCCGCCAAAGTCGGAAGTATGGAATATGTCTAAACGGTGGGTCCGGCCACCCGAAACTGCAATCAGCCTACTGGCGACACCCGCACTCTGCAGTTTTTCGGACAGGCCAACCCGTTTGGCAGCCGGTTCGCGATCAGCGTCCGCGAATTCGCGGATCGAGCGCATCCCGCAGGCCGTCACCCATGAAGTTCACGCTCAACACTGTCAGCGAGATCATAAGCCCCGGCCAAATCACCCGCGCCGGTGTCAGTGTCAGGAAGTCCTTTCCGTCGAACAGCAGCCGTCCCCATGTCGGAAAATCCGGCGGAAAGCCCAAGCCAAGAAAGCTGAGCGCGCTTTCGGTAATGATCGCGTTGGCTACCCCCAGAGTAGCGGACACCATGATCGGGCTGAGTATGTTCGGCATGACGTGGCGGGTGATCACTCGGTTTGGCTGCGTTCCGATGGACCGGGCGGCGAGAACGAACTCGCGTTCCTTGAGTGCCAGAACATCGCCGCGGACGATACGGGCGGTTTGCATCCAGCTGGTAATGCCGATGACAAACACGATCAGCATGAAGATCCCCAGCTCCGGCCCAAAGGCCTGCCGCAGGGTATCGCGGAACAGCAGAATGATCACCAGCAGAAGCGGCAACAGCGGAAGCGCCAGAAAGAGATCCGTCAAGCGCATCAACGGCCCGTCGAGCCATTTGAAGTAGCCCGCCAGCACGCCGACGAATGTGCCCACCACTAGGCTGAGCAGCATGGCCGTCATACCCACCGCCATCGAGGTACGCCCGCCATGCAGCACCTGTGCAAACATATCGCGGCCCAGGTTGTCGGTACCCATCGGATGAGCCCAGCTGATCCCCGCGTTGCGCGACCTGAGATCATTGAACGTGGGATCGACGGTATGCACAAGCGGTCCAAACACCACCAGCAGGCATATGGTTACGAAGATCACCGTGCCGATCATCGCGCCTGTGTGGCTGCGGTACTGCACCCATACATCGCCCCAGAGCGAGCGGTTTGTGGTTTCCGGTGCGTCCGTGGTCCGGTCTGATGTCGCCAGGGCTTCAGTCATAGCGGATCCTCGGGTCAAGGATGCCATAGAGCACATCCGCCACCAGGTTAAACAACACGATAAGCACAGCAAAGATGAAGGTAAGTGTCTGAACCAGGGGAATATCCGCGCCCTGAATGCCAACAATTAGCAACTGGCCCAGACCATTCACCCGGAAAATCTGCTCTGTGATGATGGCGCCGCCAAAGATCTGCGGCACGCCCAGCGCGATCACCGTCACCACAGGGATCATGGAGTTGCGCAAGACATGGACCAAAAGCACCGCCCGTTCGCGTAATCCCTTGGCCCTCGCCGTGCGCACATAGTCCTGCTGCAGGTTGTCGAGCATTGAGGCACGCATGAATCGGCTTATTTGCGATGCGTTGAACAGCGCCAACACCATAACGGGCATGATCATCTGCCGCACCTGGAACAGAAAGCTGTCCCAGTCCGTGACCCTGTGCGTTGTGTCGTATACGCTTGGGAACCACTGCAGATTGACCGAAAAGATCACGATGAACAGCAGGCCTGTGAAAAAGGTGGGGACGGAAAACCCTACCATCGAAAACAACGTTCCGAACTGATCGAACCAGCTGTATTGCTTATAGGCCGAAATCACCCCGATCGGGATCGCGATCAGGATGCCAACCACATAGGACATGCCGACAACCCACAGGGTCTGCGGCATCCGCTCGGCGATCAGATCGACGACCGGGCTGCGGGTCTGCCAGCTGATCACCCGCAACCGGCTCTCGCTGTCACCGATGGTCCACCCGGTCCATTGCTCGATCAGGTTGATCGGCTCGTTCCAGAAGAACTGCACACACCACTTGAAATAACGTATCGCCATAGGCTGATCGAGTCCCATGGCATCGCGGATCTGCTGGCGCACTTCGGGCGGAATGGTCAGCGGCAAACTTGCCGTCGGATCATTCGGCGCGAGGTCCAGGATAGCGAAAATAATGAAACTGATGACCAGAAGAGTTGGCACCGCAAATGCAAGCCGACGCAGCGTATATGTGAACATTCAGCTCAACCCTATGCAGATGACCATATGCGGGGGCACAGCACCTCCCCCATGTCAAATGGGGGAGGGCTTAGGGATCCGGGTTACTTGACCCGATACCAATCAGCGATGTTCCACAACTCGCTGTCCCAGTCCGTCATCAGCACACCCCCAAGCGAGTTTGCGTGCGCCGATGTACCGCCGCGGTGGATCAACGGAATGATGCTGTAGGATTCCATGATCATGTCATTCATCGCCTTGGCCAGACGCCCGCGTTCTTCAAGGTCTGCCGTCTGCGCCATCTCGGTAACCAGCGCATCGTACTCAGGATCACAGAACCGTTGAATGTTCGACCCCTGCCACTGAGTGCTAGGCCCCGGAATTTCCGAGCAGCGCCAGTTGGCCATATACGCCTCGGGATCTGCACCCGAGAAGTTATTGGTGTACATCTCGATATCGGCATAGAACTTCTGGAAGGTGTCCGGTGAGGCCGGGTCGCCGCCAAAGAATACCGACGCATCGATGTTGCGTAGTTCAACTTCGACGCCCAATTCGTTCCACCACTGTTTGATCAGTGACTGCGTGCCCTGGCGGACCGAGTTGGTGGAGGTTTGATAGAGCACGCTGAGGCGCACCCCGTCCTTGGTCCGCACGCCGTCGCCACCCATTTCCCAGCCAGCGCCGTCAAGCAGGGCCTTCGCGCCCTCAAGATCTTGCACCTTGCACCCGTCATTTGCTGTTGATGCATAAAGCTCGGGCGCGGGCAAAACGTTGCAGGTGACCTGCCCGGTTTTGCCATACCCCACCTCGACCAGCAACTCGCGGTCAATGGCCATGCTGAGCGCCTGACCGATGATCGGGTCAGTCAGGAAGGGGTGCGCGTTTTCGCCATCTTTGTACACCGAACGGTCATCCGGGCCGAGGCCACTGTCCGGGTTGGTCTGGTTCAGGTGCAAACGCTCAACCGAAGTCTGAAAGGACACCACGACCTGCCCGTTACCCGCCGCTTCCATCTGGCTCAGAATTTCCGGTTCGATCTGCAGGTTCCAGGCGTAATCGAACTCGCCCGTCTCCAGCACCGACCGTGCCGCAGAGGCCGCATCGCCGCCGCCCTTGAACAGGACCGAGCCAAACGCAGGCTTGTCCGGCTCGCGGAAGTTCGGGTTCGCTTCGAGGGTGATCACGTCATTCGGTTTAAAATCCGTAACCACATAGGGACCCGTGCCGATGGGGGCGAAATTTGCATCCGTACACTCCGGCGCTTTGGCGCCCAGGCAATCGGCAAACTGCGCGGCCTGCAAAATCGGGCTCTCGGCACCTGCGAAAGCGGTATAGGGATAGGGCTTGGGCTCATCGAATGTGATCTTGACCGTCAGTTCATCGACCGCCTCAACGCTGGTGACGCCATCAAAATAGCTTGATTGGGCGCAGCCGCCCTCGGGGTGCGTGCAATATTCCCAGGTAAACACGGCATCAGCTGCGGTAAAGGCTGTGCCATCCGACCACAGAATCCCGGGCTTGATTTTCCAGGTGATCGACGTCAGGTCAGCGGCAACGCCGCCATTCTCGACCGTGGGCAGTTCGTCGACGAGCCGCGGTACGATGTTGCCATTCTGGTCGTAGCTGGCCAGTGGCTCAATAACCATCGACGCCGCCTCGACTTCTTTCGTGCCGCCCGACAAGAACGGGTTCATGGTCGACGGTGCTTGCCAGTAGATGATGTTCAACTGCCCGTCCGCGCCACGCTCGGCGATTGCCGCCGATGCGCCGAGCGCCAGAACAGCGGCGGTTCCAAGTAGATGTGTCAGTCGCATGTGATGTGGCTCCCTGTTGCCTTGCTTACTGAAAAACCTGCGCGGCCAATGACCTGCGCAATAACTAAATTCATGCTACGCCACTTCCCACGGATGGCAAGCGACATGGCGGCAGTGCGAATGCGCAGAAAAACACCGAGCATACGCGCGGTATGCTGGCCTGACGTCTCGGCATCGCTGGGAAAGCACGCCGCGTCGGGACGCATCGTTTGGCCGTGTTGATGTTGGTATGACCCGTGTACATGCGGCGCAGCAGTACTGGGCGGTGCACGGCACCCCATCGCGCGGATCGCTCTTCCAACCCATCTCGCGGCACTGCCAATCCGATGGACGTTTCTATGCTGACGTTACCGTCATCAGGCGCGGACATGTTCACAAGATCGTCTATAACACGTAACGGTGCAGCCTCATCAGGCATTCACGGATCTCCGCATATTAGGCTGCACTCCACCTTTGGATGATGCTTATGCTTGCACCTCGGGTAAACTTAACCACTATACGGGCAAACAGGCAACGTGGAATCGCGTAACTGCCGTAAAACCGGGCAAAATGGAGCTTATGGAAAAGATCTATACGCCGACCCAAATGCTGGCGAAGCTGGTGGGGTTCAACACCGAGAGTCACCGCAGCAACCTGGACCTCATCGATTTTGTAGAGGCGTATCTGGCGGAACATGGCGTGCAGGCCACCCGCGTCCCCGACGAGACAAACGAAAAAGCCGCCCTTTATGCCCATATCGGTCCGCTGGTGGAAAATGGGGTTGTGCTGTCAGGGCACACTGATGTGGTTCCGGTAGAGGGGCAGGACTGGCGAACTGACCCCTATGTTTTGACCGCGCAAGACGGCAAGCTTTTCGGGCGCGGAACATGTGACATGAAGGGGTTTCTCGCGATCTGCCTCGCCGCTGTCCCGGAGATGCTTGCGGCGCCGCTGAACAGGCCCATCCAGTTGGCGCTCAGCTATGATGAAGAGGTTGGCTGTATCGGTGCGCCGCCGATGATCGCCGCGATGGGCGGGCATCTTCCCCGGGCGAACAGCGCCATCATTGGCGAGCCAACAGAGATGAAGGTCGTCACCGGGCACAAGGCCATCACCGATATGAGCACCGCAGTGCGCGGGTTCGAAATGCACTCCAGCCTGATGGACCGAAGCGTGTCTGCCGTCATGGCCGCTGCAGAACTCGTGCAATGGTGCAGCGACCGGGTCCGCGAGAATGCCGGCAGCCCGGACCCCGACAGCCCATATGATCCACCCTTCACGACCCTGCATGTCGGTCAAATCACCGGGGGGACAGCGCACAACATCACCGCACGAGACTGTCGGTTCACCACAGACATCCGCGCCATCCCCCGCGAAGACATTCATGACTGGATCACACGCTTCAAGGACGCCGCGCAGGCGCTGGAGACGCGCCTTCAGACCATCCGGCCCGAGGCGGCGGTCACGGTGACGGTCCGCAATACGGTTCCAGGCTGCCGTCCGGAAAACGACGGTCCGGCCGAGGCACTGGCTCGCGCCATAACCGGCGACAACGGCCAGCATGTCGTATCCTATGCCACCGAAGCCGGGCAGTTTCAGGATGCCGGATACTCCGCGGCTATCTGCGGCCCAGGTTCCATCGAACAGGCGCACCAGCCCAACGAATTCATCAAGGTTTCGGAGCTTGAAGCGGGACGCAGCTTTATCAGCCGCCTGATCGAACGTATGAGCGCCTAGGCGCCCGACTGCGGCGGTCTGGGACGCAAGAAGCGTATGCCGTCGGTCCTGTTAAGCGTAGCCAGATCAGCGGAGAACTGCTTCTGATACGCGGCAACCTCATCCCTACTCCACATGGCATAGGTCCAGTTTCCATCCGTTAAAGGATGGGCGCGCGCCACGTCATGGGCGGCGCGACGCACCGCCGCACCGCCCTCACGCGCCCCGATATCCAGCAGCACTTCGGTCGCCGATTGCGACAATCCCTGTCGTCTGCTCCAAACTGCGGGTTTCGGGTCGGTGTCAAAACGGCAGTCAGAGATCCGTTCGAGCATGCCCTTTGGGTCCTTTCGAAACTGCGCGAAGTCCCAAAGGTACAGCGGTGACTGCGGAAACAGTTTGCGGATCCGTTCGACAACCGGAACCCAGCTTGCGCCTTCGGGCGACCATGCGGCCCGAACGCGTTCGACCGGCGTGAACTCCGGCGGGCTCAGGCGCAGGTTTTCGGTGAAGATGGAGCGCAAAAACTCGGCCGGGTGGCGTAAGCACAGCAGGACCTTGACCTCATGCGGCTGCAGACAGTCGGCGATCAGCTCCAAACGCTCCTCCAAACTCGGATAGAGGACACCGGCATCCACGATCTCCGCCGGGATACCTAACAGGTTCTCGTCCGACAGGATCAGACGGCGCACCTTAGGCTGAGCACGCTGCATATCGTCGATCACACTGCTCAGATAGCTCCGCGCCTCGTCCAGGCCGGGTCCTGGCTTGCGCGACCTGCTGGTGAAACCGGCGCGGAACGCCTGAAGCGGAACAAAGCCGCGGTGGTTGGCGGCCAGATGTGCATGGCTGAGGCCAAGCGCATCCTGCACATAGGTCGACCCGGTCTTGTGCGCGCCAAGGTGCAATGTGATCTTCATGCCTGTCCGCCACCCCAACTTCATTCCGCTGCGGTCTACCTCAGAGGCGCGGCGGGATGCCAGATGCTAGTTTCCGTAGGCGACTGACGGCAGCCAGGTCACAATCCACGGCCATTCGAACACGATCATCAGGCCCGCCAGCTGCAAGACGACAAAGGGAACCACACCACGGTAGATATGTGCCAGGCTGACCGATGGCGGGCATACACCCTTGAGATAGAACAGCGCAAATCCGACCGGTGGCGTCAGGAACGAGGTTTGCAACGTTACCGCGACAAGAATGGCGAACCAGACCACCTCGGGGTCGCGCACCACGTCAAACCCATTGATGTCCAGACCCAGACCCAGGACGATAGGCAGCATCAGTGGCATTATGATCAGCGTGATCTCGATCCAGTCCAACAGGAAGCCCAGGCAGAAAATGATGAATAGAATGAACAGGATGATGTGGTTTGGATCGGTAAAGGCCGAGGTTACGATGCTCTCCACGATCTCATCGCCGCCATAGCGCCGCAGGATGAATGCAAAGAAATTCGCGGCCAGAAAGATCCCCACAATGTACCCGCTGGTGTTCATTGTTGAGCGGGAGACCTCCTTGAGCACCTTGTAGGTAAGTTTGCCGTTGAATGCCGCCAGGATCGTCGCACCCAGAGCACCCAGGCCCGAGGCTTCGGTCGGTGTGGCGACCCCCGCGAAGATCGAGCCGAGCACAAGCAGGATCAGGAACATCGGCGGGACCACTGCCTTGGCAACCTCCAACACGACTTCTAAACCAACCTCCTCGGTCTTTTGGGGGACCGGCATCGCCTTTGGGTTCACCAGGCCATAGCAAATGATGAATATGATGTAGAGAACGCCCAGCAGCAGACCGGGAAACAGGGCACCCATGAACAGATCCCCCAGCGAGATCGCCAGCTGATCCGACATGATCACCAGCATGATTGACGGCGGGATCAGAATGCCCAGTGTTCCCGCGCTGGCAATTGTTCCAGTCGCGATGGGTTTGGAGTAGCTCTGGTTCATCATCTGCGGCAGTGCCATCACACCCAGCAAGGTCACAGAAGCCCCGATCACCCCGGTCGATGCCGCAAGGATGATCCCGATCAACAAAACAGTCAGGCTCAACCCGCCCCGCAGACCACCAAACAGTTTCTGCATCGAATGCATCATGCGTTGCGCGACGCCGGACTGATCCAGCATCAGGCCCATGAAAATGAACATCGGCAAGGCGACCAACACCGGATTCTTGACGATAGAGCCAAACAGGCGCCCGCCGAGCGCCCCCATCCGGCGGTAATCGATCCCGGTACTGTCATAGTCGATTATGTCACGAAACAGGCTGCGTGAGGGGTCGACAAAAACCTCCGCAATAAGCGCAAACACCAGCGAGACACCGACCAGCGCATAGGCGACCGGAATACCGCGGAAGAGAAAAACGATAAACAGCAGGAACATCGCCGCGACGAGCAGCTCGTTCAGGGTCACAAACTGACCCAGAAACGCGAGAATCTCCATTACCTAGGCACTCCGCTCATCTTTGCTGCGCATCAGATACGCCAGCAGGATGACAATCGCGGTCACAACAAAGGTCATCAGCATGGTTTTGAGAATTTCGACGCCCATTAGTTCCACGGGCTCGAAAATCGGCTCCCGCGTGACACGGCGGATGTTGAAATCCGGTGGTGCGGTCAGGCGGACATACCAGTAGAGGATATAGAAGATGATGAGGTTAACCAGGAACATCGTCGAGGGCAGCGCATATAGCAACTGTCTCCAGAGCAATGGGCGCGTGAGTTTGGACAGATACCGAACATAGGCAGCCCAAACCGCTATCCCCACAAACGCCAGACTGATGTTAAGAAAAACCTTCAACAGATAGAGACGATGCAATCCATTGGGGCTGTCCGACCCTTCGTTCGCCTGGACCGAGGCGACAGCGTAGTGAAACGTCATATCCCACGCCAGAATGATGAATGGCAGGAACAGCCAGGCCAGGCCAAACACTTCGATACGGGCCTGCTTGTTCGCGTTGAAATTGGCAAAAAAGATGTCGACCCTGACATGGCTGTTGGTTGTAACCGCGTACCCGATGCCAACCATTACCGCCGCGCCATAGAGCCACCACTGCAAGTCATCAAGCCATGCCTGGTTGTTACCGGAACCACGCAGGAAAATCTGGCTCACGATTGCAAGCATCAGAACAGGATAGATCCATGCCATCACATTCGACACCAACACCGAGAAGCGATCCCCCCGATTGTGCGTGTTGCGGCCGACTTCCCCGGGATCGGAGAGTGAGATGATTTCCTCGATCTTATCCATCGGGTCCTGACTTTAGTTACAGCTTATCTTTGGGGTGGCCACTCGGCCACCCCATTTTCTTTGTAAAGCCAGTCCTTTAGCGCGGCCGCTTCAGGTAGATATTGTTTGACCAGACGGCGTAACCTTCGCGGAACTCGGCAAGATCGGCCCATACTTTTGCGAACATCTCGTCCTCGGCAGCCAGTTCAAGGGCCACTTCGTTCCAGGTGCTTTCGAAAGTTTCGAGCATCTCGTCGGGCCATTGCTTGATCGTCACGCCGTTGTTCTCGGTATTGTCGACCATGGCGGCGTAGTTGGTGCCCTCACCCTCGGCATAGTTGTCGGTGATGTTTGCCATGCAGGCGACTTCGATCTGACGCTGCGCGCGCTCGTCCAGACCCTCCCAAACGTCCTTGTTGATCAGAAGCTCAAACATCGTGGCTGGCTGATGCCACCCGGGGAAATAGTTGTATTTCGCGATGTTGTAGAAGCCCAGCCGCGCATCGATCCGCGGCATCGAGAACTCGGTCGCATCGATCGCGCCGCGCTCAAGGGCCGGGAAAATGTCGCCGCCGGCGAGCAACGAGGTTGAGACACCCAGGCGCTGCATCACCTCTGCACCCAGACCGAAGAAACGCATGTTCAGACCCTCAAGATCCGAAACCGAGTTGATTTCGTTCTTGAACCAGCCGCTTGTCTCGGGCGCGATGATGCCGCAAGGCGTGACATGAACGTCGTAGCCGTTTTCGTCATACATCTCCTGGAACAGGGTCAGGCCGTCGTCATACAGCATCCAGGCCAGGAATTCGCCCGCTTCCGGACCGAAGGGAACAGCCGCAAACAACGACGCAGCTGTGATCTTGCCCTGCCAGTATCCGGCGGTCGTATAGGCCGCGTCGACGGAGCCGTTCGAAACGGCGTCCAACGCTTCCAGCGTCGGCACCAGCTCACCGGGATCGAAGTGCTCGAACTCGACCGATTCAGAGATATCATTGATCTTCTCGACAAAACCAAGCGCCGCGGTTCCCAGGATGGGCAGGTTTTTCCCGAAGGCGGATGTCATTTCAAGCCGGTCCTGTGCCGCTGCAGGCAGTGCCAGCCCCGCGATCAAAGCCGTGCCGAGCAATAGGTTAGATTTGCACATATGTGGTACTCCCTAGTGTTTGGTGCGATCTATGTCGCCCCGCTAACGTATACGTTATTCGTGTCACCGACGAGAACGAACTCAGCTTTGAAGTCGGATCGAGGCCGAAAATGCAGCGCGCCTCCGCTTGATGCAATTGATTTCAATCAAATTGATGGAAATTTGGTAATATTTCTTTACCAAATCAGACCGACCTACCCAGTACCACGTAGGAATATGTCGCTCTGGGCAGGTCTCGGATCGGTTTTGTGACCCGAATCACCCGGCCGCCCAATACAGATCCGGATTTTCAG
Organism: Pseudomonadota bacterium; assembly: GCA_039190275.1. Classification (GTDB taxonomy): domain Bacteria; phylum Pseudomonadota; class Alphaproteobacteria; order Rhodobacterales; family Rhodobacteraceae; genus Halovulum. The sequence continues at coordinate 6,638 of JBCCYF010000028.1, read as the reverse complement.
GTGGGGAGGTTTAATCGTCGTCTGGTCGGATTATCTGAGCTCAGATGGTATTACTGGAGGTTCCCAATGCCCATCGCCGCCTTCTTTGTGGTCTTCGCGGGGTCTATTGTCCTGGCGGTGCTCTATCCGCATATACGGGCCGTGGCGATCATGATCGGATTGGTGTGCACGGCGATTTTGGTGTTCATTGTGGTCGATCGCGGCAGCACGCCGGAACGCCAACGCGCGGTGATTGCGGTTCAGGAGCTCCGCCTCTCGGATGTTGAATTCTCTGAAACGTCGCGGTTCACGCGGCTGTCCGGACGGGTCCAGAACACGTCTTCGGCGCACCAGCTGCGCGAATTTTCGATCTTGGCCACACTCTACGACTGCCCAGACACCGAGGTTGCCTTGCCAAGTTGCGAGGTGATTGCCCAGGACGAAGGCATCGCGCGGGTTGATGTACCACCTGGCCAGACGCGCGCCTTTGAGGCCATCCTGGGCATGACCCAGCGCCTTTCCCCCAAGGGCGACGCGCGTTGGGATTTTGACATCCTGTCCACCCGTGCAACCGCCCCGGTGCCGTAACAGCGCCTCTCGCCGACGTTCGGCACAAGGGGCCTTCGACGGGGGGAGCAAGGCGGGGGCCGCGAAGGCTCATCCGCACCGCAATGGCACCCGGATCATGGCCTGATCGCCGGTTACCTTACCCGCCTGTGCCACACAGCCGCTGGCTTGCTCGGCCGCGACGGCGGCCGCCGCAAATACACTTGCCGCGTCCGGTACAGCGCGCCGGTTGGTCCGCACCAAGAATGCCTGATCGGGCTCAAGATAAACGTCGAACACATTTCGGCCGACCGACACTACCTGCGGCGTCTCCCCCACAAAGCGCGGCGGCGGAGAGGTGCAGGCCATGACCAGACCAAGTCCCAAAATGGCAAAGCGCATGTGACCTCCCTTACCGGTTAAGCTTGCGGTGGTGAGGGTTAACAACACCCTAAAGCGTTGGGCCTGCGACCAGAGCCAGTTCGTGACGCTCATCGGTTTCGCGTGCGCCAAGGCTTCCCCCAACGCACAGGACATCCTAAACTCACTGGGAAGCCGACCGAAGGACCCCGCCCATGCACTGCGTTTTTGTTCAGCTCCGCTGCACACCAGGCAAGACCTATCAGGTGGCCGACGCGCTTTATAACCGCGAAATCGCGTCCGAGCTCTACTCCACCTCGGGTGACTACGATCTTCTGATGAAACTCTATATCGAGCCGGATGAGGATGTCGGGAAGTACATCAACGACAACATTCTGACGATCCCGGAGATTGCGCGTTCACTGACTACGCTCACCTTCAAGGCGTTCTAGAAAGTCCCGAACCTGTGGCAACGTGCTTAATCGTACAACCTTTAAATGCTCCGGCGGTGCGGCTGCAATGGCAGCAATTCTGGCCCGGCTCCGCCGCCGCGTCCGTAGGATGAAGGACACAAATTCAACCGTCCTCAAGCCTATTTCTTCCGGGCAACCCTCGGGCAGGTCTGGCCGCACTTGACCGCGGAACCGCCAGGACCGCCGCAGCACCCGCCACAAGCGAAGCCCAACAGGTACATCCAGCCACACCATCATCTGCGCACGTGCCACGCGCTGCGCAAAGCTGCGCGAATGTCCGCCCTCAACGATCCACTGCGGGGTGGAGTAAACCGCCTCAAGCATCTCCGTCTTTTCGGATTGCGCGCGTTCAACCCAGCCCGCGCGCCAATGTATATGGTCCATATGCACCACCGGCAGACCCAAGCGCCCGCCCATCTGCCGTGCCAGGGTGCTTTTGCCCGACCCAGGCGCGCCGACGATCATCACCCGCTCCAAACTGCGCCGTCCCTTTGCCATTTCTCATACCATGCGGGTCCGGTGCATCGGGGCGCTCACGACGGGGGTAGCATCGCCTCAAGTGAGCCAATCACATCGGCCTCGCTCGGCGGTTTATCCCACCTCAACCGATGGATACGGGGGAAGCGCATTGCAACACCCGACTTATGCCGCGACGACCGGTTCAGCCCTTCAAATGCAATTTCGAAAACCAAACCGAAATCCGGCTCTGCGCGCACCGAGCGAACCGGCCCGAAGCGCTGCACAGTATTGTCACGCACAAATTTGTCAATCTGCTTCAACTCCGCGTCCGTAAAGCCGAAATAGGCCTTGCCCACCGGGACCAGTGCGCCATCCTGCCAGACCCCGAATGTGTAATCCGAATAGAAACTTGAGCGTTTTCCGTGTCCGCGTTGCGCATACATCAGCACCGCATCGATCAGGAACGGGTCGCGTTTCCACTTAAACCACGGGCCTTTGGGCCGTCCTGCGACATAGACACTGTCGCACCGTTTCAGCATCACACCTTCGATCACCGGATCCGGCGGCGCCGCCCGCGCCTGAGCCAATGCTTCCCAATCCGGGGCATCGATACGGGGTGAAAGATCAAACCGGTCACCCTGAAGGCCTGTCACAAACTGCTCAAGCCGCAGGCGCCGCACTTCGAAGGGAAGCGGTCTGAGATTGTCCGCACCCTCCTGCAGCAGATCATAGGCGCGCACAAAGGCAGGGTACTTTTCCATCAGGCCCCGGCCGACGGTTTTGCGGTTCAAGCGCTGCTGAAGGTTCGAGAACGGGGCCGCCGTTCCATCGGGGCCGCGTACCAGCAATTCGCCGTCCAGCGCGCCTTCAAATCCCATATGCGCGATGACATCCGGAAACGCGGCCGAGATATCGTCTCCGGTGCGCGAGTACAGCCGCCGCACACCACCCTCGGCGGTCGCCTGAACCCGGATCCCGTCCCATTTCCATTCGGCGATATATTCTGCGCGGTCCAGCCCCGGCAGCGACGCCTCCTCCAGGGCGGTGGCCAGCATCACGGGCCGGAATGGCGCCAGTGCCGCCTGTTCGGGCTTCGCGGACCGTCCTTCCAGCCAGGCGAAAACCTCTGTGTAGGGTGGATCCAGCCCATGCCATAGCTCTTCGATCTCGGCAACGTCGACATCCCCGAAGCCCGCCAACGCCTGTTTCGCCAGCCGTGCCGACACTCCCACGCGCAGACCACCCGTGGCCAGTTTCACCAGCGCGTAGCGTTCCGATGTATCCAGCCCGTCAAGAAGGGCTTGCACGACCTCGGACGCCTCCCCGCGCGAGGTGGCGTTCAACCGCTCCACAACCTCCGCCAGTCCCGGCGCTTGTGTCGGCCCTTGTGGAACCCAGATCAGGGCCAGTGTTTCAGCGAGGTCGCCCACGTAATCGTAGCTCAACGCGAACAACTCGGCATCGACCCGGCTTTCGGCCAGATTGCGCAGCAGGGCCGGTTTGACCGAGCGGATGTCCAGATCACGTGTGATCGCCGCCAGGCCAATGCCCCGGTCCGGGTCAGGTGTGGTGCGAAAATAATCCTCCAGAAGCCTCAGCTTGCCCAGTCGTGCGGGGGTCAGGGCCAGACGCTCCAGCAAGGCGGCAAAGCGTTTCACTCCGCCTCATCCTCATATCCAACCATGTTCAGCGGCCGCGCTGGAAACCCGTTTAGCTGACACCAGCGCACCAGCGCATCCTCGCGTCCATGCGTGACCCAGACCTCATCGGGCGACAGTTCGGTAACTGTCGCGGTAAGCTCATCCCAGTCGCAATGATCCGAAATCACCAGCGGCAGTTCCACGCCCCGTTGCCGCGCCCGCGCGCGCACCTGCATCCAGCCACTAGCAAAGCAGATCAGCGGTTCCGGAAACCGCTGCGCCCATTTGGCCGCGAAAGCCGAAGGCGGGCCCAGTATGATCCGACCGGCAAACTGCCCCGGTTCGGATCCATCAACCGTCGCGGGCGCCAGCGGACCCAAACGGATCCCCTGCCCCTCGTAGTAGTCACACAGTGTCTTCAGCGCGCCGTGGATGAAAAGTGGCGCGTCATACCCTCCATCGCGAAGCAGGCGGATCACGCGCTGCGCCTTGCCCAGCGCATAGACCCCGACCAGATGAGCCCGCTCGGGGAATTGCGCGACAGACCGCAGGAGTTTGGCAATCTCCTCCCGCGGATCGGGATGCCGGAACACAGGCAAGCCAAATGTGGCTTCGGTGATGAACACATCACTCCGGACCGGCTCGAACGGTTCTGCCGTCGCGTCCAGACCACGCTTGTAATCCCCGGTGACAACGATGCTGAGCGGCCCGCGTGCCACACGTATCTGCGCGGAACCCAAGACATGGCCGGCCGGGTGAAACGATACATCGACCCCGTTGATCGAGACCGGGGCCGCGACCTGCGTGGCACCGGCAAATCCTGTGCCGTAGCGGAGCGCCATAATGTCTAGCGTTCTCCGCGTGGCCATAACATGCCCATGACCGGCCCGGGCATGATCCGCGTGTGCATGGGTGATCAGCGCCCGCTCAACCGGTTGCACGGGATCGACATGGAAATCACCTTGCGGACAGTAAAGCCCCTTAGGGGTTGGGTGCAGCAGCTGTTCGGGGAGGATTTTCGACATCTTTTCCCGTTCCTCGCTCTCCCTGCTCCTGAGGGTTGTGAAAACTGCACCCCCGCCTGTCACCGGGCGCCCGCCGCCCGAAGGGCTCAGAAGGCGTGCGCGTCAGCGCTCAATTTGATAATGAACCACCGCCCCTTACTTGAACGCGCTAAGGTCAAACGCTTCGACATCACGCAACAGCGCGATAAAACCGTCAACCTGATGGTCACATGTGGCCAGACCTTTCTCCGCCGTCGCGGCGGCCGCATCGCCCACGGTTCCGGCCGGGTTCAAGTCACTCGCGATCCATCCGTAGGCAGTTGGCCCAGTGGGTCTTAGATGTTGGAAGTTATCCATCCCTTCTGCGCTGGACCGGAACGTCTCCGCCGCCGCCATATCGACAAGTTCGGGCCTGAAATGCAGCATCAGCGACGTCTCGACATCGCCACCATGGATGCCATAGGCCAGCTCATGCTCAGAGAACATCCCCTCCGGATGGCCAAAGGCGCCCCATTGGCATTTGACCGCGAGCATTCCGGCCTGCAGGCGCAGCTCGCGGCAGATGATGCCCAGCATATCCAGGTTGCCGCCATGGGAATTTACGATCACAAGCTTGCGCACCCCCGCCCGCGCAACGCTCAGCCCAAGATCGATCCAGGCGCGCATCGCGACATCCGCGCCCAGCGTCAGGGTTCCGGGTGCATGCAAGTGTTCGTTCGACTTGCCGACCGCCTGCACCGGCAATATCCGGAAGTCCAGATCGCGCGGTGCCCGCGCGACAAGCCGCGCCAGGATACCCTCGTTGATCATGGTGTCGACCCCGACCGGAAGATGCGGGCCATGCTGCTCGATCGCCGCGGTCGGTAAAATGGCAATGGTTTTACCCGGATCGATCTCGGCGTATTCGGTGGTCCGATACTCGGCCCAATAGCGCTTCATACGGTCTCGCCGAACTGATGGTCATATGTGGCGTTCAGACGTTGCGCCAGGTAGTCTGCTCCGGTTACCGGCGGGTACTTCGCCGAACCGGTGCCGGGCAGGGCCTGAATAACGCTGTCCGGATTGGGATCGAGGAAGAAGGCCAGTGAAAAGCGTTCTGCCGGAGGCGGCAGCACGCGGTGCGGCGTCGATACGTATATGTCATTCGTCCATCGCATCAGTGCGTCGGCAATATTGATGATAAAACCGTCCGACACCTGCGGCACATCTATCCAGTCGCCGCCGCGCGGGCGCACCTGTAGCCCCGGAACACCATCGGTCGTCAGCAACGTGATCGAGCCATAGTCGGTATGCTCCCCTGCCCCTATCTCGCCCTCAGCCCCCGTTGCCGCCGGGTAGCGCAACAGCCTCAATGTCGCCAGGGGTTGGTCGAGGTGTTTGTCGAAATAGTCGGGCTGAAGCCCCAGATCCATCGCTATCGCCCTATGCAGTTCAACCCCAAGTGCCAGAACCGCGTCGTACCACGCCAGCATCGTGCGCCGGAACTCCGGGGCCGCGGGCCAGACGTTCACACCCCGAAACGCCTCACCGGCCCGCACACGCGGATCACCCGGCGGCAGGTCAAGACCGATGTTGAAGGCCTCCTTGCTGTCGGTGACACCGCTATGCTCGTCCAGAAACTCCTCGCCGATCTTGCTGTACCCGCGGTTGTGCGGAGACAGGCTGATTGACAGCGCTTCCTTTGCGGGGAGCTCCTGGGCGAAGAAATCCGCAGCTGCGCGAAACGTTCGCTGCCTGAGATCAGGGTCGATCCGATGCCCGGTGAGCACAAAGAAACCGGTATCACGGCACGCGACACCGAGCTTATCGGTAAATGAGGCATGATCGCCGGCGCGGAACTCCTCGAAATCAAGAACAGGTATCATTCTCTCTCTCCCGTCAACACTAGACCCACATCGTGAAGAGGACTTTGGTCACCACACGTAGCGCCCTGACGACAACGCTATCCTCCGCGAGCGGACCGCGTCCACCACTATGTCCATTTAGGCTCGGGTGTCCTGCGGGTTTACGCCCGTTCACGCCACTCGATCAGTCGATCCATCGCCCGGGCCACCCGCTGGAGGTGCCGCGCCCGGCTCGCCGCCGTTGACCGATCCATCGCATAATGCGCGCAAAATACGGTTCGGGCGCCTCGTGCACACAACAGCCGAAACCCCCGCAGCAGGGTCCGCCGTCCC
>JBCCYF010000027.1:0-45611 GCA_039190275.1 Pseudomonadota bacterium | reverse complement strand
TGTTGCCAGTGACGACGCGCAGTTTGGTGTGAACGGCGTGAATATTGGGCTGTTTTGCTCGACCCCGATGGTGGCGCTCAGCCGGAACATTCCGCGCAAACAGGCGTTTGAAATGCTCACGACAGGCGACTTTGCATCGGCCAGGCGCGCCGTTGAACTGGGTCTGATAAACCGTGCCGTCCCCGTAGCCGACCTGGAGAGTGAAACCGCCGCACTGGCCCGGCAGATCGCCGGGAAGTTTGGCGGCGCCGTAGCCCTGGGCAAAGAGGCCTACTACCAGCAGCTGGAAATGGGTCTCAGCGACGCATACGCCTATACCGGGCAGGTGATGGCGCAGAACATGTTGATGCCCGAAACAGCCGAAGGAATTGACGCCTTCCTGACCAAACGGGATCCGGAGTGGACGCAATAAGACTTAGGGGTCCCTCGGCTGTTTAGGCGCGGGCAACCTTTTGCTCGGGCGGGTAAAGCGCCAGATGCCGTGCCCTGATGACCAGCACAAACAGGACAACCGCTGTGAACTGATGTACGATCGCCAGGTGCCAGGGCGCCCCATACAGGACCGTACCGATCCCCAAGACGACCTGACCGAAGAGGCAAACCAGAACCCAGTCGAACCCGCGACGTACTGCCATCACGGCCGAGCGCCGCGCCACAAGCCAGACCCCGATTACGACCAGCAACAGACCATAGGCCCAGATTCTATGTACGAATTGCACCAGCGCGGCATTCTCAAAGAAGTTTCGCCACCCGGGTTCGAGCGCCCAAATACCTGAGGGGATGAACCTGCCATCCATCAACGGCCAGGTCACATAAGTCCGCCCCGCATCAATGCCCGCCACCAGCGCGCCCAAGAGGATCTGGGCGAAGATCACCACGGCCAGCACGGCGCCAGCACGCGACAGGCGGGCCTCGCGGCGACGCCGTGCTTGTATCAGGGCCATTTGCGGCTGGCCAAGATCAAACACATAAGAGGCGATCAGCCCCAGGATGAGGAATGCCAGGCCAAGATGTATGGCCAGCCGGTAGCTTGCGACGTCCAGCATTGTTCCGGTCAGCCCAGAGGCGACCATCCACCATCCGATGGCCCCCTGCAGACCGCCGAGCGCACCCAGGCCCAGCAACCGGGGTGTCCAACCGGCTGGGATCTGGCGGCGGAACAGAAACCAAAAGAACCCCATCGCCCAGACAAGCCCGATGACCCTGCCCAACTGGCGGTGACCCCATTCCCACCAATAGATGACCTTGAACTCCTCAAGTGTCATACCGGCGTTTTGCAGGCGGTACTCAGGGATCTCGCGGTACTTGTCGAACTCCGCCATCCACTCAACTGCGCTGAGCGGCGGGATCGCCCCCGTGACCGGGGCCCATTCGGTAATCGACAATCCGCTGTCGGTCAGCCGCGTCAAACCACCCACGGCAATCATCACCACAACCAGGGCAAACAGGCCCATCAGCCATGCCCGGATTGCACCGCGCGCTGCACCCCTTGGATCCTTGGGCGCGGGACGCGATGGGGCCAGATCGCTGCGATCCGAAACCTCTTCAAAAATACTGCGTGTGGTGTTCATGCCGCCAAACCATCGTTTCGATCCGTCATGTAGACCGTCGGGCCAGGCCCGACAAGCGGCCAAATCCCCGCATGCGGCGTCGCCAAAGCAACGCGGTTTCGTCTCAAATCCAACACAGTAGGAGCGGATCCATAACCCTGGGGCGGCATATCCGGTGCCGCTCAGGATTTGTCGGACGGGGAACCAGGACCATGCACATCAACGCACGCGCTGCTTTCAGTCTGTCCCGGAGCGGGACGCGTCTGCGGACCGATACCGGAGACCGGCACATCGAGGATCTTCAAGTCGGCGACCGGCTGTTGTGCATGGATGGAGCGTTTCACAGCATTCGCTGGACGGGACGCCGGAAAGTCAACGCCGTTGGGGATCTTGCACCGGTCCACATCCGGGCAGGAACCTTCTCAAACCGCCGTGACCTGATGTTCACCCCGGCCCATCGGATTCGTATCTCCAACCTTTGGGCCGAAATGGTGTTCGGCACCGCCTCGGTCCTGGTTGCGGTCCAGGATCTTCTTTCGGTTCCCGGCGTATCACGCGCGCCGGACCAGGTGGTGGACTGTCACCACGTCCTTCTGGACACCCATCAGATGGTGCTCTCGGACGGGCTATGGTCCGAAACGCTGAACCCGACACAATCCATCGACACCCTTGACCGGCGGGCCCTGTCCGAAGTGCTCAGCACGTTCCCAGTGCTGGAAAGCGGCGTTCAAGGGCACACCCAACCCGGGCTGCCGACGCTGTCCCCGCTTGAGGTGACAGACTTGCTCAAGCTGATCACGCGGCAGTAAGCGCAAGGTCACGACCCATCGCGCCGCGCGGGGTGCTTTTCCGCGAGTGTACGGAATACCCCGTAGAGCGTGCGTATATCCGGGTCGGTCAACGGCAAACGAAACAGCAGGTTTTCCAGGTTCTCCCGCAGGCTGCGGCGTTTGCCATCAGGCCAAAAGAACCCGGCCCGGTCCAGCTGCGCGACAAGCGACTCCGCAAGCCGTGTGACATCCGCCCGCATGGCCAGGTCCACACGATCATGCTGAGGATCAATCGACAGGGCCATCGCCTGCCCCCATTCATAGCCGACCAGCAGTACACATTGCGCCAGGTTCAGCGAGGCAAAGCCCGGATTGACCGGTACCGATATCACTGTGTTCGCTGGAATGATGTCAGCGTTTTCAAGACCGGCACGCTCGGGTCCGAACAGAACACCGACACGCTCCCCCCGGTCGATACGCGCCCGCGCATCCGCCATCGCAACCTTGGGCGTCATCACCTCCTTGGTCAGGTCACGCGGACGCGCGGTCGTCGCGTAGACATGGGTCAGATCCTGCACGGCGGTTGAGACATCCGTCTCCATACGCGCCGCATCCAGAACCCGCGCCGCGCCCGAGGCCATGGCGACCGCCGCCGGGTTCGGCCACCCGTCGCGGGGCGCGACCAGACGCATGTGCTCAAGTCCAAAGTTCAACATCGCCCGCGCGGCCGAACCGATGTTCTCGCCCATCTGCGGGCGTACAAGTACCATGACCGGCTGCGGCCCGGCCCATGCCGCCTGCAGATCGCGATCCGTTCCACTCATGCCATTCTCCTGTTTGCGCCGCGCTCATACGTCAGGCTGGTATGCAGCACAATCGCCCGATCGAGCGGGCCATACCGGAAACCGCGCCGTGTCGGCAACGATTGGGCCGCGGCACCCGCAATCCCGCGTGCCTTTCTGCGGCACATGACGTAGAGCTTATGCTACCAATCGGCTGTGTTTGGTATGCATCCGTATACCAACCTTTCCAACAGGGCGATGCTCGACTATAGAACCGGCAAACGATCAGACCCAATGAGGATCCCATGACCAAGATCAAGGTAGAGAACCCAGTCGTCGAACTCGACGGCGACGAGATGACCCGCATCATCTGGCAGTTCATCAAGGACAAGCTGATCCTGCCATACCTCGACATCGACCTGCTCTACTATGATCTTGGAATGGAGGAACGCGACCGGACCGACGATCAGATCACCATCGACGCGGCCAACAAAATCAAAGAGGTCGGGGTCGGCGTAAAATGCGCCACGATCACACCCGACGAGGCACGGGTCGAGGAGTTTGGCCTCAAGAAAATGTGGCGCAGCCCCAACGGTACGATCAGGAATATTCTGGGCGGTGTCGTGTTCCGCGCGCCGATCATCTGCAAAAACGTCCCCCGGCTTGTCCCCGGCTGGACGCAGCCCATCGTGATCGGCCGCCACGCCTTCGGTGACCAGTACCGCGCCACCGACATGAAGTTCCCCGGGCCAGGGACGCTCAGTATGAAGTTTGTCGGGGACGACGGGACCGTGATGGAGGAAGAGGTCTTCAAGGCGCCATCGTCAGGCATTTACATGGGGATGTACAATCTGGATCAGTCGATCCATGACTTTGCCCGCGCCTCGCTGAATTATGGCCTGAACCTGGGCTGGCCGGTCTATCTGAGCACCAAGAACACGATCCTCAAGCAGTATGACGGTCAGTTTATGCTGATCTTCCAGAAGGTGTTTGACGAGGAATTTGCCGACAAATTCAAGGCCGCAGGCATCACCTATGAACACCGTCTGATCGATGACATGGTCGCCGCGGCGATGAAATGGTCAGGCGGATTTGTCTGGGCCTGCAAGAACTATGACGGCGACGTGCAATCCGACACGGTCGCGCAGGGCTTTGGGTCGCTGGGTCTGATGACCAGTCAGTTGATGACCCCGGACGGCAAAATCGTCGAGGCCGAGGCCGCCCACGGCACCGTCACGCGGCACTACCGTCAACACCAGAAGGGCGAGGCGACATCGACCAACTCCATCGCCTCAATCTATGCCTGGACCGGCGGCCTCAAGCACCGCGCGAAACTGGATGAGAACGCGAAACTGCTGGAGTTTGCCGAGACGCTGGAAAAAGTGATCGTGGGCACCGTGGAAAGCGGGTTCATGACCAAGGACCTTGCCTTGCTCGTCGGCCCCGACCAGAAGTGGCTGACCACCGAAGGCTTCCTTGAAAAGATCGACGAGAACCTTAACGCCGCCCTAGCCGGCTGAACGGACGTCTCGGCCAGACCAAGGCTGTGCTCCAACATCTCACCGGCCTGCGGCTGTTCCGCCATGGGCCGGTATCATTGCGCAAAGTTCTGTGCACAACCGTGGCGGCGTTGGCCCCGCCTGCTGCGTGACCCGAACCCCGATCTCAGGCGACATTGCTCTGCCCCGAGGCGGGCGTCTGCCCCCGGTGCGCCGTGTCTTTGTACAGATCCGCGACGATCCGGCTTGCTGTTTTCTCGAACAAGCAGGGGATCAGAGCATGTACAAAAGCAGCCCCGGCCGCCATGACTAGCTTTCCGCTGAACCGCGTCGCAAAGAGAAAATGCTCCCCATAGCTCTCATCGACGGAGGCCGGGTGATTGAGAAAGACTTGTTTGATCATGGCGTTACCTTTCCTTTTGGTACTTTTATCCCATACCTGAGTGGAAATGATCCCAAATCATACCTATATTATAGAAATGAGTGTTAGTTTATCCTAAGAACCAAGGCTCGGGCGGTGATCGATCCCATAGATCGGAAAATCCTGTACCAGCTGCAGCGCCGCTCGGATGTGTCGCTCGACCGACTCGCCGAGGAGGTCAGCCTGTCCCGCAACGCCACCTGGCGACGGATCAAACAGCTCGAGAAGGCCGGAGTTATTGTCGCGCGTGTGGCGCTGCTCGACCCCGAGAAAATCGGGTTGAAGCTGACAGTCTATATGCTGATCCGGACCGACCAGCATTCAGCGGAGTGGGCGGCCCGGTTCTCGGACGCCACGCGGGATCTGGACGAAATCCAGGGCGTGTACCGGATGACAGGTGACCTGGATTACCTGGTCCGCGCTCAGGTCGAGGATGTTGCCGCCTACGACCGGCTGTATCAGCGCCTGATCGCCAGGGTCGAGATCTCGGACGTCTCTGCAAGCTTCGTGATGGAGCGGATCAAGGAGACGACAGCGCTTCCGGTCCGCTAGACGGGGCCGCAAAATCACCGTATTCGCCCGCTACGCGGCGGGCACCCGAACAACACATGCAGGAAAGGAGGTTTGATGCTCGCACGTGCTTTGGCCCTTTTGTGCGTATTGATCGGAGTGTCCCTAGGCCTGTCGTACTGGTTCGGCGCCGAGGTGTTGGCGGCCCTTGGGTTGATATTCAGCCAGATCAAGATCGTGTTTGCACGGGCTATGGCGCTGAGTTCCAACACGCTCCTGATATGGCTGAAAGCACAGGGGATGAACTTCGCCCGTGTCGAAATCGCCAAACGCTGGTTGCTAAAGTCTCTTGTCCCGATGCTGATCGGGGCCGTCAATCAACGACGCATCGCAACGTTCGTGAAGGCCTATACCAGTTATGCAAAGGAGCGGTTTGACCGCATGATGGCGGCCTATCAGGCCCTGCCCCGCCCCACCCGATATGTCCTGATCCTGGTCGCGATGTCGGCCAGTCTGGCGCTTGCACTGACGACGATGAGCCTTTGGCTGCTCTTGTTTTCGGTTCAACTGCCGATGTGGATCCTGGCGGGCCTCGCCGCGTTCTGGCAACTGATCTGGCAAACGCTCCAGAAGTTCATATTTCGCACCCTGGCCTTCATGCAGCTGTTTCGCGCCTGGGGATACCTGCGAGACCGGGTGCCACCGGCCTATTTGCAGCGGCTGCGTCGGTTCAACTTCCGTATTGCGCGGGAAGTGGTCAAGCGGCGAAGGTTGACCGTCGCACAGTTGCATAACCAGAAAGACAGCGTCGGCATGCGGTGGGCGCTGCTGCGGGAGTACTTCCGCCACGCCCGCCCCAAGACCCCGACGGTGGCCGAAATCGATGCTATGCAGGACACCGACCACCCGCGGTGAGGCTGGGGCACGCGCTTGGCCAAACCTGTTACGGGCCCCGCTGCTGCCAGCATGGGGCCCGACAATTCTCTAGGATCGGTCGAAGAAATTTGCGACCTCATTTACAATGGCCCGATGCTTCGCGGCACGGGATGCACCGCCGCCCTCACAAATGACCTCATCGCCCGGCTCTTCCTGCGCCAGGATCTCAAACCCTTCTGGTTTGCACTCCCCCAGAAAGTCAAAATGCGAAAGATCCTCGGGCTCTATGTAGGTAGTTTGCTCAGGCTCGAGGGCCTGGATCAACGCCCGCGACTCAATATCCAGCGTCAGACCCGAATTCATGATCGGTGCCCCAAACACCAGCATCGGACGATCGATCCGGCCGAGGCTGTCCGGCGAGAAACTCTGGGTACCACCAAGATCGAATACGGCGAACGCCCGGATCCGCGGGTCCGAAAGATCGGCCTCCATTTGCAGGCGGTCGCCGGGGGTTCGGGCAATCTGCCAATCCGCCAGGATGCGACACACAAGATCCCCCTGCGTGGCGTCGCAAAAGCGTTCCAAACCCGCAGCATCGTAGCGGGCCCCTGCAAGGGCAACAGCCGTAAATCCGCCCAGCGAATGGCCCGCCATAAAGATCCTGTCGGGATCGACTGGCGCCGCCATGGCTCGGGACCCGGTTGCATAGTCGATCAGCCGGGTGATGTCCTGGGGCCGTTCCCAAAGCCTGCGGCGGGCGTCGGGATCGCGCGACCAGGTCGACGTTCCGGGATGGTCGATGGCGGCCACGACGTATCCGCGTCGGGCCATCGCACCGGCCAGCCAGGCCTGATTACGGGCATTGCCAAACATCCCGTGTGAGAGCAGCAGAAGTGGAAAGGGGCCATCTGCCGGGGCAGCCTCGTGGATCACATTGGTCCCGACCCAGACCGAACTGTCGAAATCGATACTCAGCGGACCTGTGGCATCGGTGGGGTACCACACAAAGCCCTTTAGATCCCGCTGACCAGTCGGGTCCGCGATTTCGAGGGGGCTTATTGCGGCCTGATAGGGTTGACCTGCGACCGGGCAGGCAAAGCCCGCCGACAGAAGTGCAATCATGTGCCAAAGACGTTTCATCGAACGCTCCCGTTGGTGTAAAGAACAGCCTAAGACCTGCGCGGTACGGTAAATTGAAACAACCGGATGGAGTGGCCATACCTGTCCTGGATCCCGATACAGGACAGATCCGACCGGAAAGAGGACAGATGGACAGCCCGGCACTCCTCAATTTACCGCTGCCGCTGCTGACCGCATTGCTCTGCGGTGTGATCGCGGTACTGATCGGACAACTGCGCACCCTGATCCCAAGGTCCCGCGTCCTGTTCGTGATTCTGTTCGTCCTCTGCGCCAGTGAAGCACTTCTGGTGGGCCTTCGGTTCGGATACGGGATGACCGCACTGACACCGGTGCAACGCTTCCTGCCCCTGTATCTGGGGCCGCTCATGTATCTGGGTTTTGCTGCGCTGACGCAGAGCACGGATCGCTTCGCCCGCAGTGCCATTGCACACTTGGGCGCGCCGATCGTTGCGTTTGCGTATTTTCAGGTTGTCCTTGACGATATGAGCGCGATTGATGGTCTGATCAGCGCCAGTTACCTTATGTATCTGTCGGCCCTGTTTCTCCTCTGGCGAAAGGGGGGCGATGCATTGATCCATGCGCCTGTTGGGCTGACGCGGAGCCTGTCTAACTGGATTTTGCGCGGCATCGGTTTGCTTGCCTTCGTTCTGTTCATGGACACGGCAATCGCCCTGGATTTCATCGTCAACCGCGGCGCCAATGCGGCCGTGCTAATCTCCTATGGAACGGTACCGCTGGTTTTCATTCTGGTGGCAATGCTGGTTGCGCTGCCGTCATTGCTTGCGCCCCCCGCGACCGCACCGCGGCCGGATCCGGCAATGGACAGGCAAGATGGCGTGATCGAACGGCGGCTCAACACCCTGCTTACCCAGGATCACCTGTTCCTGGACCCGGACCTAACCGTACAAAGGCTGGCCAAACGCCTACACCTGCCGGCCCGTTCGGTATCGGCGGCTGTCAACCGGACCTGCGGTATGAATGTGTCGCAATACGTCAATCAGCACCGATTGCAACATGCCGCGGATCTGCTGGCGAACGGGAACGAAAGCGTCACCAAAATCGCCGAGCAGTCCGGGTTCATGACACGGTCGAATTTCTACCGAGAGTTCCGGCGGGTCCACGGTCAGTCGCCATCAGAATATCGCAAGTCGCGAACCAACGGTATTGTTGAGGTGTAACCGCCTGGTCGGCCCGAAACCGCTGGGCAAGGGGCGCCACATCTGGTCCGATCAATCCCCTGCTTGTAGATTGTTACGTTATAAAATAACTTTCCGGTCGGATGGGAACGTGGGCTTGAGTGGGGATGCGGCCTGATGCGCAAACAAGCTTCGGCACGGCAGCGTGACAGTGTTCGCCTGCTCGAGTCCCGTGATAAGCCCCTGAAAGCCGATCAAATTCGTGAGATGCTTCGGACCAATGAACCGGGAATCGCGCCGCCAACGATGTATCGGACGCGCTCGGCACTGACAGATCAGGGGTGCGCGCACCGGCTTGAACCGCTCAAGACTTATGTGCCGTGCCGCTGCGGTCACTCCGACACTTTACCGGTCCTGGCCGTCTTCGAAGGGTGCTGTTCGGTGGAAGAACACGACGGCGGCGCACTGTTGCCCGCGCTTGCGACGTTCGGTTCGAACAGCACGTTTCGGACTGAACGTCACGTTCGAGACATACACGGGCACTGCCAAACCTGCGCCGCCTGAGCATTTCCAAAACCGCGAGCTTTGTAAGGATATCCCATGAAACAGACCCTGCAAAAGACCCTGCCACTGCTTGTCGCGATGGCCGTTTCACCCGCCGTTGCCCAGGAAACGCGCCAGTTGGATGCGCATGAACATGGGGTGGGTGAGTTGAACATAGCAATCGATGGGACCACGGTCGCGATTGAGTTTTTCGCGCCGGGCGCAGACATTGTTGGATTTGAATATCAGGCAGAAAGCGCCGAGGACCGCGCCCTGATCGATGATGCAGTTGCCACGCTGGCGCGCCCATTGGAGCTGTTCGTGATGCCGGCTGCGGCGGAGTGTACGGTCATCGAGGCCAGCGCCAAGCTGGAGAGTGCAGAGGAGCACGCAGAGCACGCCGATCACGGCGACGAGCATGGTGACGAGCATGCTGATCACGCAGATCATGGAGATGAGCATGCAGAGGAACATGCCGACCATGGTCACGAGCACGCCGGTCACGGGGACGAGCACGCCGAACATGCCGAAGAAGCCGAACATACTGAGTTCCATGCGGAATATGTTCTGAGCTGTGCCGATCCCGCCGCGATCACGGACATGAGGTTTGTCTATTTCGAGACATTTGAAAATGCGCTCGAGCTTGAGGTTCAGTTGGTTACCGCTGACGGCGCGCAGTCGTTCGAAGTCGAACGCGCCGCGCCGGTATTGGATCTGCGCGGACTGCTCTGAAAATGGATGGACCGGCGTTGGTGCTGTCGGTCCGGGATGCGCGGTTCCGCTGGCCGGGCCGTGCATCCTTTTGTCTTTCGATCCCGGAATTCTCGATGAAAACCGGCGAGACGGTGCTGCTGCTGGGCGAGAGCGGATCGGGAAAGTCGACATTGCTGTCGCTAATCTGCGGCACCGTGACACCGGAAAGCGGCATGGTGGAGGTGGCAGGAACCGATCTTTCGACCCTGTCCGGCGGCGCACAGGACCGGTTTCGCGCCGAACAGATCGGCGTGATCTTTCAGCAATTCAACCTGCTTCCGTTCGGCACCGTGCTTGACAACATATTACTCCCCTTGCGGTTCGCGCCCAAACGAAAGGCGCGCTCCGGCACCCCACGCGAGGCGGCATATGCCTTGTGCCAGGGTCTCAACCTCCCCACCGCTGTGATGACCACCCGGGCGGGCACTTTGAGTGTCGGGCAACAACAACGGGTGGCTGTGGCCCGCGCGTTGATCGGACGGCCGCCATTGATCGTCGCGGACGAGCCGACATCCTCTCTCGATACCAACAGCCAAGCGTCTTTTCTTGACCTGCTGTTCCATCACGTCGGTGCCGAGGATATGTCGTTGCTGATGGTCAGCCACGATCCCCGTTTGGGCGACCGGTTCGACCGCATCGTGCGGATGGAGGATATCGCCTTGGTGGAACGGGCGGCGGCATGATCCTGCGCCTTGCCGTTGCCTCGCTCTATGCGCGTGGGTTGACCGTCGGCATGACGATCCTTGCGATCGCACTTTCTGTAGCGCTTTTCCTGGGGGTCGAGAAAGTCCGGACCGGGGCCAAGGCGAGTTTCGCCGACACGATCTCGGGCACGGATCTGATTGTTGGGGCGCGATCCGGCTCAGTGCAGCTGTTGCTGTATTCGGTGTTCCGGATCGGCAATGCCACCAACAATGTCACCTGGGAAAGTTACCTGGATATCGCCGCGCGCCCGGATGTTGAGTGGATCGTGCCCATATCCCTTGGGGACAGCCATAGACAGTTCCGTGTGATGGGCACAAGCCAGGCGTTTTTCACGCATTACAAGTATCGCCAGGGCCGATCCTTGCAGGTCGCCCAGGGCGACATCATGTCGGACCTGTTTGATGCGGTAATCGGGGCGGATGTTGCACGTACCTTGAGCTATTCCATCGATGATCCGATAATCGTGGCGCATGGGCTCTCCTCGTTCACCGAGCACAAGGACCAACCATTTCGCGTGTCCGGCATCCTCGAAAAGACGGGCACGCCGGTAGACCGGACGGTCATTGTCAGTATGGAGGCCATCGAAGCGATCCATGTCGACTGGCAAAGTGGCGCGCAGATCCCCGGTCAGTCGACACCGATCGAGGTCATCCGACAGATGGATCTGAAGCCGAAGGCGGTAACGGCGGCATTGGTCGGCGTGGAAAGCCCCCTTCGGACCTTTGCCTTGCAGCGCGCGATCAACAACTACCCCGAAGAACCACTGCTGGCGATATTGCCCGGCGTGGCCCTGCAGGAGCTTTGGGGCATTGTGGGTGTTGCCGAAACGGCATTGCTGGCGGTCTCGGCCATGGTCGTCGTCACAGCCTTAATCGGGATGATGGCGACGATCTTTTCCGGCCTGAACGAGCGCCGTCGCGAGATGGCGATTTACCGGGCCATGGGCGCACGGCCCGGCACAATTCTGGGCTTGTTGGTTCTGGAGGCTATGTTGGTCGCCGCCGCCGGTGCGATCCTGGGTCTGGCGATGCTTTACCTCGGTCTTGCCGTCGGACAGCCGATGGTCGATCGGGCCTATGGGCTCTGGCTTCCTATTGAGATGCCGTCGCTGCGAGAGCTGACAGTATTGGTGGTTGTAACATGTGCTGGAGCAATTGTGAGCCTTGTCCCGGCCTACCGCGCCTATCGGTTATCATTGGCTGATGGTATGATGGTCAAAACCTAGGCCAATCAGGTGCGTGATCATGATAACCCGGAGGACCACCCTTGCCGGTATTGCAGCTGCAGCGACTGCCCCGACAACCGCGCTGTCCGCTGCAGCGGTCGAGATTACGTGGGACGACCTTATTCCACCGAACATTCCCTACTCGTTGATCATCGGAGAGGGCGAGATGGATGTGATCAACGACACCTGGAACCCCATCTACGACGAGAATGCCACCAAGCTGAACGAGACGTTGAACAACGCCTACATCAAGATGCCGGGGTTCATCATCCCGCTTGAGATCGGCGCCAAGGGCGTGACGGATTTCATACTGGTTCCGTATGTCGGTGCGTGCATCCACACGCCTCCTCCACCCGCCAATCAGCTGGTGTTTGTGAACGCGCGAAGCCCCTGGCCGAACGAACAACTGTGGGATGCGGTCTGGGTGACCGGGACGATGCGCACGCAGCTTCAGTCAACAGAAATGGGTCAAACCGGTTATTCGCTCGCCGCGGAGGATATGGAAGTCTATGTGTGGTGAACACCTTCCCTGATCGTCGCCTGATCCTGACCGGACCGGCGGCAGTGGGACCGGCGTCCACCTTGGCCCCCCGGGATTGTTGATGTGATGTAAATCTTGAGTGGGGAAAGCTTTTTCCCGATGGCGCGACACCCGTCTCTAACACTCCTTTCGGTATAGATTAGCACGAAAGTGCGTCGCTGGCCGGTCAGCAACCGGCTTCCTACGCGGCTCGTAAAGGCAGGAACGGCAAGACGCTCCGGCGCGGCAGAACCCTATCAGAACGCCACGCTTTTCGAACCGGTAGATCTGACGGGAGTGTTCGGCCTACCGTCATTATCGACACCACGTACCAATTTTGGCTCTGCGCTGTGTGCCGACAATTTCGGACGATACAGGGCCCGACCGGCCGCGGGCGCCGGTGTCCTATTCGTCTGTTTCGACGATCACCACCGACCGGTCCGAAGCGGCGATCGCCGTTGGGACAACGGCCTGATACTCCGCTGAATTATAGCAGGCCAGTGCGGCATCCATGCTGGGGAACCGTGCGACCACATTGCGAGGATAGGCGCGACCCTCCAACTGTTCGAATGCACCACCGCGGGCGATAAAGACCCCGCCATGAGCGGGGATTTGAACGCCTGCGACCTTTATGTAGTCGGCATAAGCGGCTTCATCCGTGACTTCGACATGGGCGATCCAAAGTGCTGGCATTGGTCTTTTCCTTATTTACTTAGATGCCCTCGACCAAGACGATGTCGCGGTGCGAGTTGGACAGGGCGATGGGGAGAATCTTCTGGTAAGCGTCGGACGCATACCAGGCTTCGGCGGCCGCCATAGTGTCAAAGCGCACGACAACATGCCGGTCCGGTCCGTCGCCCTCAAGTTGCTTCATCGGCCCGCCCTTGACCAGAAACGTGCCGCCAAACTGCTCTGCCAGCGCTACCGTCTGAGCGGCATATTCGGCGTATTGCTCCGCATCGGTCACTTTGATCCGCGCGATCATGTAAGCGGGCATCTCAAACCTCCAACAATTTGCGCGCGGCCGTCAGCGCGTCCTGGGATTTCGTCACATCCGGGCCGCCGCCCTGCGCCATATCGGGTCGTCCACCGCCACCCTTGCCGCCCATGGCCTCGGCCGCGACCCGGACCAGATCAACCGCAGACACGCGGTCGGTCAGATCCTCGGTCACACCGGCGGCAATAGCCGCACGGCCACCGGTATCGGCCAGCAAAAGGATAACGCCGGACCCCAGCTTCTGCTTCTGCGCATCGATCAATCCACGCAAATCCTTGCCAGACACCCCGCTGAGCGCCTGTCCCAGGAAGGGAACACCGCCCACCGTCTCGGCGTCTGATCCG
The DNA here is from genome assembly GCA_039190275.1 of Pseudomonadota bacterium. GTDB lineage: Bacteria > Pseudomonadota > Alphaproteobacteria > Rhodobacterales > Rhodobacteraceae > Halovulum. The sequence goes on along the minus strand of JBCCYF010000027.1, from coordinate 31,840 downwards.
GCGCCACTACCACCCATGGCCAGTTTCTTGCGCAGTTCGGTCACCTCAGCCTGCAACGCCCGGCGCTCGTCCAGCAATGCCTCGACCCGCGGAACAACCGCGCCGCGTGGCGTTTTCAGAGTGCCCGCCAATTGCGACAAAACCCCGATTTCCTCGGCAATATACTTCCGCGCGATGTCACCCGTGACCGCCTCAACCCGGCGCACACCTGCGGAGGTGGCGCTTTCATTTTGGATCACAAACAAACCGATATCGCCCGTCCGGCGCACATGGGTACCGCCACACAGTTCGATGGAATAGGTCGTGCCATCACTGCCCTTGCCTGCGTCGGGCTCGTAGCCCATCGAAACGACACGCACTTCATCGCCATATTTTTCCCCAAAGAGCGCTTGCGCCCCCAGGGCGCGCGCATCATCCGGCGTCATGATCCGGGTTTCGACCGCGGTGTTTTGCCGGATGTAGTCGTTCACCGCCTTGTCGACCTTCGCAAGCTCATCGGTCGTCATCGCTTTGGTATGGCTGAAGTCAAAGCGCAGCCGGTCCTCATCGTTCAGCGATCCGCGCTGCGCAACATGGGGACCCAGGGCCTGGCGAAGCGCTTCGTGCAACAGATGCGTGGCCGAGTGGTTGGACCGTATCGCCGTGCGGCGTCTGTGGTCCACCTCCAACCGCACGGTATCCCCGACGTTCAACGTGCCGTGGTCGGCACGAAAACTATGTGCGAGAATCGATCCACCCGCAAAACGCTTGGTGTCCGACACAAAGCCGGTCATCGCGTAACCGCCGTCGCCATCGATCCTGATGTAGCCGTGGTCGCCAACCTGACCGCCGGACTCGCCATAGAACGGGGTCTGGTTGGTGATCACCCAGGCTGTTCCATCCCCCGTCCATGCCTCTTTTCGCTCGTCATCCGCGACGATCGCCAGGACCGTCGCTTCGGCCACCTCAGTTTCGTATCCAAGGAACTCGGTCGGTTCGATCTCCTCCGCCAGTTCCAGCCAGATGCTGGCGTCCGCTTGCTCCCCTGAACCCGCCCAGGCAGCGCGCGCCTTGGCTTTTTGCGCAGCCATCGCCGCGTCAAAACCGGCAGTGTCCACATCGCGTCCGCGTTCCCGCAGGGCATCCTGGGTCAAATCAAGCGGAAAGCCGTATGTGTCATACAGTTTGAATGCCGTCTCACCCGGAAGCGGTTGGTTTTCCTCGAGGGTCCCAAGCTCCGCATCCAGCAGGCCAAGGCCCCGGTCGAGGGTCCGCTTGAAACGTGTTTCCTCTAGCAGCAAGCTCTCTTCGATCATCGGCTGGGCCCGGGTCAACTCGGCGTAGGCCTGGCCCATCTGTCGCACGAGGACCGGCACCAGTTTGTGCATCACCGGATCCTTGGCGCCCAGCAGATGGGCATGGCGCATCGCCCGCCGCATGATCCGCCGCAACACATAACCGCGCCCCTCATTCGAGGGCATCACGCCGTCCGCAATCAGAAAGGCGCTGGAGCGCAGGTGATCCGCGATGACCCTGTGGTGGACGTTCTGATCGCCATAGGGATCAACTGATGTGGCCTGGGCCGAGGCCTCGATCAGATCACGCATCACGTCGGTGTCATAGTTGTCGTGCGAGCCCAGCAGCGTGGCCCCCATACGTTCCAGCCCCATGCCGGTGTCGATGGACGGCTTGGGAAGCGGTTGGCGGGACCCGTCTTCGAACTGTTCAAACTGCATGAACACAAGGTTCCAGATCTCGATAAAGCGGTCCCCGTCCTCCTCCGGGCTGCCCGGCGGGCCTCCCCAGATCTTGTCGCCATGGTCAAAGAAGATCTCCGACGACGGCCCACAGGGCCCTGTCGGGCCCATCATCCAGAAGTTGTCGTCTGTCGCGATCCTGATGATCCGGCTTTCCGGCACACCGATTTTCTTCCAGATGGCCTCGGCCTCGTCATCGGTATGATAGACGGTCACATAGAGCCGCTCGGGCGGGACATCAAACTCCCGCGTGATCAGGTCCCATGCATGCGGGATCGCCACATCCTTGAAGTAGTCGCCGAAGCTGAAATTGCCCAGCATTTCAAAGAAGGTATGATGCCGCGCGGTATAACCCACATTGTCGAGGTCATTGTGCTTGCCCCCGGCCCGTACGCATTTCTGGCAGCTGGTGGCGCGGGTGTAGGCCCGCGTCTCCAAACCGGTGAAAAGGTTCTTGAATGGCACCATGCCCGAGTTCACGAACATCAGCGTCGGGTCATTGCGCGGAACAAGCGGGGCGCTGGGCACAACCGCGTGATCCTGATCCTTGAAGTGGGTCAGAAACGTGCTGCGGATGTCGTTCAGGCTGCTCATCATGATCCCCGGGTCGCTTCACGGCAATGTAACAGCGTGGAGATAGCCCAAGGGCCCAAGACTGTCTACAATCCAAACAGACTCTACTGATCACACCCCCAAAGGTGTCCACACCGCGGTCCTGTCCCGATAGTGTCCGTGCCAGGCCTAAGAATACTCAGGATAATACCATGCGGATGACCACAAGACTGCGCCCGACACGACGGAGGGCCATGACGCTTTTGCTGAGTTCAGCCGCCGGACTTGCGACAGCTACGGCACGGGCACAGGATCTTGCGCCCCCGACACCGCCACCAAACCCGGCACAACCGTTCTCCTTTGACGATCTCAAGGCGCGGATGCGCGCGCTTGCCGCGCAGCCGGATGCACCACCTCCACCGCTGGAGAGCTTTCTTGCGGATCTGGACTACGATGGATACCGCAATATCCGGTTCTTTGCAGACAGCGCGCGCTGGTCGGAGTATCCGGTGGACTTCCACATCCACGCATTCCATCCCGGATGGTTGTACAAGGAACCTGTGCGCATCCACGAGGTGGTCGACGGTACCGCGCGCGAAATGACGTTCACCACCGCTGACTTTGAGTACCTCAATGACCTTGCAGCAAAAGTACCCGACGACGCGAAGCTGCCCGGAATTGCCGGACTGAAAATCAATCATCCGCTGAACCGCGCGGACAAATTCGATGAACTGATCGCTTTTGTCGGCGCAAGCTACTTTCGCGCCCTTGGCCGCGGCAACAGTTACGGGCTGTCCGCCCGTGGGCTTGCGATCGACACCTGGCTGGAAGGTCCTGAGGAGTTTCCGCGGTTCACGGAGTTCTGGGTGGAACGCCCCGCGACCGGCCAACAGCACATGGTACTCTATGCCGCGCTGAACAGCAGCTCGGTCACAGGGGCCTATCGCTTTGTCATTCGCCCGGGTGCCGACACGATTATCAGCGTCGACGCAGAACTGAATTTCCGGACAGATATTCGCCAACTGGGTCTGGCGCCTCTGACCTCCATGTTCCTGTATTCGGAGTACTCCCAGCGGGATTTCAACGACTACCGCCCGCAAGTACATGACAGCGATGCGGTCCGCATCGAACGCCCTGACGGAGACGTCCTGCTGAGACCGCTCAATAATCCGCCGCGGGTTGCGGGATCCTATTTTGCGGAACCGTCTTTGCGGTCATTCGGCCTGATCCAGCGGGACCGCGCCTATACGGACTACCAGGACACCGGTGCGCGGTATCACGACCGCCCCTCCGTGCTGGTGGAGCCATTGGGCGATTGGGGGCCAGGCGCCGTGAGGCTGGTCGAGATCCCGGCCGAACTGGAAATTGAGGACAATATTGTCCTCTTCTGGGTCCCTGACACCGCCCCGAAAGCCGGTGAGACACGGAACTACAGCTATCGGATGCATTGGGGTGCACTTGGTCCGGACCCCGAAGATGCCCTTGCCTGGGTAAGCGCGACGCGCGCCGGCCACGGCGGCCCGTCCGGCGTTCCGATCAGCAATCCCAACGAGCGCAAGTTTGTGATCGACTTCGAGGGTGGCTTGCTGGGTGGTTCACCCGAAGACGCCGAGTTCGAGCCGGTCGTGACCGTGTCCTCGGGCGACATCCTGAACACAATACTGTTCAAACTGTCCGAGGCAGAAGCACCGGGTGCCTCCGACACAGGCCTCTGGCGGCTGGTCATCGACATCGACGGCGGGACGGATCCGATGATCGAACTCAGCGCCCATATCGCTGGCTACGGCCGCAAATTGACAGAAGTCTGGCTGTATCAGTGGAACCGTGTTCCGGAAACCACCCCGGCTCCGGAGGCAACCTCGGAACGCACGGAGACGGAAGACCCGACTGAACCCTGACGAGCGAAACGGCAGGATGTGTCCGTGGGCAGCGCCCTTTCGCGAAGGTTTTGCGCCTTACTGACCGAAGAGTCCGGGCGCTAACCGGCCATCCATGCCGCGCGACAGACACAAAACCGGCCCGAGAAACCCCGAGCCGATTTCGCGTTCACTGAGAGCGTGGATTACTCTTCGAGTACCGCATCATCATCATTTGTAATGTCAAAATCGAGGCCATGAGCCGCCCGGATCTTGTCCTCGATCGCCAGCGCCGCGTCCGGATTTTCCCGCAGGAAGTTCTTGGCATTTTCGCGACCCTGGCCGATCCTCTCGTCGCCGAACGAGTACCAAGACCCTGATTTTTCAACAACCCCGGCGACAACCCCAAGATCGACGAGTTCCCCCATCTTGGAAATACCCTCGCCATACATGATATCGAACTCGACCTGCTTGAACGGAGGGGCCACCTTGTTTTTGACAATTTTCACCCGCGTCTGGTTGCCAACCGTCTCGTCGCGGTCCTTGATCGAGCCGATTCGCCGAATATCCAGCCGGACGCTGGAATAGAACTTCAGCGCATTTCCACCGGATGTCGTCTCGGGCGAGCCGAACATGACACCGATTTTCATCCGGATCTGATTGATAAAGATCACCATGCAGTTCGAACGGTTGATGGCGCCGGTCAGTTTTCGCATGGCCTGGCTCATCAGCCGCGCCTGTGCGCCGACCTGATGATCACCCATGTCCCCTTCCAATTCAGACTTGGGCGTAAGGGCTGCAACCGAGTCCACCACGACAACCGATACCGCGCCGGACCGGACCAAAGTCTCGGTAATTTCAAGCGCCTGTTCCCCTGCATCCGGCTGGGAAATCAGCAACTCGTTCAGATCAACGCCCAGCTTCTTGGCATACTGCGGATCAAGTGCATGTTCCGCGTCCACAAAGGCGCAGACACCGCCCTTCTTTTGCTCCTCGGCGATGACATGAAGTGCCAGGGTGGTCTTGCCCGAGCTTTCAGGGCCGTACACTTCCACGATCCGCCCCTTTGGCAGGCCGCCGATCCCAAGGGCGATATCAAGGCCCAGCGACCCGGTGGAGGTCGCCTCGATCTCCATCACCGCATTGCCCTGGCCGAGCTTCATAATCGAACCCTTGCCAAAGCTCCTCTCAATCTGACTCAGCGCAGACTCAAGCGCCTTTTTCTTGTCCATGCTGCGTTTATCACCCAAATCCAGAAGGGAGGTTGCCATGTATATATCCTCTTATTTCACGTCTCACCCAGGGGGGCAATCACTGCTCTGTTCGCCTCTTGTTCCGCACAACATGAGATCAAAATGTGAACATTGCAAGGTAAATTTTCTATGTCCTCACCATCCCGGGTTTGGTTTAACGATCCGTAAACACGCCGAAAGGAACACCTGTGCTTTTGAACCTAGACGGGGGGTTCGCCTATCTCGCCCTGACCAAGACCGGGTCAACCTCGGTCGAGACCATGCTGCGGCCGCATTGTCAGATCATGTTCACGGGCGATCACCGGGTCAGCCATATGCCGGCGCATCATTTCGAGCGTTTCGTGCGCCCCTACCTTACGGAATGCGGCTTTCCAGCCATCGATACGGTCGCACAACTGCGACATCCCTTGGACTGGCTGGAAAGCTGGTGGCGTTACCGGTCAAAACCCCGACCCGGTGAGAGCCACACGGATACCTCTGGTGTGGCGTTCGAGACCTTCGCTCTTGAGTACATCGATGGCGCGGACCGCCCGTACCTCGGGATGCACCGCCAGTTGGGTTTTGTATGTGATCACACCGGGGCGCAACAAGCCGACATTCTCTTTCGCTACGAGGATATGGCGGCATTCCACGCGTTTCTTGAACACCGCATCGGTCAGCCGCTTACGCTCCCGCGCCACAACAAATCGCCGCGACGATGGGCCCGCATCAGCCGCGGCGCCCGCGCGCGCGTCGAGACATTCTTTGCGCCCGAACTTGATCTTTGGGAGGGGAAAACAACACGCGACCCGACGCTTCGTATCCGCGCGCGTTAATCGGCATTCCCAGCCTTCTGACCCGGGCGGCGGCCCGGGGATCCGCTCCGCGGACCCCGGGCTCAGGGGGTGTGATCCCGCATCCGCGGGATCTCCTTTTAACAGGCCAGCGCTACGAGGCCAAAGCGACAACGGCTTGTTTTTGAACGCCCAGACCATCGATGCCCAGCTCCATCTCATCGCCCTCCTGCAGGAACCGCTGTGGTTTTTGTCCCATCCCGACACCTTCCGGGGTCCCCGTCGCGATGATATCGCCGGCTTTCAGCGCCATGAAGCGCGACATGTAGCTGATGATTTCGGCAACACCGAAGATCATGTCGGAAGTGTTCGAGCTTTGCATGGTCTGGCCGTTGAGCTTCAGCCAAAGGCTAAGCGCCTGCGGATCCGCAACCTCGTCCGCCGTCACCAGCCACGGGCCGACCGGGCCAAATGTCGGGGCGGATTTGCCTTTGGTCCAGGTACCGCCGCGTTCCAGCTGAAACGCCCGTTCGGACACATCATTCACCACACAATAGGCAGAGACACAGTCCAGCGCCTCAGCCTCGGAAACATATGAAACGTCCGTACCGATCACGACGCCCAATTCCACTTCCCAGTCGCCCTTTGTGGTATCCTTGGGCAGGATCACCGTATCGTTGGGACCCGAAAGCGCCGTGGAGGATTTGTTGAACAGGATTGGCTCTGTCGGGGGCTCGGCACCGGACTCGAGCGCATGTTTGGCGTAGTTTTGACCGATGCAGTAGAAGTTCGGCACATCCGCCAGCGCCGCGCCCAGCCGCACGTCGGCCTCCACCAACGGGAGGCTTGCCAGATCCACCGTCTTAAGGGACGCTATGGCCCGCAAAGACACCGCGTTGCCCATAAAGTCGCCTGTGACCGATGACAGATCCCGGATCGCTCCATCCGCATCCAGACACCCCGGTTTTTCCGCACCTACCGGCCCATATCGCAGCAGCTTCATTCAATCCCTCCGTTCTTACCCGCGCACGGGTCCCTTGAATTCGATTCCCATTCCGGTGTTGGTATACCGGAAAATACCAAGGGGAAACGATGAACAGGATTGACTTGGACGGGTGCCGCGCGGTTGTGACCGGCGGTGCACAGGGGATCGGCCTGGCGGTGACATCAAGACTGATCGCCTCGGGCGCCGAGGTCGTGATCCTCGACCGCGATATCGACACCGCGAAACGGGCCGGTGGAACCGTCGGCGCCAAGGCGCTGCATGTGGACGTGGCCGCCTGTTCCAGCGTCGAAACGGCAATGCGGCAGGCGGCAGAGATGCTTGGCGGTATCGACATCGCGGTGTTTAGCGCCGGGATCGCAGGTGCAAATGCGCCTGTCGCCGACTATGCCGTCGAAGAATGGAAGCGCGTTATCGACATTGACCTGAGCGGCATATTCTACTGCTGCAAGGCGGTTGTGCCGGTGATGCGGGCGCAGAATTACGGCCGGATCGTCAACATCGCCTCCATCGCGGGCAAGGAGGGTAACCCCAATGCAGGGGCCTATTCCGCGGCCAAGGCCGGGGTCATCGCGCTCACAAAGTCCCTGGGCAAGGAACTGGCCGATCTGGACATTGCCGTGAACTGCATCACACCCTCAGCCGCGCGCACGGCGATTTTCGACCAGATGAGCGACGCACATATCGACTACATGCTGTCCAAGATCCCCCGCGGACGCTTCATCGAAGTTGATGAAATCGCCGCGATGGTCGCTTGGCTGGTCTCGTCAGACAACAGCTTCACGACCGGCGCGGCATTCGATCTGTCAGGTGGCCGGGCAACGTACTAGGGGTCGGCACAGCAGGGGACCTCTGCATCAAGTCCCACTGCCGGGCCCGGACGAGGCAACGGACCAAAATTCTCCGCTCAAGGTATACGTTGCTGCTTGCCAGCATCCGCGGGTTCAGTCTAGCCTTCCCGCAGGCCCGGCATAAGAGGCCGTGCTCGTCAAAACGCCGCCCGTGCGGCAAGGGAGGATAAACGTGAAACTTTCTCATCTGATCGCGGGGACCGCGACAGCCAGTATCCTGGCCTTTTCGGCCATGGCACAGACCACAAACCTGCGCATTCAGACCCACTACGCCCCAGAGACCGTGTCCGGGCAACTCGCCGCCCAGTACATGGAAGACATTCAGAAAATGTCGAACGGCGAAATTGCGGTCGAGATGTTCTACAGCTCGTCGGTTGTTAAGTCCGTGGAAACCTTCGACGCCGCGGCCACCGGAATTCTCGACTGCGACATGACCGGCGGTGGGTATCAGACCGGTAAAAACCCTGCCTTCCAGTTTGTCGGTGACATCATGGGCGGCTATTCAACGCCGTACCAACAGCTGAGCTGGTTGTACTATGGCGGTGGGCTTGAGGCTGCGCAGGAGCTTTACAACCTCTATGACATGCAGCTGGTCGGCTGGTGGGTCTACGGGCAGGAAAGCCTGGCGTCGTCCAAACCAATCCGCAACGCCGAAGACTTCAAAGACTGGAAATTTCGCTCACCCCCGGGCATGGAGACCAAGATATTCGAAAAGCTGGGTGCCAAGCCCATCGTGATGGATTTCACCGAGATCTTTACGGCGCTTGAAACCGGTATCATCGACGGCGCCGATGCGTCGGGGCTGGCAAACAACGTCGGCCTGGGGCTCTATGACCTGGTCAAGCACACCAACTTCCCGGGGTTCCACTCGATGCCATCGGACCATCTGGCGTGCAACAAGGCGGTCTGGGACTCAATGCCCGAAGCGCACCGGACCATTATGTCCGTTGCAATGGAGGCACTGGCCCTGCGCACGGCGCTGACGTTTGAGAAAAAGAACGCCGAAGCGGCGGCACAGCTGCGTGCCGATGGTGTGACCCTGTACAGCTGGTCGGATGAGGACCTGCAGTCCTTCCGCGACGCGGCACAGGCAACATGGCCCGAGTTTGCCACGACCCCCGAGGCCGAGGCGCTGGTGGCCAGCCATCTGGCCTATCTCACGCAGCTGGGACTGGTGAAGCAGTAGGGTCTGGCGAAACAAAGATCGGTCGCGTAACTGACCGAAACGGCGCGCCCCGACCGGGGCGCGTCACGGCCCGCGCAGCCGGTTTGTCCGCGCATTGGGAGGTTCCAGATGCAGCGCAGTACAGGCGCATTTACCGAGTGGCTGATCCCGCTGGCCTTTATCATTTGCGGTGGCTGGGTGGTTTGGCACGGACCGGCCTACATCATGGCATTCGGTGGCCATACCGATGCGCTGGCCGCGCGCTATCCCTCAATCGACATCCTGGACTATATTGCGCTGGCCGCAATTCCGGTACTGTTTGTTGCCGGCGCCATGACCGTCCGGCGCGCCGAGATGGAGTTCGAGGGCTTCGGATTCACGGACCGTATGTCGGTGTTCATCGGACGTGTAACGATGATGTTGATCGCAATCATCGTCGGCGTGATGTTCTACGAGGTGCTGCTCAGATATGTCTTCGAACGCCCCACGCTCTGGGCCAATGAGCTCTCTCTCTGGCTGGCCGGTTTCGTGTTTGTCTTCGCCGGGCTTTACGCCATGCAGCAACGCAGCCACATCCGCATTTTCCTGCTCTATGACGTCATGCCGCGCTGGCTGCAGAAGGTTTGCGACACGTTTTCCACGCTTCTCATTGTCCTGTTCGCCGTCGCAATGATCTATGGCGGCTATGGCGAGGCCTCGGCCAAATTTCTCAGGTGGGAAACCTTTGGCACCGCGTTTGACCCGCCGCTGCCGGCAACGATGAAGCCGGTCATCCTGATCGTCATCACGCTTGTTGCGGTGCAAGCCGTATCAAACCTGATCGCTGACTGGTCAAAGGACAAAGAAAAACACGCGGTTGTCGACGATGTCGACGTGGACGAGATCGCCAGCGCGGTCAGCGCCCCATCGAAGAAAGACTGAAGCAATGGACATCGGTACCATTTCGCTGATCCTGTTGCTTGCCATGCTTGGCCTTTTGGCAATCGGGATGCCGCTTGGCTTTGCCTCGGCGTTTCTGGCCGTCGCGGTGCTGTTCATGAAGTTCGAACCGCAGGTCTTTCTGGAGCCCTGGACACTGGGTGAGGGCACGTTGACCCGCCGGTTCGGATCCGGTCCACTCAACATTCTGGCACAACGAATATACGGGCTGATGACGGATTATGTCCTGATATCGATACCGTTGTTTATCTTCATGGCCTCGCTTCTGGAACGGTCAGGGATTGCCCGGGACATGTATTCGGCCCTGAATGTCTGGCTGAGCCGGACACGCGGCGGAATTGCCATCGTCACGTCAATCATGGCGGTGATCATGGCAGCAATGTCGGGGATCATTGGCGGAGAGGTGGTGTTGCTGGGGCTGATCGCCCTGCCCCAGATGCTGCGCCTGGGCTACAACCAGAACCTTGCCATCGGAACAATCTGTGCAAGTGGCTCCCTGGGAACCATGATCCCGCCCTCGATCGTGCTGATTTTCTATGGGCTGATCACCGAGACGTCGATCAAGGCACTGTTTACCGCCTCGTTCCTGCCGGGCTTCATGCTCGCGTCCTTCTTCATCATCTACATTATCATACGCACACAACTGAACCCCGACCAGGCACCCCTGCCCGAGCCTGGCCCGGACGATCCATCCACGACCGAAAAGAGCCTGTTGTTTCTTGCCCTGATGGCAGTTCTGACGCTGATCTTTGGCGGTTTCCTGTTCCTGCGCGCGCTGTTCTTTACGGTCACAGGCCAAAACGCGGTACGGGAGGGCGTCGACGCCATAACCCTTGGCACACCGCAGGATGTGCCGGTGCTGGGCGGCGTTTTCGCGGCTGCCGCAATTCTTGGTTTGATCCTGGGACTGTCCCGTGTTCGCCGCGCATGGGATATGGGGCGCGGGCTTGTGCCACCCATCATCGTGATCGGCGTGGTTCTGGGTTCGATCTACGGCGGGATCACGGGGATTACCGAAGCCGCGGGGATGGGCGTTATCGCGGTGTTGGTCCTGTCACTGGTGCGTGGCGAGCTGTCAACCGGCCTGATCTGGGACAGCCTGATGCGCACGCTTAAGTCCACGGGTACGATCATCTGGGTGACCATTGGCGCAACGGCACTTGCCGGGGCCTATACCATCGCCGGCGGGCCACAATACGTCGCCAATCTGATCATCGGGGCCGAGCTTCCGACGATGTCGATCATCCTTGTTATGATGGTCATTTTTCTCTTCATGGGCGCTTTCATGGATTGGGTGGGCATCGTGCTGCTTGTTATGCCGGTGTTTCTGCCGATCGTTCTGCGCCTGCCCGTTGAGGAGATCGGGGTTCTGGGCCAGTTGGAACCACGACAGGTCGCCATCTGGTTCGGTGTGGTGTTCTGCATGAATATGCAGGTGAGCTTTCTCTCGCCTCCCTTTGGCCCGGCGGCGTTCTACTTGAAATCCGTTGCACCGCCCGAGATATCCCTGACCGACATCTTCAAGGGGTTCCTGCCGTTCATCGGCATCCAGATCCTTGCCCTGTCGGTCCTGCTCATATGGCCCCCTATCATCGCGGTGTTCCTGTGATCCTGTCGATGCAACAATGCACGGATTTTAGGGATCAGGGGTACTTGGTTGTCGAAGGCGCTATTGGCCCGGAACGCCTGGCGCAAGTGCGTACGGAATACGCGCAACTCATGGATCGTCTTTATGCCGGATGGGAGGCCGAGGGCCGCTTACCGCCCGGCAGCGGGCTGGATTTCTGGCAGAAACTGAGTACGGCCTATGCCAATGGATGCGACTGGTACCAGCCGATGGATTGTTCGCTGCCCGGTGGGCAGATTGCTTTGAACACGCCGATGCATATCGGCCAAGCCACGTTTGACATGGTGACCGACCCCGATCTGCTCGACATCTTCGAGGCGCTGATCGGACCCGAGATTACCTCCAATCCCATTCAACACATCCGCATAAAGCCGCCTCAGCCCGAAGTTCACAAAACCGAGGTCCGCTCGCAGATCAGCGTTACGGACTGGCACCAGGACCGGGGTGTTACCCTGGCCTCGGCGGATGAGACGCGGATGATCACCGTGTGGCTGGCGATCACCGATGTCACCCTCGACAACGCGCCGCTTCAGGTCATCCCACGTGCGCACCGTGACGGGCTGATCGAACATTGCGGCTGGACGCAAACCGGCATACCGCCTGCTCTCGTCCCCAAAAAACAGGCTATTCCTTTGCCCTGCCCCGCCGGCTCAGCCGTTATCTTTGATCCGCTGACGCCGCATGCCTCACTTCCGAACAACTCCGATCGGTACCGATGGTCTTTCGATATCCGTTATAACCGCACCGGCGACCCGACCGGACGTGCCCAGTTTCCGGACTTCGTCGCCCGCAGCCGCGCCCGTCCAGACACAGTTTTGACCGATGCCGATGCCTGGCGTGACATGTGGCTCGGCGCCCGGGCCCGGCTGTCACGGCAGGACCCGGTCGCCTTGCACCGGTGGGACAGTTCCAGCCCGGTCTGCGCTTGATGTCTTGCCCGCATCGTTAGACAAAGGTTCCGCCGGGGGTTTCCGGCGCCAGCCGCCCAGTGTGTACCTGACGAAAGCCAGCACAAGATGACACAGACCATCCGTCTCGATCCTGCCGACAACGTTGTCACCGCGCGCCACACGCTTGAGGTCGGGATCGAAGGTGCTACACAGTTAATCCCGCGCGGCCATAAAATGGCGGCCGTACCGATCGCCACCGGGGAACCGGTTATGAAGTATGCGCAGATCATCGGCTATGCGGCACAGGACATTCCGCGCGGCGCACATGTTCACACCCATAACCTGGATTTCCGGACGGTCACAGCGACCTATGAATTTTCCACCAACCTGCGTCCTGCGCCCGACGCGGCGCCGGACAGTTTTCGCGGATACCGCCGAGACAGCGGCCGGGTCGGCACGCGCAACTTCATTGCGGTCGTGACATCGGTCAATTGCTCGGCCACCGCCGCCCGGTTGATCGCCGGGCACTTTACGCCGGACGTGCTGGCACCCTATGGAAACATCGATGGCGTGACGGCCTTTGTCCATGGGACCGGCTGCGGCATGGCCGGTGATGGTGAGGGGTTCGAGGCACTGCAGCGGGTGATGTGGGGCTATGCCCGTCATCCCAATGTCGGCGGTTGCCTGATGGTCGGCCTCGGGTGCGAAATGAACCAGATCGACTGGCTCATGGAGGCCTACGGGCTTACGCCGGGGCCAAAGTTCCAGGCGATGAACATACAGGATGTGGCCGGGCTGCGCCGCACCGTTGAGCTGGGTATCGAGAAGATCACCGCGATGCTGCCACTGGTCAACGCGGCCGAGCGCACCGACTGCCCTGCCGCTGAGCTTATGGTTGCGCTGCAATGTGGCGGTTCGGATGCCTGGTCCGGGATAACCGCGAACCCGGCCCTGGGGTATGCCTGTGATCTGCTGGTGGCGCAGGGTGGAACCGGGGTCCTGGCCGAGACCCCGGAAATCTATGGCGCCGAACATCTGCTGACCGCACGCGCCGTCTCGGCCGATGTGGGGGAGCGCCTGATCGACCGCATCCGCTGGTGGGAGGATTACACCGCCCGAAATCGCGGCTCGATGGACAACAACCCCTCACCCGGCAACAAAAAGGGCGGGCTGACCACGATCCTCGAAAAATCCCTTGGCGCGGCGGCCAAGGGCGGCACGACCCCGCTTACCGGCGTGTACAAATATGCCGAGCCTGTGACCGCGCGCGGGTTCACGTTTATGGACAGCCCCGGCTATGATCCGGCATCGGTCACCGGTCAGATCGCAAGCGGCTGCAACCTGGTGGCGTTTACCACCGGGCGGGGGTCGGCCTTTGGCGCAAAACCGGTCCCCTCGCTCAAGATCGCGACAAACAGCGAGATGTATAATCGCATGATCGAGGATATGGACATCAACGCAGGCTCGATTCTGGATGGCGACAGTATCGAGGCCAAGGGCCGCGAAATCTATCAGTCCCTGCTCCGGGTCGCGTCGGGCAGACAAACCAAATCCGAGGCGCAGGGCCTTGGCGAGTACGAATTCGTTCCATGGCAAATCGGCGCCGTAATGTAGGGAAGCACTCACCGTGTTGCGCCGGCATCTCGCGCCTCGACGGCAGGACCATCACCGTGTTGCGAACATGACAGCCACGGTCACAAGTTGACCAGGATCCTTGTCATTGGCGGTGGATTGATCGGCGCGCGCCACATCGCCGTTGTCGTCGCGAACCCGAATGTGGAGCTCGCCGGGGTGGTGGACCCGGACCCGGCCCGCCACGCCGCGGGATATCCCGGATTTGCCACGCTTGACGCGGTCAATGTGCCGGTGGATGCAGCAATTATTGCCACACCGACTGAAACCCATGTCGTACTGGGCGCAGCCTGTGCCGCCCGAGGCTGGGCAATTCTGGTTGAAAAGCCGATCGCCGCCGATCTGGCCGGGGCCGACGCGCTGATCACCGCCTGCGCCCGCGCCGGCGTGCCCCTGCTGGTCGGGCATCACCGGCGGCATCATGCGGCCGTGCACGCGCTTCGAGACAGCATCAGCGCAGGCCGGATCGGGCGCGTGATCGGCCTGTCGGGCATCTGGGCAGTACGCAAGCCGGACCGGTATTTTGAGGTGCCCTGGCGCCAATACGCAGGCGGATCACCGGTTCTGATCAACCTGGTCCACGACCTTGATCTGCTGCGTTTTGTTATGGGCGAGATTGCGGATCTGGGCGGATATCTTGCCGCGTCGGCACGGAGCGGCACACGCGAGGACAGCGGCGCACTGGTGCTGCGATTTGCCTCGGGCGCGCTGGGTACGATCCTGTTTTCGGATGCGGCCCCCAGCCCCTGGGGGTTCGAGGCCGGGACCGGCGAAAACCCCCATATAGCCAGCAGCCATGCAGACTACATGCATGTCCTGGGCAGCACAGGCGCCCTGAGTTTTCCGTCGCTCACACGCTATGATGGCGCTGAGGACTGGTCGCAGCAGCAAACCCGGACCGCAGGTTCGATGGTGACCAACATCCCGCTGGACGCACAGCTGACACATTTTACGGAAATCGTCACCGAAGGGGTCGAGCCGCTCTGCTCTGGCGCGGACGGTCGGCGTGCCCTGGAGCTGGCGCTCAGAATTCGGGCGCTGTCGCACGGATCCTGAATTTCCCATGCCCTTCAGTGTCAAAGCCGGATAGACTGGGGCCGAAAGGGGTATCTTATGGAACTGCTCACGCCAGACCAGATCAACCACTACCGGCGCAGCGGCTACTTGACGGTGCCCGACCGGATCCCGCCCGAAACCATCGAAGCCTTGAGGGTCGAGGTTGCCCAGTTCGAGGTGCTGGCCCGCGGCATGCAGCGTTCGGACGGGCGGATTGATCTCGAGGATAGCCACACCCCCGAAGCGCCGCGGATCCGGCGGATCAAAAGACCGGACCTGATATCTCCGGTGGTGCAGTCGCTCATGCGATCCGACGCGATCCTGGCACCGGTGCGGGATCTTCTGGGGCCCGATATCCGCCTGCACACCACGAAGCTGAATATGAAAAAGGCCGGGTACGGTGCGGCCGTGGAGTGGCATCAGGATTTCGCCTTCTACCCCCACACCAATGACGATGTGCTCGCGATCGGCATAACACTCGATGATATTGGCGCGGAGAACGGCCCTCTGATGGTGTTTCCCGGCACCCATCAAGGACCGATATTTGATCATCATGAAGGAGGCGTCTTCCATGGTGCGATGAACCTTGCGGCGGCGGGTCTCGACCCTGCGGATGCGGTTCCGCTCCACGTCAAGGCGGGGTCCATCACCATCCACCACGGGCGCATCGTTCATGGGTCCGCCCTCAACCGTTCGGATCGGGACCGCCGGCTTCTGTTTATCGAGGCGATGGCGGCCGATGCCTTCCCGATCATGGGTGCCATGACCCGATTTGAGGACATCTCGGAGTACGATGCACTGATGCTCTGCGGGCGGCCGACCCTAACACCCCGCCTGGCACAGGTGCCGGTCCGTATCCCGCAGCCCCAACCAGCGGCACATGGCTCGATCTATGAAATCCAATCGGGCCACCGGGCGCGAAGTTTTGAGACCAGCGAATGAGGATCGGTGTCGTTGGCTGCGGATTGATCGGCGCCGCTGCAGCGCGCCACCTGGCCAAGGGCGGGCATGAGGTGTTGTTGATCGGTCCGAATGAACCGGGCGATAAACGGCGTCATACGGGCGTCTTTGGCAGCCATTATGACGAGGGCAGGATAACCAGGCGGTTGGCAACGGAGCGTTTCTGGGCCGAGGTCTCTTCAGCCTCGATTGACCGTTACGGGGAGATTTCGAAAGAGAGCGGGATACGGTTCCATACGCCCTGCGGTGCGATGATCGCGGGCGCGCGCGACATGGACTTTATGGGCAAGGCAGAGGCAGTTCGCACTGCGATGGACCTGGACGCGGAGGAACTGGATGCCTCCCGCCTGGCCGCCCATGCGCCGTACTTCTGTTTCCCGCAGACCTTTCATGCGTTCCACGAGCACTCGGGCGGCGGCCATATCAGCCCAAGACGGCTGGTTCGCGCGCAGGCGCACGCCGCAAAGCGGCACGGGGCCCGGCACATCGCCCGCCCGGTGACGGCCCTGACCGAACACCCCGATAGTGTTGTTCTGCATACGGAGGCCGAGGACCATACCGTCGATCGCGCGCTGATCGCGGCCGGAGCCATGACCGACCACATCGCCCCGACAACGGTCCCGCAAAAAGTCTTCGGCCGCACGGTTGCGTTGTTCGAAGTTGACCATCGCCAGGCGCGCCGTCTGACCGCGATGCCGTCGCTTGTGTTCCGGTGGAGCGATGTGCCTGGGGAACCCTATCTGCTGCCGCCAATCCGGTATCCAGACGGCAAGATCTACCTCAAACTCGGCGGCGATCCGGATGACCTGCACCTGACAAGTGCAAAGGACATTTGCGACTGGTTCCGCGCGGGCGGGCGCACAGGCGTGCGCGATCACCTTGCAAACTCGATCCGGCGCCTGATGCCAGGCCTTGAAATACGGTCGACGAAGATGGACGCCTGCGTGACCAGTTTTACACCAAGCGGGCGACCGGTGATCGATTGGCTCTCAAGCCGCGTTGCGACGGCGACGGGTGGAAATGGGGCCGGGGCAAAATGTTCCGATGAACTTGGCCGTCTGGGGGCCGCGCTGACAACCGGCGTGGCGGACCCACAACTCGAACATACCAAACACATCTAAGGGCAATACAGAATGAGCGACAAACCGAAGATAGGCTATATCGGATTGGGCCTGATGGGCAGTGCCATGGTGGGCCGGTTGCAAGCCTGTGGCTATCCGATGTTTGTGGTTGCCAACAAAAGCCGTGTCAACGTCGATGCCGCCGTGGCGCGCGGCGCAACCGAAGTTGACAACGCGCGGTCGCTGGCCGCGTGCTGCGATATCGTCATGCTGTGCGTGGATACGTCAGTATCGGTGGAGAGCAGAATGCTGGGCGACAGCGGTGTCATCGCAGGGCTGCGCCCGGGCATGACAGTGATCGACTTTGGAACTTCCCTTCCCGGCTCGACAAAGATGCTTGGCGCGGCTGTCGATGCCGTCGGTGCAACCTTGATCGACGCACCCCTGGGCCGCACCCCGGCCCACGCCAAGGACGGTTTGCTCAACATCATGGGCGCCGGGGATCAGGCGGCATTTGCCGCCGTCAAACCGGTGCTTGATGACCTTGGCGAGAATGTTTTTCACGTCGGTCCGCTCGGGGCCGGCCATACGTTGAAGCTGATCAACAACTTCTTTGCCATGACCACCGCCTCGGCAATGTCCGAGGCGTTTGCGATGGCCGATCTTGCCGGGATCCCGCGCGAAACCCTGTTCCAGGTCATGGGTGCGGGACCGTTGCGGTCCGGCATGATGGAGTTTGTCAAGAACTACGCGACCGACGGCCAGATCGACCTGGCCTTCTCGATCTCAAATGCACACAAGGATGTGGGTTACTACACCCAAATGGCCGACGGTCTGGGGGCGGCTACGCAGATGTCGGCCTCGGCCCGAAACGCCCTCGGCCTTGCCAAGGCACAGGGATGGGGCAATCAGATGGTGCCTGAGATGGTCGACTTTTTTCAGGCCTTATTCACAGCAAAGTCTAAACCAAGCTGATGTTTGAGGCGCATACCCGGGGGTGGGCACGCACCCGGGAACCGTCATTCGACGTATGGAACGGCGCGTAAACGGTGCGGTTCCAAAGACCTGCCCCAGACGGAACTTGATCACGCGCAAAGATGCGCCCCCTCCGGTAGTTTAAACCCTAGGGTGAATAGCGCTGCCAGATTGGTCGCGGAGCACAGATCACATCTATTGCAATACGTGACAAAGCCGTGATGAAAGGTTAGCCATGGTTTAAAATGGGGGTATTTTTATGAGGCTAAAGGGTAAGTGCGCCTTCATCACGGCCGCAGGACAGGGCATTGGCCGGGCACCCGCGGAAATGTTCATCGCCGAAGGGGCCGAGGTCATCGCAACCGACCTCAACAAAGACAGTCTCGCAACACTGGACTGCCGCACAATGGTACTTGATGTAACCGACAAAGCCGCCGTTCAGGCCGCCATTGTCGATGCGAAACCAGACATCTTGTTCAACTGCGCGGGGTTCGTCCATGCAGGGTCGATCGTGGATGCAACCGATGCCGACTGGGACTTCGGCTTTGCCCTGAATTGCCGGTCGATGTTTCACAGCATGCAGGCTGTCATTCCAGGAATGATCGGGCGCGGCGGCGGCTCGATCATCAATATGTCTTCGGCTGCATCCTCGGTCATTGGCGCGCCGAACCGCTTTATTTACGGCGCCACCAAGGCTGCCGTGATCGGGATGACAAAACAGGTTGCCCGCGAATACATCACACACGGCATCCGCTGTAATGCCATCTGTCCGGGTACAGTTGACAGCCCGTCGTTGCACGAGCGGCTGCGCGCGACCGGGGACTATGACGCCGCGATGAAAGAGTTTGTGGCCCGTCAACCAATGGGACGTATCGCCGAGGCCTCGGAAATCGCGGCACTGGCGCTTTACCTTGGCTCCGACGAAAGTGGCTTTACCACCGGGCAACCCTTCGTAATCGATGGTGGCTGGTCGGGATGACACGCGGCACCACCCTTCGCATAACACTATGTGTGATCGGGGCGCTGGCCGGACTGGCCTATTATGCCCTGATCGACGAAAGGGTGCTCAGCCATATGCCTGTCGAGGTCCAGCGGCTTGCCATCTATTGGGTCATCGCCCTCTTTCCCGCATTCGGTTTGATGGCCGGGCCGATCCGGATCCGGCGTGCGGCAGTCCTTAGCTTTAGCCTTGCGACAATTCTTGCGACGCTTGTTACCTGGGCCGGGGGACGGTTCGATAGCGCCGAGGCGCAGCCCCTGGACGTTCTGGAACCGACAGGTCACGGATTGTTCCTGATACCCTATGTCATTCTGGCGGCGATGTTCGTTCCGGTCCTGACCGCATCGGCCAAGGTGCCCAGCGACTGGAAAAATTACCGACCGCTGTTTGCGCTCGCCTGGAATGCAGGGGTCAAAGCACTTGTCGCGGTTTTGTTTCTTGGCCTGTTCTGGGCGGTTTACCTGTTGTCGGACGCACTTTTGCAGCTGGCCAGTATTGACCTGCTCGCTCAGGTTCTTGAGCTGCGCTATGGTCCCTATCTGCTCAGCGGCGCCGTGGTTGGGATCGCGCTTGCTGTCACGTGCGAGCTTGATCGCGTGGTGGACACGCTTCTCGGGCTTGTGTTGCGCCTCTTGCGGTTGTTGTTGATCCCGGTTGCCGGGGTCATGGCTCTGTTTGTTATCGCGACGCTCTTTCAGGGGCTGGAGGAGGTTTTCCAACGTACCTCCGCGGCGGCCACCATGTTGGGGATGGCGGCGGGTGCGATTGTTCTTGTTGCGGCGGGGCTCGACGCGGATGACGGCGAGGCCACGCAAAACCTGGCATTAATCTGGGCGACACGGTTGCTTGCCGTCGCGCTACCGCTGATCGCGTCTGTGGCGATCTATGCGCTTTGGTTGCGGGTCGACCAGTATGGCTGGACCCCTGCCCGACTTGCGGCAGGGCTCAGCGCGCTGGTTGTGGTGTTTTACGTGCTGCCAGTGACGCTGAACGGGATCAACGCCGCCACCGGCTGGCAGCAGCGGACGCGCAAAGGGTTTGTCTGGGCCACGATGGCAACCGCGCTGATTGGCGCTTTGTGGTTCACGCCGATCATTCATGCACAGAAGATATCCGCCGGGTCCCAGGTTGCACGCCTGCTCGATGGGCGCACGGATATCGATAGCTATGACTTTTGGCCCCTGGCGCGGGAATGGGGTATCGCGGGGCGGCAGGCGATGGCTGAACTGCGCAGCCAGCCCCTGGGTTCCAAGGTCGTTGCTGCGATGGACGGTGCCGAGACGGCATCAAGCCGCTATGCGTCGCAACAGGCGACGCAGGCGTTTACCGCCTCGGAAAGCTGGGATCAACTGACAGGCGTGATGCCGGTTCTGCCCGCCGACGAAAGCTTGCCTCGGTTCGCTGCAATCACCGATCCCTTCGGTACGCTCAACCCGTCGCGCATTCTGCGTCAGTGTCAGGCGCCCGAGGTCAACGGTCTGCCCCGCTGTGTTGCCAAACAATCTGATCTGATGCTGGACGTGCCGGGACCGGAGTGGCTGATCGTCGCGCAGTCCCGCCCGGGGGGGATCTCAAACGGCTGGATACTCTCGCGACGGGGCAGTGACAGTTGGGTCTGGGCAGATCTGGGAACGATCCGCAGGCCAGGCGAAAACCGCGATGTCGTGCAGGCCCTCATTGACGGCAACTCTAAACTGATTTCGCCGCAGATCCAGGGCTTGCAAGTGGGTGATGCGGTGTTCATGCCAAATCCCTTTGGGCGGTAACCGCGTGATTGCAGCAAAAACGCCTATCGTCGGTTGCCTCAGGTGAGCACGGCGCTTCGTCCGCGCGAGGACCGGCTGACAGCTGCAGTGCTGATCCTGTTCGGCGCGTTTTTCTGTTTCACCCTGATCGACAGCTCGGCAAAATGGCTTGTGGCCGCGGGATTGCCCGCGCTCCAGGTGGTCTTCATCAGATACGCCGGGCATTTCCTTATGGCGATCGCCTGGTTCTTGCCGATGGAGGGCATGGGCGTGTTTCGGTCGAACGCACCGGGTATCCAGATCGCGCGCGCCGCGATGCTGATGGGCGGCACAACACTCAATTTCATCGCTCTGGCCTATTTGCCCCTGACCATCACCACCGCGATCTTCTTCGCCGCGCCAGTTTTGGTCAGCCTGCTCGCGATACCGATCCTGGGTGAGCAGATCGGCCCGCGCAGGTTTGTCGCGATCCTGGTGGGGTTCACCGGTGTCCTGATCATCGCTGCCCCCTGGGGTGTCGCCTTTCACTGGTCGATCTTTGCGGCCATAGGGGCGCTTGTCTGCGCATCGATGTATTTCGTCCTGACCCGGATGATCGCCGGCGTCGATAACAATCCCACCGGTCAGGTGATCACCAGCGGCCTGCCCGCGCTAGTGCTGCTGCCATTTGTCCTCGGCAATTGGACCTGGCCGGCCACCACGGTGGATTGGAGCGTGACATGCCTGATCGGCCTGTTCGGGGCCCTCGGCCATTCCCTGCTCACCGTCGGGTACCGCTACGCACCGGCGTCCACACTTGCACCGGTGGTCTATGTCCAGATAATCTATGCCACGGTGATCAGCTGGGCCGTCTTCGCGCAGCCTCCCGATTCCAAGACCATCGCGGGCACGGCGTTGATTATTGCGGCCGGAGTATACATCTGGCGGCGCGAACGTCAGATACGCGCCACTCCCACAGGCTGATACGACCGTGTCCACGGGCGCCCCCGGGGCCCCTGCATCGCCTGCGATGCAGGGGGGCGTCGCGTGATCCCGGCACGGGATCTCAATAAGATTGGATCACCAGCTTCCACTTGCTCCGCCGCCCGAGGACCTCCCACCCCCAAAGGACGACCGCCCGGACCCCGACCCCGAGGATGACTTCGATCTTTTCGGTATTGTCCGGACCTCGCTGTCCCTATGATCACAGTGTTCGCACTGATAATCGATACGCTTGCGTCCGGTCTTCTGCGTCGTCGCATGTTCCAGCACTTCGGTTTCCGAACGCAGGGTCCGGTAGTTGCAGTGCGGGCAGGTTCCGTATTTAGACATCCAGGCCGGATGCCGGGTCACTTGCATCGCCGCGCAGTCCGGGCACTCCCACACATCATAGTCGACGGAGCGCACATATTCCTCAAGCCTCTGACCGCCGTCCAGATGGGTATCATCCACATCCTCCCCTTGGCGCCGCATGGCGGTACCGCAGGCATGGCAATCCCGCGGTCGTACCCGCCGGTACCATCGCAGACCAAAGGCGATCGCCAGGCCCGGCAGCGCAAGAACCGCAAGCGCCGCCTCACCCAGGCCCCATAAGCTGCGCCAGATCCAGGCCCAGCCGCGCGACAGGGTTCCCCGTTCCAGATCATCCGGATAAAGCCCCGTGAGCGCACGCACCGTCTCGTCAACACCGTGCTCGATCCCCCATTCATAGGCATCACGACGGAAGTGCGGCAGGAAGTAATCGTCTATCACACGCCGCATGGCGGTGTTGTACTCGGTCCCATACCCCGCACCCAATTCGACGCGCATCTCACGGTCGAGATGCGACACCAGCACCAAAACCCCATCGTTCCGCTCCGCGTTTCCGATCCCCCAGTCGTTGAACACGCCGGTCGCAAAGGCTTCGTTACTGCCGTCAAATCCATAATCCGCCCTGCGCGCGATGGTCAGCACGGTCATTTCGATACCGGTCGCATCATAGACCCTGACCATTTTGGCGCGCAGGCGCGTTTCAGCCTCGGGGCCCAGCAGGTTTGCATAGTCGTTGAGATACACATCTGTATACCCCGCAAGCGGCACGCCATCCGAACGCAATCCGATCGGATCGCGGGTCGCCACTTCGCTGACCGCGAAGTCAACGGGCGGGCGCACCTCCGAAGGGGCCACCGCGACACGAGGCTGCACCGCAAGACCTACGGCATATCCGATTGCCAGGGCGGCCATCAGAATGCCGCCGACGATCAGACTGATCAGCCGCAGTTCGCCCTTGCGCAGCATCCGGTCTAGCCGCGTCCCACCAGGGGCATCGCAGTCGCCATCACTGTCATGTATTGCACATTCGCATCCAGCGGCAGTTCCGCCATATACAGAACCGAGCTTGCGACATGTGCCGGATCCATGACCGGCTCCACCCGGATCTCGCCGTCCGCCTGCGGCACACCGTCCAGCATCGGGCGCGCCATATCCGTCAGGGCATTGCCGATATCGATCTGCCCGCAGGCAATGTTGAACGCCCGGCCATCCAGGCTCAAGGTGCGCGTCAGGCCGGTTATGCCGTGTTTGGTCACCGTATAGGGGGCCGAGCCGGGCCGCGGCGCCTGTGCACTGATGGAGCCGTTGTTGATGATCCGCCCGCCCTGCGGATCCTGTCGCCGCATCTGGCCAAAGGCTGCACGGGCACACAGATAGGCACCGGTCAGGTTTACGTTCACGACCTTGAGCCAATCGGCCACGGGGATCTCGTCAATCGGCGCGCCCTTGACGTTGTTTCCCGCGTTGTTGAACAGCACATCGATCCGCCCAAAATGTGCTGCGGCCTTCGAGAAGCCCGCATCAACCTGTTCGGGGTCGGTCACATCCGTCGGGACACAAAGCGTTTGGGGATGTGCCTTGGCCACCGCCTCCAGCGCCTCGGCACGGCGTCCCATCAGGACAACATTGAAACCTTTTTCCAGGAACGCGTCCGTGACCGCCATTCCCAACCCCGATCCTGCCCCGGTCACCACCGCTGTCTGTGTCATTATGCGTCCCTTCGCCTGTTCAATTGCCGGCACTATATGGCGCTATCGGGCGGGGTGAAAGCACTCGCTCAAAGCCACATCACATCAAAGGGGACCGGTTGTCCGGGCCGACGGCAGAGGTTACATATTGCCCTGAGCATCACCGGAGAACTCTCATGAAAACTGCCAAGGACTTTCTCGAAGAAGCCAACCAAGCCGTGCCGCGCATATCCGCAGAGGATGGGATCGCAAAGCACAAATCCGGCGGGGCGGTGTTCGTGGATGTCCGCGACTCCGCCGATATCGCAACCAGCGGCACGATTGCCGGCGCGCTTCGCGTGCCTCGCGGGTTCATGGAATTCGCCGCCGATGATGCAACCCCCTTCCACAAGGAGGCGCTTGCCAAGGATGCCGAGATCTATCTGGTCTGCGGGGCTGGCGGACAGGCGGCATTGGCAGGAAAGACGCTCAAGGACATGGGGTTCACGAATGTCACCAATGTGGGCGGTATCGGTGACTGGAAGAATGCCGGCGGCCCGATGGAGAGCTGACACGCACCGGGGCGCTGCCACGCCTTTCGGGGCGCGTGCTGTTCTGCAGGGGCCCTTTAAGACCGCTCAGCGTTTCAAAGGTTTATGTTTCAAGGGTTTATACCTGTCCTGATCGGGCCGCTGTGCGCCCGCGCCCGCCGCATGCGCCAATCGCGCGTCAGCGCTTATGGACCTGCGCCGTCAGGCGCTCCGCCTGACAGGTCAAAGCGCCTGTATCTGGATCTGGGCATAGCAGCGGTCGGTATCGGCTCGCGTGCAAAGCCGTGTGTCCGGGGTCATGACAGCGGCCGAAGCCGCGGCGACACCCCAGGCGCAGGCCCGGGATGGCGGGTCGCCGCGGTGAAGCGCCAGCGTCAGTGCCGCGACAAAGCTGTCGCCGGCACCCACACGGCTGACAACGGGAACCTTCGGGGCAGGACAGTTCCAGGCCCCTTCGGCCGTGGCGATGACCGTACCGTCCGGACCACCGGCGATTGCGACACACTCGGCCGCCCCCCGGTCGATCAGCTGCCGCGCGGCGGCCGCGCGTGCCAGCGCGTCTGGCAATGGGGTGCCGGTCAGTTCGGCGGCTTCATGATGATCCATACGCAACAGCGCCAGTGGCGCGCGGGGCGCATGCGCCGCGGCCGCCAGGGCGGCGCCTGACGTGTCCAGGATCATCCTAACACCGGTCGGCGCCAGGGTGGTATTGAGCTTCAGGAACAGGTCCTGCGGCACGCCTGGCGGTTGACTGCCGCTGGGCACCAACAGGTCGCCGGGCCGGGCGGTCGCCGTGATCCGGGCCAGGGCGGTGTCGATATCGACGGTCTGCCATTCGGCGCCGGGCATCACGAAACGATATTGGCGGCCGGTGGAGGTTTCGGTGACGGTCAGGCTTTGCCGGATGTCCCTTTGCGGCCCCAGTTCAAGCGGCGTCAGACCCTCGGCTTTCAGCAGGTCTCGATAGTCTTTTGCGGTCGTGCCGCCCAGGGCCACCATCGCCGTGCTCTGCCCACCCAGATTGGCAATTGCGCGCGAGACATTCACGCCACCGCCGCCGGGGTCGCGGTTTGGCGCGCAGCATCTGAGCTTCAGATCCGGGTCGACAGTGTCGGTCTGGGTCGACACATCCAGCGCCGGGTTCAGTGTGACAGTCAGAATGCGGGACATTGCGACCTGTATGTATAGGGGGGGACCTGGATATAAGGGTTTTCAGGAGTCTAGCAGATTTCATATCGCACACCAGCGCCAGCGCTTGACTCTCTGTCTTGGATAGACATTTAATGAGAACATAACAGGAACATAAATGTTGTGTATCGATCATGCATCCACAGGCCGCTGACATTCTGGATCGTCTGGCACTGACACCACGCCGGGGCAAGGCAGCCCCCAGACTGGCCTTTGGATTAAAGAGCCTGGACACACGGCTGGAGGGCGGACTGATCCAGGGTGCCTTGCATGAGATACGCGCGCCCACGGCACGCGACATCGGTGCGGCCACCGGCGTGACCCTGGGGCTGCTGGCCACGGCGGCGGCCCAAAGCGGGCGGGACCGGGTGATGTGGATCAGCGATCCGGCGGCAGGGGTCGACGCAGGTGTGCTCTACCCCGATGGGATCGCACAATATGGTCTGGACCCAAGCTGCATCACGCTGGTCACCCCGGTCGATCTGCAGACCGCGCTTTGGGCGGCGGATGAGGCCGCGCGCTGTCCGGATCTGGTCGCCGTGGTTCTTCATGTGCGTGGTAACCCCCGGCAATTGGACCGGGTTGCCACACGGCGGCTGATGCTGCGCGCACAAACCAGTGGCTGCACGGTGCTGGTGCTGCGTCAGAGCGGGGTCGAAGAGGCCAGTGCCGCGCATACGAGATGGCGGGTCGAGGCGCGCCCGTCGCCCCCTGATCCAGGCTTTCCCCAGGGCCTCGGGCTGCCGCAGATGGCATTGACCCTGGAACGCAGCCGCACAGGTCAAACCGGGGGCTGGCCGGTGATCTGGAACCCTAAACACAAAGCATTCGCCCATGGATCGAAACACATCTACACCGACCCGCAGGTATCTGTCGATCGCCCTGCCGTATCTGGCCACCGACCGGATCGCGCGGCTCCGTTGGGGCACGTCGTGGATCTGCGACGGGCGTCCACCCGACGCGCGCCCGATGATTGTGGTGCAGACGGTCAAGAATGCCCAACGGATCGTGGCGCATGAGCCGGGTGCCGTAAACGGTCAGGTCTCGCTGGAGCAGAAACTGGGGGATGCGCGGGCGCTGGTCCCGGATCTGGATGTGTACCCGGCCGCCCCGCATGAGGACGCGGCGTTGCTGGAGCAGATCGGGCGCTGGTGTGATCGCTATACACCGCTGGTCGGGCTAAGCGGGACGGATGGGCTGATGATGGATATTTCGGGCTGCGCACATCTTTTCGGGGGCGAGGCCGAGATGATCGAGATGCTGCGCGCGCGTCTGCGGGGACAGGGGTTCAATCTGCGCCTTGGCGTGGCGGATACCATTGGCGCGGCCTGGGGTCTGGCCCGCTTCGGGACGCAGCCGGCGGCGCTGTCTGGCGGGGATCTGGCGCCGCTGTTAGCCTTGCCGCTGGAGGCCCTGCGGATCGATGAAAAGACCGTGCTGGCGTTGCGGCGGCTGGGACTGCGCCGGATCGGCTGTTTGACCCCTCTGCCGCGCGCGCCCCTGACCACACGTTTCGGCGCCGGTCTGCTGCAACGGCTGGATCAGGCGCTGGGGCGCGCGGCCGAGAGCCTTATGCCGCTGACGCCACCGGTGGATATCACCGCCGAGAAGGCCTTCTTTGACCCTATCACGCATGCCGATGACATCACCCGCAGCATTACCCTGCTGGCACAGACGCTGGTGCCTCTGCTGGAGGCGCGCGATCAGGGGGCGCGTGCACTGGAATTGCGTTTGTTCCGTGTGGATGGGCACAGGCAACACCTGATTGTCGAGGCGGCCCATCCGCTGCGCGATCCGGCGCGCATCGCCGCCCTGTTCCGCGAGCGTATCGCCGGGCTGGCGGTGGATATCGACGCAGGCTTTGGCTTTGATCTGGTCAAACTCGCGGTGCTGCGCAGCGAGACATTTGCCGGGACGCAGGGGGATCTTGTCAGCGGCAGCCAGAACACCGACCGGTTCGAGGCGCTGATCGACCGTCTGGGTGCGCGACTGGGCGCCGAGCGGGTGCGCGGCTTTGTGGGCGCCGATACGCATATTCCCGAACGCAGTTTTGGCACGCTGCCGGTCATCCGGATGCGGGGCGCGGCGGCGGCTGGCAGTACTGCAGGGGCCCTGCGGGTGCCGCCGCTGACACGGCCGCTGTGGCTGATGAGCCGCCCTGAGGCGATCGACGTGCTGGCGCAAGTGCCCGATGGAGCGCCGATGCGCTTTCGCTGGCGCAAGGTGGGCTATGTCGCAGCCCGCAGCGAAGGCCCCGAGCGCATCGCCTGCGAATGGTGGCGCGACGGCCGCGCGGCGCCGACGCGGGACTATTTCCAGGTTGAAGCGCGCGATGGTTACAGGTTCTGGATGTTCCGCCATGGGTTATACGACCGGGAGCGCACTGCGCCACGGTGGTACATGCAAGGGGTGTTTGCATGAGCCGTTTCGCCATGGGCGCCCCGCGGAGGGCATCGAGCCCCCCACGGGGCGGGGATCGCCCAGCGATCCCGATCCCGGTTGCACAAAGCGGTGGCGGTCATGGATAAAATGCGCCCGTTACCCCCGGGACCGGTGGAACTGGCCGTAACCTCGAATTTTTCGTTTCTGCACGGCGCCTCGCATGCCGAGGAACTGGTCGGGCAAGCCGCCGTGCTGGGGCTGGCCGGCGTGGCGATAACGGACCGCAATACGGTCGCTGGCGTGGTGCGCGGGCATATGGCCGCACAGGAGGCAGGTCTGGCCTTTGTCCCCGGCTGCCGCCTGGTGTTCACCGATACGACACCGGATGTGCTGGTCTGGCCCGAAGGTCGCCGCGGCTGGCAATCATTGTGCGAACTGCTGACCCTGGGCAAACGGCGCGCTCCCAAAGGGGAATGCCATCTGACGCGCAAGGATCTGTTGCGCAATGCAGAGGGGCTGCTGATGGCGGTGGCCCCTGGCCGCACCACACGCGGAGCGGAGGTGACATCCCTGCTCAGGGCCCTGAAAACGCGTCACCCCGCACACATACATCTTGCCCTGACCCGGCGGCACGGGGCCGGAGACCAGCGCCGGATGGCGACCCTTGCCCGACTGGCCGCACGGCATGACGTGACCTTGGTCGCCATCGGCGATGTGTTGTATCACCAGCCCGACCGGCGACCGCTGCAGGATGTGCTGACCTGTATCCGCGCGGGCGTCACCCTGGCCGAGGCCGGCACCCTGCTGGAACCGAACGCGGAACGGCACCTGACACCGCCCGACGAGGTCGCGCGGCTTTTCGCAGCCTATCCCGAGGCGGTCGATGCGGCCCGGACCCTGTTCCGCCGGGCCCGGTTCAGTTTGGACGAACTGCGGTACCAATACCCCGAAGATCCGGTTTTTGACGAACTGGGCGGCCTCCCGATGCCCAGCCAGGAAAGCCTGGAACGTCTGACCACGCTGGGTGTGAAGCGCCGCTGGCCGGACGGCCCCCCGCGCAAGGCGGAAAAGGCCATCGCCCATGAACTGGCCCTGATCCGGAAGTTGAATTACGCCTCCTATTTTCTGACCGTCTATGACATCGTACGCTTTGCCCGCGCCCGTGGGATCCTGTGTCAGGGGCGCGGCTCGGCGGCGAATTCCGCAGTCTGTTACGCACTGGGCATAACCGAGGTTGATCCTGACAAGGTGGATCTGCTGTTCGAGCGCTTCATATCGGAAGAGCGTGGCGAGCCGCCTGATATCGACGTCGACTTTGAGCATGAGCGCCGCGAAGAGGTCATTCAGTATGTCTATGGGAAATACGGCCGCCAGCACGCCGGCCTGGCGGCAACCGTCATCACGTATCGCGCCAGATCCGCGATCCGTGACGTGGGCAAGGCTTTCGGTCTGTCCGAAGACACAATCACCGCCATCGCAGGCACCAAATGGGGCAGCTGGTCGCGCGAGGTGGACGAGGAGGATGCCCGCCGCGCGGGACTCGACCCCTCGGACCGGCACCTGGGCCAAATGCTGGAACTGGCGCAGCAGATCGTCGGTTTTCCACGACACCTGAGCCAGCATGTCGGTGGCTTTCTGATCACCCGTGACCGGCTCTCGTCCCTGATCCCGATCGAGAACGCGGCCATGGAGGACCGCACCATCGTGGAATGGGACAAGGACGATCTGGAATCGCTGGGCATGCTCAAGATCGACGTGCTGGCCCTTGGGATGCTGACCTGCCTGCGAAAAGGCTTTGATCTGCTGGCGCGGCACTACGGCAGGTGGGAAACGCTGAGTTCCCTGCCCGACGGGGACGAGCCGACCTATGACATGATCTGCCGCGCCGATACGGTGGGCGTGTTCCAGGTTGAAAGCCGTGCGCAAATGACCATGCTGCCGCGCCTGCGCCCGCGCAACTACTATGATCTGGTGATCGAGGTTGCCATCGTGCGCCCCGGTCCGATCCAGGGCGATATGGTCCATCCCTATCTGCGGCGACGGCAGAAAAAGGAACCCGTTATCTTTCCCAAGGAGGAGCTCCGCCAGGTGCTTGGCAA
This sequence comes from Pseudomonadota bacterium, assembly GCA_039190275.1. Taxonomy (GTDB): domain Bacteria; phylum Pseudomonadota; class Alphaproteobacteria; order Rhodobacterales; family Rhodobacteraceae; genus Halovulum. Next base: position 1,589 of record JBCCYF010000027.1, on the reverse strand, counting down.
GACGCTGGGCGTGCCGCTGTTTCAGGAGCAGGCCATGAACATCGCCATCGTCGCCGCCGGCTTCCCGCCGGGTGAGGCCGACAAACTGCGCCGCGCCATGGCCACCTTTCGCCGGGTCGGGACGATCCACAGCTTTCAGAACCGTATGGTCGAAGGCATGGTCAACAATGGTTATGATCGCACGTTTGCTGAGCATTGCTTCAAACAGATCGAAGGCTTTGGCGAATACGGCTTTCCCGAAAGCCATGCCGCCAGCTTTGCGCTGCTGGTGTATGTCTCGTGCTGGATGAAGGCGCATTATCCGGATGTATTCTGCGCCGCGATCCTCAACTCTCAACCCATGGGATTTTACGCCCCTGCGCAACTGATCCGCGATGCCCGCGAGCATGGGGTCGATGTGCGCGCGGTGGATATCAACCACTCGGACTGGGACACGGTGCTTGAGACAGGGGCCGAACGGTTGCCTGTCGAGCCACAGCACCGGCAGTTGGAGCCGCATATGAAGACCGCGCACGCGGTACGGCTGGGTCTGCATCAGGTCAAAGGTCTGCAGCAGGAGGACATGCAGCAACTGGTGGCGCAGCGCCGACAGGGCTATGACAGTGTGCGGGATGTCTGGCTGCGCACCGGCCTGACACGGGCAGTGATCGAGCGGCTGGCCGAGGCGGATTGCTTCCGCTCGCTCGGGCTGGACCGGCGCGCGGCGCTCTGGGCGGCCAAAGCGCTCGACCCTCTGACCAGCGCCGAACGTATGCCGTTGTTTTCCAGCGATACGGACGCGGATCTGCAGCACGAGGCGGAAGTGCAGCTGCCGCCTATGCTTCTGGGGGAGCATGTGATTGCGGATTATCAGACGCTGAGCCTGTCGCTGAAGGCACATCCCATGAGCTTCCTGCGCGCGGGACTGAAGGCCCGGCGGTTTCAGCAGGCACAGGATCTGCACAGTCTGCGCAGCGGCACACCGGTTCTGATGGCGGGCCTGGTTCTGGTGCGTCAGAGGCCGAGCACCGCAAAAGGGGTGGTCTTTGAAACGCTGGAGGACGAAACGGGTGTCGCCAATATCATCGTCTGGCCGAAAGTGTTCGAAGCCTATCGCAGCGTTGTGCTGGGCGCACGCTGCGTGGGCGTGCGCGGCAAGCTGCAGTCACAAGAGGGGGTGATCCATGTGGTCGCCCAAAGTCTGGAAGACCTGACACCGATGATGCAGGGGATCTCGGGGCAGGATCTTGGCATGGCGGCTCTGGCCAATGCCGACGAGGTGCGCCGCCCCGTCGAGGATACACGTCAGAAGGCAAGGCCCGCCTCAGCCCTGGCGCGTCTGTTGCAAAACGTACCTGAAATACAGGCGGATGCCGCCGCAATCGCCCAGCACAGGGCGGCCAAATACGCCCTGCCCCGTGGCCGCAACTTCCACTGATCCAATTGCGGCCCGCAGGCGGGCCAAGTCCAACAGCGCTGACGCGCGGTGGGATCCCGGCAGACCCCTCGGTACAGGTCACCGGAATTCGGCACCAGGCGCGTGATCGGGCACGCGGGAATAGCCTTCCAACCGCAATGGGTCTACTGAAGCACCGGGCACCACCGCCCGA
>JBCCYF010000026.1:0-47033 GCA_039190275.1 Pseudomonadota bacterium | reverse complement strand
GTTCCGAACCGCTCGGTCAGGTTCAGCCGGGCATATTTTCCCGCCTCGGCATTGGCCCAGGTTTCGAGCGAGGGTGTCGCGGTGGCCAGCACAACGGCCGCGCCGGACATGGACGCGCGCAAAACCGCCATATCGCGCGCATGGTAGAGCACACCGTCTTCCTGCTTATAGGAACTGTCATGCTCCTCATCCACCACAACCAGCCCCAGGTCGCGGAACGGCAGAAACAGGGCGGAACGGGCACCAACCACCAGCCGCGCCTCACCCTGTGCGACCGCACGCCAGCAACGTCGGCGTTCGGCCTGGCTTGCGCCCGAATGCCATTCCGCCGGGGCGGCACCAAAGCGTTGTTCAACCCGCTCGAGAAAGGCGCCCGTTAGCGCAATCTCGGGCAATAGAACAAGTGCCTGACGCCCCCTGGCCAACGCCTCGGCCACGGCCTCAAGATAAACCTCGGTCTTGCCAGAGCCCGTGACACCTTTGAGCAGAGTGGTGCCGTATCGACGCTCGCTCACGGCATGGCGCAGGAGTTTCGCGGCCTGTGCCTGATCGGACGAGAGGACCAGCCCCGCGCGGCTGGGATCGAGCCGGGGATACGGCCGATCCCGCGGTTCCGGGATCCGTTCCAGAACACCCTGACCTTCCAGCCCCTTCAGGACAGAACCGGACACACCCGCCAGAGCGGCGAGTTCACCGGGGGCAAATCGCCCTTCGGGTTCCGCCTCGAGCACATCTAGCACCCGTGCGCGTGCATCGGTCATACGATCCGGAGCGTGACCGCTGGGCCGCAGCACAAACCGGACACCTGGAGCGGCCCCAAGACCCGGCGCACGGGTCGCCAGTCGCAGCATCTGGTTCATCGGTGTCAACGTGTACTCGGCAGCGCGGATCAGAAACTCCCGCAGTTCGGCGGACATGGGCGGGATATCCAGCACGTTCAGAATGGTGCGGACACGTGCGGGATCAAATCCACCCTCGCCCGCGCCCCAGACAACGCCCAGGACCCGCCGCGGACCCAGTGGAACAGTCACGTAGCTGCCAACCGATACGCCGCCCTCGGGTGCCTTGTAGTCAAGTAAGCGGTCTATCGGCTCGGTTGTCAGAACCGCCACCAGCGCACGGGCAGGAAAATCGCTCATTGATGCCGCCTATGCTCGGTTGACCGGTTCCGCTCCTGCGGCCTTTGGGATATGGTTCGCCGAAACAGGCCCGGAAACACAGAGGCAGCCATGAAGTTCTTTGCAGACACCGCCGAAATCGATGACATCAAGGAGCTGGCCGAAACGGGCCTGCTGGATGGCGTGACCACAAATCCGTCGCTGATCATGAAATCCGGGCGTGATATCAAAGAGGTCACGGCCGAGATCTGCGCACTGGTCGATGGTCCGGTCAGCGCCGAGACAGTGGCCCTGGATGCCGAAGGCATGATCGCCGAGGGTCGCGAACTGGCAAAGATCGCCGACAACATCACCATCAAGGTGCCGCTGACCTGGGATGGGATCAAGGCTTGCAAAACCCTCAGTGACGAGGGTCGGATGGTCAATGTCACGCTCTGCTTCTCTCCCAACCAGGCCATTTTGGCGGCAAAGGCAGGGGCCACCTTCATCAGCCCCTTTGTCGGCCGTCTGGACGACATAAACCTGGATGGAATGGAACTGATCGAGGACATACGAACGATCTATGACAACTATGGGTTCGAAACGCAGATCCTTGCCGCCTCGATCCGAAGCGTCAACCACATCGCTGAATGCGGGCGCATCGGCGCGGATGTGATCACGGCGCCTCCGGCAGTGATCCGCAAGATGGTGAGCCATCCTTTGACCGACAAGGGCCTGGAGGCCTTTTTGGCCGACTGGGCGAAAACAGGTCAGAAAATTCTGTAGGGCCGCCCAGGATGGCCGAGATCCCGAAGCCGACGACCGCAATCCGCAGTGAGATTTTGCAGAACCCGGACATGATCCTGGGCGACCCGGAGCTTATGTCCGCGCTCTTGGCTGCCGACGGCAGCTCTGACGGACGCAATGTCGTCGATCTGCGGGGCAAGCTTGTGGACCGGCTGGAGGGTCGGCTGGAAAAAATGGAGTCGACGCATCGGACGGTGATCGCTGCCGCCTATGAGAACCTGGCTGGGACAAATCAGGTGCATCGGGCTGTTTTGGCCTTACTGGAGGCACCGGATTTCCGCGGATTGCTGAATGCGCTGGGGGAGGATGCGGCACAGATTCTCTCAATCGACGCACTGCGCCTGGGACTTGAAACCTCAACCGCTGCTCCTGGAACGCCGCTTGGACCCTCGGGACCATTGGCCGGGATGATTGTGGCGCTGCCACAGGGCGGCGTCTCGGAGTATCTGGGGGAAAATCCAGCACACCCCGGACGCCGTGTTCTGCTCCGAAAGGCCACCGGGGCAGCCGATGATCTCTATGGCCATGGTGACGCATGGATCCAGTCCGAAGCAGTGCTGCGTCTGGATCTTGGCAAGGGGAAACGGCCTGCCCTTCTTGGTCTGGGCGCCGAAGATCCGCAACGGTTCAGCCCGGATCAGGCAGGCGATCTGCTGAGTTTCTTTGCCGGCGTACTTGAGCGCGTCCTGCGCCGCTGGTTGGCGTGACAGAAGTCCCGCAGGGCTCGACCGGCGTGCCGGCGCTGCTTGGGCAATGGTTGGACACGCTGGCCGGGGTTAAAAACGCAAGTGCTCTGACAATCGATGCGTATCGCCGGGATGTGACCGGGTTTCTGGGGTTTCTGGCCCAGCACTGGGGCGCCCCGCTGGGAGCAGCCGGCCTTGGCCAGGTCACCACACGCGATATGCGCAGTTGGCTGGCGCACCAACGTCGGCGGGACCTTGACCCCGCTTCCGTCGCGCGCGGATTGAGCGCGGTTAAAGGCTTCTACCGCTGGCTGGACCGCAGCCATGGTATCAGCGCACCGGCGGTCGCGAACACCCGCGCGCCGCGCCGCAAACCCCGTTTGCCGCGTCCGGTTAGTCACGACGGGGCGCGCGACATCCTGGATCTTGCCGGTGCCCTTCATCAGACCGAATGGTTGAACTTGCGTGACGTGGCGGTGCTTACGCTGCTCTACGGCGCGGGACTGCGAATTTCGGAAGCGCTGGGGATCCCGGGACGCGATGTTCCGTTGGGCGAGGTTTTGAAGATCCGAGGCAAGGGCGGAAAGGAACGCCTTGTACCGCTGCTACCCTTGGCACGCGAGGCGATGGACCGCTACCTTATGGCCTGCCCGCATCCGATTGCGCCGGACGCGCCGGTGTTCCGGGGCGTAAGGGGCGGGCCGTTAAACCCGCGGCAGGTGCAGATCACCCTGGTAGACCTGCGCCACATGCTTGGACTGCCGGAAACCACAACGCCGCATGCGCTGCGCCATTCCTTCGCAACGCATCTGCTGGAACGCGGTGCGGACTTGCGCGCGATACAGGAACTGCTCGGTCACAGTTCCCTCTCAACCACACAAGGTTATACGGCGGTGAACGAAGCAAGCCTTATGGAAAGCTACGCCGCCGCCCACCCCCGGGCACGCGGATAACCGCATTCCGACCGCAGGCTGCCCCGCGCATCACAATAAATTGTTAAAGTTTTAGAACAATTCTCATGTGATCGCGCATAGGGGTGGAGAATAATCCAGCCCTGTCTAGGGGAATCCACTCAAGAGGAAACGAATGAAATACCGACAGCTAGCCACAGCCCTGGTCTTGTCCTTTGGACTAACGCCCGGGTTAGCCCAAGCCGAAGACTGCATCGCACCAAGCGCAGACCCGTTCGAGCTTGAAGAGAACGATGTCATCACCCTGTATGACTGCATGGAAGCGAAGATGCTGGCTGGATACACCAAGGGCGATGACCCGGTGGCGGCGGTATACCGGGACTGGACAGTCACCGCGACACGCGCGGCGGTCGCAGGTCCGCACGGCGAACGTCTGTTGCTGACGTATGCGAATGACATCGCGGCCGAGCAATATCTGAAGTTTGAGTACGAGGGCGTGATCATGCCGGTCGGTTCGGTCCTGGCAAAGGAAAGCGTGAAAATTGGCAAGGAGGGCAAGGCACGCATCGGCCCCTTGTTTATTATGACCAAGGTCGCTGACGGAGCCGCGGATGAGACCGATGGCTGGGTTTACTCCGGTGTACAGCCCAACGGCAAACCGATGAAGTTCAAGCAGGCCTTTTGTCACGACTGTCACAGTGCCTTTTCGGATCAGGATGCATTGGCCTATCCCTTGGAAGAGGTACGCATCGGCGTCTCGAACTAAAGCGTTTGGCGAAGCACCCGAAGCATCATGCATCACCTAACGCGTTGAAATCTTTGATTTCAGACAGCGTTCGGTGATTCAGGTTTTTCGCATAACGCATTAAACTGTTGGGGGACGGACCATCATCTGTCCCCATCCATACGCGCCGCCCATTGCAAATGGCGCCGCTATTGGCGCGGGTCAGCGCATTTCGCGTGCATGTTAGGTCACCTGACGCCGATGTTTCTGACCAATGGCAAAGCGCGACAGGCCACACCGAAAAATTTGATCAACCACCTTTTCCCGACCTATGCGCGTGTTCTATAGCTTTACGCAACCCAAAGGCGAAAAGTGGTTGCCAAAGCAAATTGATATCATACAGGCGCTCAGGTTTCTGGCGGCAATGCTGGTGGTCGGTGTGCATCTGCCGCCGATCGGCGTCGGGCATTTCGGTGTCGATCTGTTTTTCGTGCTCAGCGGTTTTATAATGGCCTATACGACCGCGCAGCGCAGACCTTCAGCCCTTGAATTTCTGCGCAAGCGGGTGGTGCGGGTGGTCCCGTTGTATTGGCTGATGACTTTTCTTGTCTTTGCTGCTGTTGCATTGGTTCCGCAGGTCGCACAGGGCACGTCTGCCACCTTGGCACATTTGTTTCAGTCATTGATCTTTCTTCCGTTCGACAAGAACGGCATGGGACACGCCCCTGTCCTCTTCGTTGGCTGGACGCTGAACTACGAAATGCTCTTCTACTGCCTATTTGCACTCGCACTGCTGATCGCACCACGGCACAGGATCATGGTTTCCGCCGTCCTGGTTACCGCAATAGTGCTGACTTGCCATGGTCTTGAAGCACGCACACAGATTTTTGCCCTGCGCGCCTGGGCAAGTCCGATGATGTTTGAGTTTGTCCTGGGACTGATGGTCTGGGCCGTGCTGCCCGAGAATGCCAGCCCACGGCTTAAACTCGTGCTCGCCGGTCTGGTGCTGTTTGGGTTTGGATTTGCGGCGCTGACCGGCAGTATGCGCCTGATCGAGGCTGGCTTACCCGCGGCCCTGGTTCTCTGGGGCCTGTTGCGGTTCGGATCACAGGTGCAGCTTCCCCCCGGCCTAACGCTGCTTGGCGATGCAAGCTATGCGCTATATTTGACCCACCCGTTTGTCATTCGCGCAATCGAAGCTGTCGCAGATCCGTTCCACCAGCCACTTACGGTTGTTTGGGTCGCACTGCTTTGCGTTGCGGTAAGCTTGGCTGTCCACCTTTGGATTGAACGCCCCCTGACCCGGGTTCTGCAACCCGCAAAAAAGCCCAAGCCCCTTTATCCCTAACCTTGCCCTCTGACCGGCACCACGCAATAAGACCGTAAGGACGGAGGCTGACGTGACCTGGACCATACCCAACATCCTGACAGTCGGACGCCTGCTTGCCGCCCCAGCGTTTGCGCTCGTTTTTGTCCTGTTGCCGCGTCCTGTGGCTGATATTGGCGCGCTTGTCCTGTTTGTGCTGGCGGCCCTGACCGACTACCTTGATGGGTATCTGGCGCGAAAATGGAACCAGATTACAGCCTTCGGGCGCATGCTGGACCCCATCGCGGACAAGGCAATGGTGATCATCGCACTTGCGGTGCTGATCGGGCTGAGCGGACTGAACCCGCTGGTGGTTATCCCCGCAACCGTGATCCTGTTCCGCGAGGTCTTTGTATCCGGTTTGCGAGAGTATCTTGGTGCGGACGCCGGCCGGCTGTCGGTAACCAAACTTGCCAAATGGAAGACCACAGTGCAGATGGTCGCCATCGTGGCGCTTTTGCTCACGAGTATTTTCCAGATGCAGATCGAGGCTATATACTACGCAAGTGATCCGGCCCAGTTCGACGCGATCCTGCAGGGCACGGCCGAGGATACGCTGGGGCTGGTCGCGCTTTCGCAAAGGTACGATTTTGTGCTCTGGCTTGGGCTTTCGTTGATCTGGCTTTCGGGCGGGCTGACCCTGATCACCGGGATCGACTATTTCGCCAAAGCCTTGCCGCATCTGGCGCAGACAAAGGAGTGATCAATGGATGTCCTGTATTTCGCCTGGGTACGCGAAAGGATCGGCGTCCCGAAAGAGCGGATAGAAACCACCGCCGAAACGGTTGCCGACCTTATCGATGAGCTCAAATCGCGGGAGCCTCGCTACGCCCTTGCATTTGCCGATATCGGATCGATACGGGTCGCTGTGGATCAGGAACTGTCAGAGATGGACACTCCGCTGAGCGGCGTCCGTGAAGTGGCGTTCTTCCCACCCATGACAGGCGGCTGACGCAGTGGTTGTGCGGGTTCAGGAGGCGGACTTCGATATGGGCGCGGAAATGGACCGGATGCGTGCCGGTCGCGTGGACATCGGCGCCCTTGTCAGTTTCACCGGGTTGGTGCGAGGGACCGCGGCGGGCGAGGCGATCGACGCCATGACCCTTGAGCACTACCCCGGTATGACGGAAAGCGCCCTGGCGCGGATCGAAGCGCAGGCAGTCGCCCGATGGACGCTTCAAGCGACACTGATCATACACCGTACCGGGCGGTTGCGACCCGGGGATCAGATTGTGCTGGTGGCCACCGCTTCACCGCATCGCGCAGACGCCTTTGCCGCTGCCGAATTTCTGATGGACTACCTGAAGAGCCGCGCGCCGTTCTGGAAGAAAGAGGGCACCCGGGACGGCGGCAAATGGGTCGATGCGCGGGACAGCGATGAAACCGCGCTGGAGCGCTGGTCAGGCTGACCTGCTGGCGGCTGTCAGTCGCGCGACTTCAGCCTCCAACTCCTGCGCCGCACGTCTTGTGTCGCCCAATGCCTCCATGGCCGCGTCAAGCTCGGCCTGCGCCTGGGTCAGCCTATTTCCCATTTCCCGCTCGACTTCATCCAGCCTTTCATAGGCATCGTTGCGCTGTTCTTCCCAGGCCTTGGCGTATTGGGCCCATTCGCTGTCATCAAGCGGTTCGGGCGGCGGTGGCGGGTTCATCAGACCATAGATCCAACGCAGACCCCAGCCGACGACCATGGCCGCGAACAAAGCGGCGGATGCAGCGAAGGTGAGTTCCGTGCGATCCATCCTGCGACCCTATTCCCCCAGGTCGGACGGTCGTGGCACGGGACGTACGATCGGGCCAGTTTCAGGCTCCACGCCGATCTGTGGCAGAGGCCCGCGCTCCGCTGGCTCGGGCCTGGCCGCGGGTTCGCTCTCGGGTACGATACCGGTAAGCGGCGACTGGGCCGAACGGGTCATGACGCCCGCCTCGACGTTGACGACCTCCGGAACGGTACCCGCCGGTTCCTCGATAGGTGGCGCGTCGTCTGCCGTATCCTGCAGCGCAAGGTCATCGGGCGCGGGTCCCGAGGGGGGTTGTTCCAGCGGCAGCGGCTCTGGCGGCGCCTGTTCCAGGACCACCTGGTCGGCAGCGAGCGGCGCAACCTCGGCCAATGTGTCCGGTGCAACGTCGTCGACCACGGCTGAAGCTTCCAGCACTGCTTCATTCTCTACCGCCGGTAGCGGGCCAATGTTTTCCGGCTCCACGTCCGGTGCGATGACCGCGCCTTCGTCGGTCGTTTCAGGAACCGGGTCAGACTGATCCCCGCCGCCCTCAATCAGTTCGAACGAGATCCGCCGGTTCTGCGCTCGTCCGGCATCGCTGTCATTTGGCGCGATGGGGTTGGACTCGCCATATCCACGGGCGCTCAAGAACACGGTATCTACGCCCCGCTCCATAAGAGCTGACAGAACCGCATCAGCACGGTCTTGACTCAGCGCCATGTTCGAGGACTCGCGACCCTGGCTGTCGGTATGTCCCGCTATTTCGAACCGCGCGCCTGGGCAATGGCTCAGGATCTCGGCAATCCTGTCGACAATGGGCAGACTGCCCTCGTCGATCTGGGTCTCGGATGGGGGAAAGACGATTTGCCCGCCCTCCAGCAATACCGCGATCTGCTCCGCGCAAAGGGTTGCGGGCACGCGCGTCTGCGACGGGACGACGAGCGCCTGTTCTTCCCACAGGTTCAGAACAATCGCCATTTCGCTGGGCAAGCCGTCGGCAAGGGTGTCCCGAACCTCCTGCCGCACGCGAAGATTTGGGGTGGTACCGGTCAACGTTATTGCGGATTCCGTAACCTCCAGCTGGCCACGGTTCAGCATAGCCAGCCCTTCCAGACCCGCTATGACCTGGCCTGACCAACCCGCGGGCAAATCCGCACGGGCCGTGGTTTCGTTGACAACCGTGTCAAATCCGAATTTCGACTGGGCAAAGCTTTGTGCTGCGGTCTGCAACCTCGCGCCCGGCAAATCCCCCCGGATGCGAACCGCACCGTCGTCTGTACGCACCGCTGTGAACCGGGGCGGCTCGATCACTACCGCCTGCGGCTTTTTTGACAAATCGGGCGGGATGCTTCCGGAAACCGAATACATCCGGGGCTGGGCCCTGCTCAGATCCGCAAGCACATCGGCAAATACCGTCGGGTCCGAGCCGACCTGCGCGGTCAGCGCGATATCCGTGCTTCTGATGTCCAACGTCCCGCCGCCCAGGCGTTGCAGCGATTTCAGCCCACGCACCACCACCTCATCCCAGTCATCCGATGGTGCGCCAAGCCCGACGACACAGCCCTCGGCAGCGCCCGAGATTACATCCGCCAAAGCAGCAGCCCCCTCAACGCGTGTTAGCGCGCATGCCGCTACGGTCAATTTACTCCCATCCAGGATGGCGCGATAAGCAAAGGGCGCGATGATCGGTGCAGGAGATGTGAGCGACAGAGATAAATCCACACTATCTGGATGCACAGCGTTAAGGCGCATCGTCACTGCGTCCAGCCGACCCTCGGGGACCTGCCCGTCGACGATCACTGTCGTGCCATCCGACCGGATATGTCCGCGCGAAATGAGGTCCGCTGCCAAGATGGCGACATCCAGCACGTCCGTCCAGGTGTCCGGCGCCTTGCCCTTGCGGTCGACAAGCATGTTGGTCGTCGAGCCTTGGCTCAAAAGGGCTTTCACGCGTTTGTCTGAAAGCGTCGATTCGGGCACCTCCCCGAACAGGGTAACCCCTGACCCCTCGATCAGAATTTCAAGCGAGGCCGCCACTTCGGCGGGCTGCGCATCAAGCACGCCGGTGCCGTCCCCAAGTGTTGTACGATCCTCCAGCTCAAATCCCAGTCCGCCCGCGGCAATACGCGCCAATACTGCCCTGTGAGAACGGGCATCCGGCGCTTCCCCCTCCAATCCCAGAACCGCACCCGATGGGGCCAGGCGCAGCCAGCTGTCATCTTCAGAAAGCACGTCCGATGCGGCCGCGGCAACTTGTGTCTCGACGAAGCGTGTGGCGACATAGCCACCCCCGGCCGAGGCTGCGGCGGCGCAAACCAGCGCCGTCACAGCAACCACCGTGCGTCTAAGTTGTGGCAAGGACCGGCTCCTCCGCGACGATATCGGGGGCCAGCATTAACGCGTCACCGGCACGCATTCAAGCCACCGTCGCCGCAAGTGCCGCAGCAAGAAAGCCTGCAGCGGGGATCATGCCAGCGTCCCGGTTGCCGTGAAACACCGCGAGGCAAACTTCGGGTTCATCGATCTTCAGCCGCTTCATCTGCCAGGTCAGGTGCCACCCGAAGGCCCAAACCGCCGCAAGCGCAACCACCATTGCCAAGGGGCTGACACCCGCCAGCGCATCGATCACCGCAATTGCCATAAGCAAAACACAGCCGATCAAAAATGTCAGAAGCCAGCGCCCGGTTTGGGCCCCAAAAAGGCGCGCGGTGGATTTGACACCGATAAGCGCGTCATCCTCCTTGTCCTGATGCGCGTAAATGGTGTCGTAAAACAGGGTCCACAGGATCCCGGCCGCATACAGCGCGAACGGTGGTGCGGTTAAACCACCGGTGTGCGCGGCCCAACCGACAAGCGCACCCCAGTTAAAGGCAAGGCCAAGAAAAAGTTGCGGCCACCAGGTAAAGCGCTTGGCAAACGGATAGATCGCGACAAACACAAGCGACGAGCAGGCCAGCAGGATCGTATAGGTGTTGAATGTCAGCAGGATACCAAAGGCCAACCCCGCCTGTGCGCACATCCAGATCACCGCGCCGCGTCGGCTCACCTGCCCTGCCGGCAAAGGGCGCGAGGCAGTTCGGGCGACCGAAGCATCGATTTTCTGATCCGCCAGATCATTCCATGTGCAGCCCGCGCCGCGCATGAGAAACGCCCCCAGGCCGCATCCAACGGCGATCCACAGATCGGACCATCCCGCACTTTGCGGTGCTGCCGCGATCGCAAGCGCCAGGCCCCACCAACACGGCAGCAGCAGCAGCCAAGTTCCAATCGGGCGATCCGCACGCGACAGGCGCAGGTAGGGTTTGGCACGTTCCGGCGCATAGCGGTCCACCCAATTCAGTGGCGGCGCATCAGCGACCCTTCCGTCCGGCAGCGTTTCAGGGATATGGTCCGGCGTGCTCATGGGGGATGTATGACAGAGGACGCGCCAAAAATCAGGCTCTTTGTCGACGCACCTCTGGTCACGGGCGCCGAATTGCGCCTCGGAACCCAGGCGCACTACCTGACCAACGTCATGCGGCGCGGGGCCGGAGCAGTGTTCACTGTGTTTAACGGGGTCCACGGCGCATGGCGGGCCGAGATCCTGCAAGCGGGCCGCCGCGAGGTTTTGGCTCGGGTACTGACGCAAACTGAGCCACAGCAGGATCCGCCCGATCTGTGGCTTGTGTTCGCCCCGATCAAGAAGACGCGGACAGATTTCATCGTCGAGAAAGCCACCGAATTGGGAGTCTCGCGCATCCAACCCGTCCTGACCCGGTTTACCAACGCTGAGCGTGTGCGCATCGAACGCCTGCAGGCGCATGCGCGTGAAGCTGCCGAGCAATGCGGCGGCACCTATGTTCCACCCGTTGCCGAACCACAGAAACTGGACAGGCTGTTGGCGGATTGGCCGCAGGACCGGCATTTGCTGTTTTGCGATGAGCGCCGGTCAGCGGGCCCGGTCGGAGCCGTTCTGGCTGCTGCCCAGTCGGGACCCTGGGCGATTTTGATCGGGCCCGAAGGCGGATTTAGCCCCGATGAATCAGACCGGTTGCGTGCACTGCCCCAGACCACATCGGCCACGCTCGGGCCGCGGGTCCTGCGGGCCGATACCGCGGCCGTGGCTGCGATCACCGCGTGGCAGCAAGCCCTGGGGGATTGGCAGTGAACACTCCGCATTCGGTCCGGTTGCATCTTTACTTCGCGCGGTCCGCCTCGCTCGCCGTGATCCTGCGGCAGGGACCGTCGAGAGCATACCGCATGATCCTGTGGAACCACGCGGACGATAGCTTCATCGATGGCCAATGGTTGAAGTCCAATATATATATAGAGCGCTGCGACATCTCACCCGACGGCCGCTGGTTCCTATATTTTGCACTTGATGGACGGCAAAGGTCGAGCGCACTGTGGTCCTTCACAGCCATTTCACGACCACCCTGGTTTACGGCGCTTGCGCTCTACCCCCAGGGCGACACCTGGGGTGGCGGCGGGCGCTTTGTCGACGCCAAGCGCTATACGGTCGATACGGCAGTGGATCCCGGTGACACGTTGGGGCGCGCGGCCGGGACAGAACGGGTGTTCCGCGGCACACCGGACACGCACAACACGCTGGGCTTTCACCACCGCGATGGCCGCCGCGTCAATCTGCGCCCGCGGGATCGGGCATTTTGGGAAGGCGCGGAAGAGCCCGAAAGGCCGTTTGAGACCGACGGCGGTCGGCTGTACCGAACCGCGGGCGCGTCCCGCGTATTGGTCCGCGATTTTACCGACATGCAGTTCGAACCGATACGCGCCCCCTACGATTGGCGCGAGGAACCCGAAGATCCGCCCACCGCATGGCACCCGCTGGACGCGGAGGAGGGGCAATGAGTTTTGTCCGCCCCGAGGTCATCGATGCCTTCAGCCGCCACCGGATCCGGATCATGGCGGGTTTGGCTCTTCTCTTGGGCGTTTTGTGTGTCTGGCGTGGCCTCACGACACCGGCGCCGTTTTACACGGTGCTCGGCGTCGGCATCTGTATTCTAACCATTGCGCTGTGGATCGCGCATCGGCAGCGCGCCGCATTCTATCACGAGGTTACACAGCCCGGGATCGTCCAGATCGACGAAGCACAGATCCGTTATTTTACGCCGGATCACCACGACCTACCGCTGGGTGGGGTCATTGACCGCGACGCGATCACCCGCATTGATCTGGTATCCGGTGGCGACGGGCGTGCGCGGTGGGCGCTCTACCATGCTGATGGCCCGCCAATCAGCATCCCGCTGGCCGCCGAGGGGGCCGACCAACTCCTTGATATCCTGATGCAGCTTCCCGGGATTGAGGTTGGCGCCGCGCTGAGCGCACTGAACCGTGGCCGGCCAGGGATCGTATCGGTCTGGTCACGTGTGCCCGGGGGAAGCTGAACCGCCGCACAACCACCACACTTCGTTGGCGTTGATCCGCCATGACCCCCGGACCGACCGGACACGGGGCCTTGACTTGCGCCCGCCATTCGAAGCGACTAAGCCGGAATCACGGCAAAAGACGGAGCACCGCCAAGATGTCCATCCCCCAGTCCGGTGGCGGCCCGATCGAGGATTACGCACAACTCGCCGGTTATCTCGAAGCAGGGTGCAAACCGCCAGACGCATGGCGCATCGGCACCGAGCATGAGAAGTTCGGCTATTGCTACGCACAGATGATGCCGCTTCCGTACGAGGGCGATTGCTCGATCCACGCGATGCTTACCGGACTGCACCAGCGGTTTGACTGGCACCCGGTGCACGAGGCCGGGAACATCATCGGGCTTGTGAAGGGCGACGCGAACATCAGCCTTGAACCCGGCGGACAATTGGAGCTTTCCGGAGCCCCGTTGGAGACGATCCACGAGACCTGCGACGAGGTGAACGCGCATTTGCACGAGGTAAAGCAGATCGCGGATGATATTGGTGCTGGCTTCATTGGCCTTGGCGCCGCACCGATCTGGACCCATGCGCAAATGCCCTTGATGCCCAAGGGGCGCTACAAACTGATGGACGACTACATGCAACGGGTCGGGACCCTGGGCACGCAAATGATGCGGCGCACCTGTACCGTTCAGGTCAACCTCGACTTCGCGTCCGAGGCGGATATGGTGAAGAAGTTTCGGACCGCGCTGGCCCTGCAACCGGTAGCCACGGCGCTGTTCGCCAATTCTCCTTTTTTCGAGGGCAAACCAAACGGTTTCAAAAGCTGGCGATCGCGCATCTGGCGGGATCTGGACCCGGATCGCACGGGCATGCTGCCGTTTGTGTTCGAGGACGGTATGGGGTTCGAACGCTACGTCGACTACGCGCTCGATGTTCCGATGTATTTTGTCTACCGCGACGGCGTCTATCTGGATGCGCTTGGCCAGTCGTTCCGCGACTTTCTGGATGGCAGACTTCCGGCGTTGCCGGGTCACAAACCAACCCTATCGGATTGGGCAGACCACCTGACCACGATTTTTCCGGAAGCCCGCATCAAAAAATTCATGGAGATGCGGGGCGCGGACGGCGGTCCCTGGCGCAGGCTATGCGCACTGCCGGCCTTCTGGGTCGGGTTGATGTATGATCAGGGTGCGCTTGATGCAGCCTATGACATGACCAAAGTCTGGTCCGCCACGGAACGCGACCAACTCAGGATCGACGCTGGTAAGATCGGTTTACAGGCCCGGATCGGGAACCGAAGCCTTCATGAAGTCGCTGGCGAAGCGCTGACCATCGCCAAATCCGGCCTGGCGGCGCGTGCGCGTCCCGGAGCGGGCGGGTTGATCGCGGATGAGACGCACTTTCTGAACGCGTTGCACGAGATCATTGAAAGCGGGCAAACGCCTGCTGATGAACTGCTTGACCGTTTCCATGGTGACTGGAACGGCGATCTCGACCGAATTTACAAGGACTACAGCTACTGAAACATGGCCGGGTGGCTGGCACACCTTGCCGCCCCGGTTTCCTGTGTCAGCTGCCCTGCATGACTTGACACGGCGTTTGCCGCGCCGCCAGCCGGGCGCAGGCGGCAAGTGCCGCATCCTCGCTTAATCCGACGAAACTGGCCCGAAACCAGCCCGGGGACGCGGTCGGCTGCATAACCCGCTTAGACCCTTCCAGCGCTTCCATCTCCTGCAGGGCGGTTTGCAACAACAACCGCTCGCCATTTGTCCGATTGTGTGTGCCGCCCAACTGAACAACCCATTGGCCCTCGTTGTTTTGCCGTACCGGCTGCGTTGCCGGTGGCGGTACAGCGGCCACGGCTACAGCAACCGAAGCCGCAGATCGCCTGAGCGGTCGGGTGGATACGGGAATGCGTGCCTGCGGCACGGGTTGAACGGGCGCACTTGTTGGCGCCCCGGCAACCTCCTCGACTGCAAGTGATTTGGCCACTTCCGCAACAATCTGCGACGCCGCGCTTTCCACTGCCGCAACACTGGCCGTCAGCCTTGGTCGGGTTCTGGGGCGCTGCGCGGTCTTTAGGCGCGTGTTGGCCCGAGCGACAAGCGTTCCGCCATCGGCTGGCATGACAAAGCGCCCGGGCTTGCGTATACCCTTCTGTGGCGGCATCCGGCTGAAGCCCATATCCATAAGCTCGGCTACCCGGGCGTTGCGACTGGCCGAGGTCTGACCCCCAAACATTGACACGATCACCCGCTTCTGACCCCGTCTTGCCGACGACACCAGGTTGAACCCTGCCGCCCGGGTGTAGCCAGTCTTGATCCCGTCCGCGCCTTGATACGCCGCAAGCAGCCGCCGATTGGTGTTGTAAACCGTCTTCACTTTAGCGCTGGTCGAAGTGCGGCTGAACAGATTGTAGTACTCCGGGAAATCATAAAACAGCCGCCGTCCCAGCAGCGCCATGTCTCGCGCGGTCGATAAATGACCCGATTGCGTTAGACCTGACGCATTTTTGAACGTTGTCTTCGACATGCCCATCGCCCGGGCAGTCGCTGTCATTTTCTTGGCAAATGCCGGTTCGCTGCCCGATATCGCCTCGGCCAGTGCCGCCGCCGCATCGTTCGCTGATTTCACAGCCGACGCACGCACCAGATACCTCAACGCGATCGTTTGCCCCGCTTTTAGGCCCAGTTTCGATGGGGGCTTGGAGGCTGCGTACCGCGATATCTTGATCTGCTGATCCAGGGAAAGCCGTCCCTTCTCAATCGCGTCGAACACAAGGTAGAGCGTCATCATCTTTGTAAGCGATGCCGGATGCAGCCGCGTGTCCGCATTGCGCGAATGCAGGACCGTCCCGTCCCGCGCATCCATAACGAGTGCCGCGTATTGCGCTGCCCGCACCAGCGGCGCGCTTGCCAAGAATATCCCCAATACAACGAGGAACGCGAGCGTACGCCCGCGGCTTGCCTGAAATGTCATCGGTTACTCCGACGTGAAACTGCCTCGACAGGAACCGATGTTTCGGTTTCCCAATTATTATTGCCCAGACCCTAGCACGAGTTTGTCTTTGAGAAAAGCACGTAATATCAAAGCCTGGGCAGGTGATCTTCAAGCAACATATGGCCGTTTCGGACATTTATACCGCAGCGCAACATTCCACTTGACGCAGCGCAGCATCCCTCCTATGTTGCACCGCAATAAACCCTCGACTCACGACTTGCTCTCAATGGAGGCCAATATGGCAAAAGCAACAACTAAAGCCGCTGCTGCATCGGTTGAAGAATTCGCCGCCGACGCACAGAAAACGATGACGGATGGTATGGAAAAGATGACCAAAGGCATCGAAGAAATGACTTCATTTTCCCAGGACAACATGGACGCAGTCGTCAAGTCCTCGGAGATCGCAGCCAAAGCTGCCGAAGGTATCGGTTCGGAAGTGACCGCGTACTCGAAGAAAGCCTTTGAAGACGGTGTTGCCGCTGCCCAGGACCTGGCATCGGCCAAGAACCTGACCGAGCTGATGGAAAAGCAGACCGCTTTCGCCCAGTCCGCGTTCGAAGGTTTCATGTCGCAAGCGACAAAAATGAACGAAATTTACATGGCTGCAGCCAAAGAGATCACCGCCCCGCTGAACAAGCGCGTGACTGCTGCAACCGAATCCATGAAGTCTTTCGGCGCTTAATCCTCCCAATCCCGCGCCGACTGACCGGAAAAGGGGGCGTCTGCCCCCTTTTCTAATGGGATCAGGCCAATATATAACACGAGATCAGAATCCCCCATTTCGTGTGGCTTTGGCAGTGACAGTGATCCGCAATACAGTGATGTCGAACCAGTCTGATGGGACCGGCGACTCCGACGGCGATCTTGGCGTGGCCACCAAGACCAAGCCAAAGACACAAAAACCGCCGCTTTACAAAGTTATGCTGCTGAATGACGACTACACGCCGATGGAGTTTGTCGTGCATGTGTTGGAGCGTTTTTTCGGGATCACCCATCAACAGGCTGTGGACATCATGCTGACCGTCCACAAAAAAGGTGTGGCCGTTGTCGGGGTGTTCTCTTTCGAGGTTGCCGAAACCAAGGTGACCCAGGTGATGGACTATGCGCGGCGCAATCAGCACCCGCTCCAGTGCACCATGGA
The DNA here is from genome assembly GCA_039190275.1 of Pseudomonadota bacterium. Lineage (GTDB taxonomy): Bacteria > Pseudomonadota > Alphaproteobacteria > Rhodobacterales > Rhodobacteraceae > Halovulum. Next base: position 30,214 of record JBCCYF010000026.1, on the reverse strand, counting down.
AAAAGAGTAAAATCATTCTTTCCAAACGCCTCCAACTTCCGTTCGAACAGGGCGGCGTTGCTGTTCCGGGCAGCGGTTGCGCAACTGTGTTCGGCCCAACCGCGGCGGTTCGTGAACTTGACGACCCGCTCCACATCACCCGGTTCCGGCCCGACCACGACCGGATCACTGCGGCCCGGGCGCGCACAGGGTTAACCGCCGATCCGGCCAGCTGCGACCTGGCTGTGGTGTGTTTGCCGCGCAACAGGACCGCCGGCCTCAACCGGATCGCCGAGGCCTGTGCCGCTGTGCGTCCAGGTGGCACGCTGGTGGTTGACGGGCAAAAGACCGACGGGATAGATCCGGTTCTGAAAAAACTCCGCGCAACGATTGCGCTTTCCGGCACCGCCTCCAAGGCACATGGCAAGATCGCCTGGTGCGTCCCGCCCCACCCTCGCCCAACCGCGATTGCCGACTGGGCGGCGGCCGCCGCACCCCGCCGTACCGACAGCGGACACTGGACGGTCCCGGGCGTGTTCAGTGCCGATGGTATCGATCCGGCGACGGCTTTGCTGATTGCGCATCTGCCGACCGCGCCCGCAGGCCGCGCCGCGGATTTGGGTGCCGGTTGGGGCGCTTTGGCAGCGGCGCTTTTGGCGCGGGCGCCGGATCTGACCGCTGTCGATCTGATCGAGGCCGATCACACCGCCCTCGAAATGGCCGAACGGAACATAACCGACCCCCGCGCCGCTTTTCACTGGGCGGACGCGACACGCTGGCGCGGCGGTCCATATGATCTGATCGTATCCAATCCGCCATTTCATGTGGACCGGACAGCGGATCCAGCCCTTGGCGCGGCATTCATAGACAGCGCAAGCCAGCTTTTGCGGCCCAAAGGCCGGTTGCTGCTGGTGGCGAACCGACAGCTGCCATATGAAGCCGTGTTCGAGGCGAACTTCCACAACTGGCAGATCTTGACCAGCACCACCCACTACAAAGTGTTGACCGCAACCCGACCGCGTAAAACGCGGCACGGTTGACCCAGGAACGGAGACTCATCCGATGGCAATCTCGCTCGAAGGAAAGTCCGTGATCGTAACAGGGGCAGGCCATGGTGTCGGACTGGCTATTGCGCGCCGTTTCGCGAACCTGGGCGCGTCGGTCATGATGGCAGGAACCGATGAGTCCCGGCTGGAGGAGGAGGTCGTCCTGCTGCGCAAATCAGATGCGCAGGTCACCCATTATGCCGGGGATCTGCGCGAGAAGCTGACGATAACCAACCTGGTCGCGGCGACCGTCGACTCCTTTGAACGGATCGACATCCTGGTGAACGCCAGTCGTGAAGTGCTGCCCTCGGACCCGCTGAATGCAGATGACAAGACATTCGACAATCTTATCGCGCAAAACGTGACGCCAACCCTGCGCCTCAGCCAGGCCGTTGCGCGGCGGATGATCAAAATGGCGGGAGAGGGATCGACCGCAGGCCGAAGTGGGCTTGGGTCGATTGTGAATGTGACGTCGATTGCCGCGCGCCGCACGCTGCCCGAACTGATGGCCTATTCGGTAGCATCGGCCGCCGTTGACCAACTGACCCGGTCGATGGCTGTGGCCTTCGCCGCGCGCGGAATTCGCGTCAACGCGATCGCCCTTGGCTCGGTTCTGTCGACAAGCCTCCAGTCCGCGATCAAGGACAGGGCCGGTTTACAGGATGACCTGACCGCAGTGACACCACTAGGCCGCATAGGAGAGGCGGATGAAGCCGCCGAGGCAGCTGTCTTCCTGGCCTCGGACAGCGCCAGTTTTATCACCGGACAGATCCTGGCCGTCGACGGCGGACGGACCATGTTGGACCCGATGGATAGACCGGCGCACTAGAGTTCAGGGCTGGTCTTTGTCGTCTTCCGAGCTTTCGGGCAGATTGAACAGCGTATTGGCGTCCAGCTCCTCTTTCTCTTCCTCGTCAGACCCGCCGAGGGTAAAGGTTTCAAGACCTGCGATGCTAGACGGCATGCGCGGTTCATCATCCATTGCCAGCGACTGCTCAGTCGATACCAGCTTCATCCGTTCGGCATCATCAAGCACTTTACCTTCATTCGCAGCCTTCGCTGCGGCTTTCGCCACGGCAGCATCAAGCTCCACCTGTTTGGTCAACCCCAAGGCGACGGGGTCCACGGGCTGGATATTGTTGATATTCCAGTGCGTTCTCTCACGGATTGACGTAATCGTCGGCTTGGTCGTGCCGACCAGCTTTGAGATCTGACTGTCGGCAAGCTCCGGGTGGAACTTGACCAGCCAGGCGATTGCGGCCGGCCGATCCTGACGCTTGCTCAGCGGCGTGTACCGAGGGCCTTTGCGCTTGGTTTCCCCTTCAGCTGCCGGATTGAACATCAGCTTCAGGTTCGCTTTCGGATCGGCTTCACAGCGCTTGATCTCCTCAGCGGTCAACTGGTTGTTTGCAATGGGGTCAAAACCCTTGATCCCGATCGCCACCTCACCATCGGCGATGCCGGTCACCTCAAGCTCATGCAGACCACAGAACTGAGAGATCTGACGAAAGGTGAGTGTTGTATTATCGACCAGCCAGACAGCAGTCGCTTTTTGCATAAGGGGCAATGACATTGGGCCGTCCTTTCAAGAAACATACGGCTCTCCCCCCGGTTGAAACCGCTGGCCCGGGGGCCGAATTTGCGTTTTCGGGGAGTGAATTGGGGCGTATATAGACCCAAATCATCCAAAGGAAAAGAGGCATGATGCGCTCAATCCTCCTTGCCATCCTGCTTTTGACAAGCCCGATGGCCCGCGCCGAGGGCGAAGACGCCGGTACCTTCGATTACTATGTGCTGGCGCTGAGTTGGACACCCAGCTGGTGTGCGACCGAGGGTGATGGACGGGATGCGGACCAGTGTGACACCGGTCGCGGCAACGGGTTCACACTCCACGGTCTCTGGCCGCAATATGAGGTCGGCTGGCCGTCCTGGTGCCGGACCGCCCACACAGATCCCTCGCGCCGCCAAACTGCCGCGATGGCGGACATCATGGGCAGCGGCGGTTTGGCTTGGCACCAGTGGAAAAAGCATGGCCGCTGCTCCGGGCTGGGGGCGGATACGTATTTCGACCTGTCCCGCGCGGCCTATACGGCAGTCAGGCGCCCCACTGTCCTGCGCAAGTTGACCCGTCCGGTCGAGTTGCCGCCGACAGTGATCGAAGAGGCCTTTCTGGAGGCCAACCCCCAACTGGGCGCGGACGGCGTGACCATCACCTGCCGGAACGGGCGTATCGCCGAGGTACGGATATGCCTTAGCCCGGACCTGACGCCAAGGACATGCGCTCCGGACGTCCGCCGGGATTGTGCGGCCGCTTCCGCGGTCTTTCCGCCAATCAGATAGGGGCGCCACTTGCCCGCATCCCCGAAGATCGGGGATGCGGGCTTATAGACCTGCCGCGCAGCGGCGCAATATCCTTCCAGCCACGGCGTTTCGCCCTTTGCCGGAAACATCAGACACCATCTACCGCGGTGAAATCATTGATGTGAGGCAGGGCTGAGCGGCTCTGCACCAGGGTGAAATGCATCAGAGCGTGAGCGTGATCTTCCCGATGTGGTCCGACGCTTCCATACGCGCATGCGCCTGGGCCGCCTCCTCCAACGGGAAACTCCGGTCCATCACAGGTGATATCCGACCCGAGGCAATATGCGGCCAGACCTCTTTTTCCAGCGCGCGCGCAATATCTGCCTTGGCCGTCACCGACTGCGGCCGCAAGGTCGATCCGGTGATCGTCAGGCGCTTGACCATAGCGGGTGCCAGATTGGCTGTGACTTTGGGACCATTTAGAAAGGCAATCATCACCAATCGACCATCTTCGGTCAGCAGCCCGATGTCGCGTGCAATGTAGTCTCCGCCCACCATGTTCAGGCTCAAGTCGATCCCCCCAGCCGCGGCCCGTATCGCGTCGACATAATCCGTGTCTTTGTAGTTGACGGCCAACTCCGCCCCCAGTTGCATGCAGACTCCGCATTTTACGTCCGACCCGGCGGTTGCAAACACCCGCGCGCCGCACAGCCGCGCCAGTTGGATCGCGGTCGTTCCGATGCCTGACGCGCCGCCATGAACCAGAAAGCGTTCCCCCGCCCTGAGGCCTGCCCGCTGGAACACATTGCTCCAGACCGTAAAGAAGGTTTCCGGCAGGGCGGCGGCCTGCTGCAGCGTCAGGTGACCTGGGATGGGCAAAGCATGGCTGGCCGGGGTCGTGGCGTACTCGGCATACCCACCACCGGGCAGCAGTGCCGTAACCGCATCACCGATCTGCCAGCGCTCCACCCCCGGGCCAACAGCCGCAATTGTTCCTGCGCCCTCCAGTCCGGGCAGGTCCGACGCCGCCTTGGGCGGATCATACGCGCCCGCGCGTTGCAGGGTATCGGGACGGTTGACCCCGACAGCGCTCTGTTTGATCAGGATTTCGTTCGGTCCGGGGCGCGGCACTTTGCGGGTCACGGGACGCAGAACATCCGGCCCGCCCGGCGCGGCAATTTCGATAGCCCGCATGCTTTGCGGAAGGGTCATTCGGCAGCCACGCGAGCCTCATGCGCATAGGCCCAGTACAAGCCTCGCAGCTTCTGGGTGACTGGACCATAGGGAAGGTCGCGTTCATCAAAACGTGTTACCGGCATGACTTTGGACGCGTTCCCCGTCACAAAAATCTCGTCCGCAGACGCAAAGTCCTCGACCGTCAACGCGGCTTCGACCACCTCGACACCGGCCGAGCGCAGCAGCGCAATCGACCGCATCCGGGTAATCCCGGCCAGAAATGTTCCGTTCGGGACGGGGGTGAACACGACACCGTCCCGAACGTAGAACACATTGGTCGACGCGGTTTCAGCAACATGCCCCTCAAGGTCCAGCGACAGCGCATTGTGAAACCCGCGAGACCTGGCCTCGCGAACGATCCGCGCGTTGTTGGGATAGAGGCACGCGGCCTTTGCTTCGGTAACCGCAGTATCCTGCCGCGGGCGGCGATAGGGCGAAACCGTCAGAGCGATTCCGTTGCTTGGGTCCGGCAGTGGCAGGTCCTCAAGGCAAATCGCAAATTCCGTCGACCCCGGCTCGGCATCGATAATGGCTGCCGACCCCTCGGTGGACCACATCATCGGACGCAGATAAAGTGCGCTACCTCGTGGAAACCGCGCAACTCCGTCACGGATCAACGCGGCAATCTCAGCAGCCTCGGCAGGTGGTTCCATTGCCATTGCGCGGGCGGAACTGACGATCCGCTGGCAATGCAGATCCAGGTCCGGGATCACACCTTCGAACGCCCGGGCACCATCGAAAACCATGGTACCCTGCCAGGTCCCGTGATCGGCCGCACCCAAGATCGGTGTGTTCCCACTGCGCCATTGACCCTGAAACCAAGTCTCTTGCGTTGTCCCTAAGGCCATGCCACCCCCTCGTTCTGTTCTGCTTTTATGGCCCGGGAGGGGGGCCAAATGCAAACATGCGTTGGCGCCCTGGGGCCCCTTGCAGTTAGGGTGCGGCGCGCCCTTGGACGCAGCGAGAAAATGAACGGCGCAGGTAGTACGCCCAGACCGCCGCTATTACTGTCGCCAGCGGCCCGGCATGTCCGGCGCGCCCTGCCCCGGTTTACGGATTTTCTCAAGGATCCGGCCCGGTCCGCTGTCAAACGCACGACCCAGGGGCGATGACTTGAAGCTCGCCTTCGCCTTTTCGAACTGCATGACATTGTCGATGCGCCGCGCAATGAATTCCCTGGTGCTTTCCATATTCGGGCTTTCATCGCCCAGCCAGTACAACACCACCGCAGAATACACACCGGACAGCGTTGCGCGCTTGGTGTACCAATTCACATCTTCCGACGTGTCCCCCAGGACTGTCCAGATCGTGTCTGTTGTCCGCCAAATCGCCCGGGCCCCTTCCGCTGCATTCGTGGGCAGGGCAAACAGTGCGACCGCGCGGCGCACCGCCTCGCGATGAGGTTCGAGCATTTCAAGGCGGACCTCGATCGCGCGGGCGACTTTTTCTGAGTACCGCAAATTACTCATATCCCCGGCGTCCATCAGCTCGCCTAAACGGGCATCACACTGGTCGTGAAAGGCAATCGCAAGGTCCAAGCCACCGCGCGGAAACGCAAGCCGCGACAGCTTTGGATCCACGCCTGCGTCTTCGACGGCTTCGGCCAGGGTCTTATCCGTCCAGCCGTCAAAAACCACATTCGGCAAGGCGGCCTCGACCACTGCTTTGCGCAATTCCTCAAGGGTTCCGTCACCCAATTCCGGGTCGGTCTGGTCTGATTGCATTGTGTTCTCTCTCTTGTATTCCGCACGATCCGGGTGTGGACAGACGGTCATGGCTTTGCTACATAGCGCGCTCCTGCGAGATTTCGAAACATACACACAGGAAAGGTGGTGAAAACCAGTGCAGGTACAAGTTCGCGATAACAACGTCGATCAAGCGCTCCGCGCGCTTAAGAAGAAGCTTCAGCGTGAGGGCGTTTTTCGGGAGATGAAGCTTCGGCAGCATTTCGAGAAGCCTTCGGTCAAAAAGGCCCGTGAGAAAGCGGAAGCCGTGCGCCGCGCACGCAAACTCGCGCGCAAGAAATTGCAACGCGAAGGTCTTGCTTAGAGATCGACTGTACGTGATCTGTGGACCGCTGGTCCGCTGCTGACGGGCCCCGGGCAAATCGCCACGGGGCTTTGTCTTTTGAGGGATACGGTAACAGGGCATGCCTAATACTGCGGGGCACAGAGTTTACGCCATCGGAGACATCCATGGCTGCCTTGCTGAATTTGCGGAGGTTATCGCCCGGGTGCGGACCGATCTTGAAAACCATCCGCATCCCCAACCACTTCTGGTTTTGATCGGCGACTACATCGACCGGGGACCGGACAGCCGCGGTGTGATGGACGCTCTCATCACACTCGAACAAGCCGCCCTGCCGACGGTGTTCCTGATCGGCAATCATGACGCGATGCTGCTGGACTACCTGTCCGATCCCGTTGAATGGGCATCGCAAAAGTACCATTGGTTTCACGCGGCACTTGGTGGGGACAAGACCGTCGCGTCCTATGGCGTGGCCGATGCGGACCCGTATGATCCGGCGGCTGTTCAGTCGGCGATCAGGGCGGCGGTCCCGGATACACACCGGGAATTCCTTGAACGCGCCACATTATACAAGGTCGTCGGTGACTACCTCTTCGTTCATGCCGGTATCCGCCCGGGCATCCCGTTAGAGGATCAGGTACGTGACGATCTGATTTGGATACGTGACCCGTTTCTGCTGGAGAGCGGCCCGCATCCGCACATCATAGTGCATGGGCATACGGTCGTGCCGCGGGTCCAGCATCACCACAATCGGATCGCAATCGACACCGGTGCGGTGTTCGGCGGTACGCTGTCATGCCTGGTCTTTGAAGGGGCGGAAGTTTGGGATCTGCAGCCCAATGGCCGGTTGGCCTGCCCGCCAGGCACCGGCTTGAACTAGCGATTTGTTTCACTCCCGATCGAAATGGCATCTGCACCGCGCGGGTGCCTTATCGCGCGCCGCGTAGTACCCTGACGAAGGAAATGGCATCATCGCCAGCGCCAAAACGGGCCAGGTTTTCGTGACTACCGCCGTTGTAGATCTCGAGGAACTTGGGCTCGGACGCGACATTGAACACCTGCTCGGCCTGTTCGACTGGATAGCGCTCGTCGATGTTTCCATGCAGAATCAGGACCGGCGCACCAACCTGGTCAATCCGGTTTTCGGTGTCGAACATATGCCCCTCGAACACCAAGCATCCGGGCGCATATCGCAGGACACCCGTTTTTACCGCGCAGTAGTTGGTGTAGGGCGCTTCAAGGATCAGGGCCAGTTCCTCTTGCTCGACCGCAAGCCGCGCGGCGATACCGGTGCCCAGTGAAAAGCCATAGATCACCCGATCCGTGTCCCGGATGCGCCGGCCGAACAGTCTGTCCAGACCCGCATAGACACGCAAGGCATCGCGATAGAGCGCCTCTTCCGACGGTCGGCCCGGTTGACCGCCGCCGCCACGGTAGGCCATGGCTGCAATCCCGAAACCGGCGTTGGCAAAACGGCGCAGCCGTGTTTCATCCACCGACAGGCTACCACCCTCGCCCATGAAATAGATCACAACCGGCTCGCCCGGTTCTGGCTGGGTCACCCAAACCGTAAGCGCGGGATCGCCGTTGAACTCGGGGATACGCAAGACCTGTGTCCGGGGCATGTCCGCCGGCGCGGCCTGGGCTGTATCAAACACATAGATCAGATCCACGCGCGCAAAGAACATCGCACCGGCCAGCACGGCGCCGCTGAGGATCACAACCACCAAAAACCGCAGAAATGTCCTCATGCGCCGGTCGGAACCGCTTTCGTCCGGTCCTCCTCATAACGATAGCGGTCGATCACGCCTGGCATACGTGCGACTGAACGGCGCAGATCCTCGGGAAAGAACGAGCGTGCAAAGCTTGTGCCGAGGCTGTCGTTCAGGACCGAGGCGGCATGTACCGCACAGAACATCTTGGGCGACGGGCCCTGCGCCTGGGCGCGCTTCAGGACGCGTTCGGCAACTTCGGCTGACACGACGATACGTTGGACATGGACATAGTGCGAGAACCGCGCGTGATACCGCTCATAATAGGACACCATCCGATCGTTTGCGCCATAATGAATATCCCCGCGTTCAACCAGATCTTCATGCTGGAATGTCCCGGCCGGATCATAGATCACGCGTTGCGACGCGTTGATGATCATCGCCGTATGCGCCGCCCGCTCGGATCTGCGTTCGACCATCGACACGATCTCGATATAGGGGTTTTCGACCGAAACATAGCGTTTCGATGCTATCTCGACCGCGGTAGCGCCCTCTTCTACCGCGCATGCGGCCAGCAGAAGCACAAGCCCCAGGACCAGTGTCGCGCATACCGCCTTCATTGCCTCTCGCCCCCAAAGTCACCCGGTCGCTGCGCGGGTGCACTGCCTTTCCGTACGATCGTACTGTCGGCCAAATCGCTCATTGAATGCGACGATCGTGGGATCGTCAAATTCTGCCCCAGTGGATAACACGTTCATAAGGTTCATCAATGCCCGCACGCCGTCTGGGCCGAATCCCTCCTCGAAACGTGACAAGATGCACACGGCGCGGGCACGTTTTGCCCGCCGCGAGAGGGATACAACCTCTGATCTTGGCAGTTGTGTGTGAAACCTGTCCGACAAGCGCATAAAGCGCTCCACCGTCCGGCCTTCGACCGCGGCAGCAGGTACCGCACACATAAGCCCTAGCGTAAGCGCCGCGGTCGCCGCAAAAAAACCGCGTCGCATCGCTGCATCAGGAATTGAAGATCGCCAGAAAGATGAGGATGCCGGCGCTAATGCCAAATAGCCAGATCCAGAACTTGATGAACCCCTCAAAGGTCCGCTCCTGTTCGGTTATGTCCATCTTCCCATGCTCGTGGTCACTCATGTTGGATCTCTCTCTGCAATAGTCCGCTTCCATCCCTCAGCTAGCCAAGCCGGGACAGAATGTCACGATCTGAAGCCGAATGCATGGATTTTTATGCATACGTCGCTAACCAATACGTGAATTTTCGTTTCAAAATGTGGCGTTCCAGAGCCATGCACCGTCAGGACCGATTTCCCGCGTCACCTGACCAAGAGCGAGAAGATGGTTGAGATGGCCCACCGCCTCGGCAAGTGCCAGTCCATACTCGCCTGCACCGATGGTGCGCATGTACAGCGGTGCAAAACAGTCATGGGCGGTACGGGGTTTCGCCAGATGCTCCCGCAGGCGCGCGAGCGCGGAGTGGTGATTGTCGATCAGCTGTTCCAACCGTTGCGGCACGCCGGTGAAGGGGCGTTTGTGACCGGGAAGCAGCAATTGGGTATCGGTCGCATAACCCGCCAGTCTGGTGCAGCTTTCAAGCCAGTCACCGACCGTATCAGCCGCGGGTTCAGTGGCGTAAACGCCCAGATTGGGCGAAATGCCGGGCAGGATCTGATCCCCCGCCAGCACCAACGTGCCATCTGTGGACCAGAGGGTCGCGTGGTCCGGCGCGTGGCCATTCCCCAAGTGCACGATCCAGTCCCGGCCCCCCACGGTTACCGTCGTTCCCTCCGATATGGCGCGGAACCCTAGCGGAATCGGGTGCACAAAGTCCGAAAAGTTCATCGGCCGGCTTGTTGCCCGCTCAGCATATATGTCGGGGTCCATACCGGCCGTACGATAGAACGCTAGGGTCTCGGGGGTCGGTACATCCTGTTGATCCAGCACCAGCATGCGCGCCATCAGCCAGGCGGTCCGGGTGGCGATGATCTCGGCACCCTGCTGTGCCAACCATCCGGCCATGCCCACATGGTCGGGGTGATGATGTGTCAGGATAACCCGGCGGACCGGGCGCCCGCGCAGCGCACCGGCCAACAGCCGTTCCCATACCGCCACGCCGCGTTTCGAGTACAGCCCCGTGTCCACCAGCGTCCAGCCATCGTCATCGGCAAGCGCATAGACATTCACATGGTCCAGAATCCAGGGCAGCGGCAGGCGCATCCACAGAACACCCGGCGCAACCTCCAATGCTTCCCCCTCGGCCGGAACGTCCTCGAACGGGAACGTCAGACCGGCCGGGCGATCCAGTGTCACGAGGCCAGCGCCTCGCTATCCAGGGCGTACAGGTCCGCGGCGCCCTCCTGCGCAACAATACAGAGCGCCGGCACTTCGGGAAGCAACTGGCGCAACGCAAAGCGCGCCAGCGCAAGCCGCGAGGGGTCGTCGCCCGCCAGCGCGGCCTTGGCCAGATAGTGGCCGCCCAGGGTCAGGCCGAACGCCCGCAGATAAGGCACGGATCCTGCGAAACGGTCGTTCATCTCACCGGCGTCCAGCAGTGTCTTTGTCGCGGCAGACAACGCATCATGGGCATTGCGCAATCCAGGCCCCAAGTCGGGGTACGCGGCATCACAGGCCGATACCGTCTCAAGAACCTCGTCCAGCAGCCCGTGGATCGCAGCGCCGCCATCGGCCATTTTGCGCCCCACCAGATCCATCGCCTGGATACCGTTTGTCCCTTCGTAGATCGTGGTCACCCGCACATCACGGTAATACTGCGCTGCACCTGTTTCCTCGATAAACCCCATGCCTCCATGCACCTGCACGCCAAGCTCGGCCACACGGCAGCCGCTGTCGGTCCCGAAAGCCTTGGCAATCGGTGTCAGGACCGCCGCGCGCGCGGCCCAATCGGCCTTGTCGGCCCGTGCCATGTCCAGACTGAAGGCGCAGTCAAGGCAGAGTGCCCGGACCATCCCGGTCAGACCTTTCATGGTCATCAGCATCCGGCGGACATCGGCATGATCCAGGATTGTCCCGGTTCCGTCAGCGACCGGAACACGCCCCTGTTTGCGCTCTAGCGCATACTCCAGCGCCTTTTGATATGCCGCTTCGGCCTGACCCAGGCCCTGAATTCCCACGCCGAGACGCGCGTTGTTCATCATAGTAAACATTGCCGCCATACCACCCTGCGGCGGTCCAACCAGCCACCCGGTCGCACCATCGTACTGCATCACCGCTGTGGGGGACCCGTGCAGGCCCATCTTATGCTCAAGGCTGATCGGCCGCAGCGTGTTTGCCACACCGGGTTTGCCATCTTCGGTCGGCAGGAACTTCGGTACCAGAAACAGGCTGATGCCCTTGGTCCCCGGTCCAGCATCCGGCAGACGCGCCAGCACCAGATGGCAGATGTTCTCAGCCACATCGTGATCGCCCCAGCTGATGTATATCTTCTGCCCCGTCACAGCATAGGTGCCATCTCCGTTCGGCTCGGCCCGCGAGCGCAGCGCGCCGACGTCCGAGCCTGCCTGCGGTTCGGTCAGGTTCATCGTTCCGGTCCATTCACCGCTGTTCAGCTTGGGCAGATACAGCTCGCGGAGCGCGTCGCTGCCGTGATGTTCCAAGGCCTCAATCTGGCCCTGGCTCATCAGCGGGTTCAGCGCCAGGCTCAGACAGGCAGAGGAGAGCATTTCGTTGACACAGGAGGTCAGCGTCATCGGCAGCCCCATCCCACCCCATTCCGGATCGCCCGAGATGCTGCACCAACCGCCCTCGGCGATTGCCCGATAGGCATCGACGAAGCCGGGGCTGGTACGCACCACACCGTTTTCAAGCACCGCGCCCTGCTCGTCGGATCCGCGGTTGAGCGGTGCAATAACCTCCTCGCTCAACCGTGCCGCCTCCGCCAGAATGGCCTCGGATACATCACGGGTGGCTTCGGCGAAGCGCTCGGTCTCGGCCAGTCGGCCCGCGCCCAACACCGTGTCCAGTAGATACTGCATTTCGCGCACAGGGGCATGGTAGGTCATGGAGTGGCCTCTCTTGCCGCACGGCGCGCGCGGCGTTAATTCCCTAGATGGTGCCGCAAGGATAATACCGGCGCACCCCCGCAGCAAGGGATACCCAACGTCATGGATCGGCCCGGACCAGAGAACACGATACGGCTGAGCGCGTCCGACCGGGGCATTCGGGCGGCTGTCGCGCTGCTGAAGAACGGGCAGCAGGTCGCCTTTCCGACCGAGACTGTGTATGGGCTGGGGGCCGACGCTCGACGTGCGGATGCCGTGGCAGGGATCTATCGGGCGAAGGGGCGTCCACATTTCAATCCTTTGATCGTGCATGTGTCCGAGACCCGGCTTGCACGCCAGCTGGCTGAGTTTAATACGGTGGTCGAGGCGTTGGCCGAGGCACTCTGGCCCGGCCCGCTGACCCTGGTGCTGCCGCGCCGCGCAGATACAGCGCTAAGCGACTTGGTGACGGCCGGACTGGACACCCTGGCCCTGCGTGTTCCCGCTCATGACCTTGCCCGCCGCCTGCTGAGTGCATTTGACGGACCGTTGGCGGCACCCTCGGCCAACCCGTCAGGCCGGATCAGCGCGACCACAGCGGATCATGTCATGGACAACCTCGGGGGGCAGATTGCCGGGGTGCTGGACGGCGGACCGACCGGGATTGGACTGGAGTCGACAATCGTGGGCCTGGTTGACGGAAAGCCGCGGCTGCTGCGCCCGGGCGGTCTTTCGGTCGAGGCGATTGAGGCTGTACTCGGCGCGCCGCTCGCCGAGGCCAAGGATACCCAGGTGAGCGCGCCGGGGCAGCTCGCCTCGCATTACGCACCCAAGGCCCAACTGGTGCTCAACGCCGAAGTCGCCGATGCCGGTGCGTTGTGGCTGGCCTTTGGTCCCCTGAACGGGCGCCGCGGTTTGAGCCTGTCGGAGGGTCGCGACCTGTCTGTCGCGGCGGCGCAACTATTCGGGCACCTGCATGAACTGGATGAACTGGCCCGTGAAAGCGGCGCGGATCGGGTCCTGGTTGATCCGGTCCCAAAGCAAGGACTAGGGCTGGCGATCAATGATCGCCTGCAACGGGCGGCAGCACCGCGGGACGCCGATGTGGCCGTGATGCCAAGCCGTTAGGCGCGCCCACCGTCGCCAGACAGCAAACGCGGGTCAATGCCAATACGCTGCATTGCCACGGTCCATGCGTCATCGGGAGGTGTGTCGAAGACCAGCCTGTCATCTGCGGGCGCCGCCAACCAGCCGTTGGCCCGAATTTCGGACTCCAGCTGCCCGCTGCTCCAGCCCGCATAGCCCAACGCCAATAGCGCGGACCGAGGTCCCTTTCCGTTCGCGAGGTCGCGAAGCACATCCAGCGTCGCGGTCATTCCGAAGCCGCCATCGACCGACATGGTCGCCCCCTCACTTTGGTAATCATTGCTGTGCAGAACGAACCCGCGGCCATGCTCCACCGGCCCGCCAAAGAACACCGGGCGGTCCGAGTCGGACGCGTCAACTTCGATATCCAGCTGTGTCAGCAACTCTGCAAAGCTGAGCTCTCGGACCGGTTTGTTTATGATCAGCCCCATCGCCCCTTCTTCCGAGTGGCTGCACATAAACACGACAGAACGGTCGAAACGCCTGTCTCCCATGCCGGGCATGGCGATAAGCAGTTGACCTTCAAGGAAACTGGCGTCGTCATTCATAACTAGACTTTGGCCGGGGTCGACCTTTGGATCAAGCGCGTTCTCGCCGCATTGTGACTTCCCCTACCCCATGACGGAGGTTAGGAATACCTGATGAAATCAGCGTTTCTCATGCTAGCCGCCACGCTTCTCATCCTTCCCGAGGCGGGCGACGCTCAGTCCCGGGTGACCTTTTTGCCTGGTTGGCAAATGGAGGATGGCCGACGGATGGCTGGCATCCGCATTCAACTGGAGCCCGGCTGGAAAACGTATTGGCGCTCGCCCGAGGGAAACGGGATCCCGCCGCAATTCGACTGGGGTGGATCCTCGAACGTTGCGGATATCAAGGTCCATTATCCCGAACCGATGATCTTCACCACCTACGGCGTGCGATCGATTGGCTACCAGAATGAGGTCGTGTTTCCTGTCGAGGTGACGCCCCAGGACACCAAAGCCCCGGTCGATGTGGCGCTGGATCTGTTCTATGGGGTCTGCGAGGAAGTCTGCATCCCTGCCACGGCGGCAATAGCAGCCTCGGTTCCGCCCGACGCGGAAAGTGAGGCCCTCCCGGTGCGACTGGCGCTTGCCACGCGCGCGCGCAGTGCCGATGAAGCGGGTATCCAGCACCACACCTGCAAGATTATCCCGGCGACCGACGGGTTTGACGTGGTCGCAACCGTCAGCGGCTCTGCCCCGATCACACCGGATGTGGCGGTTTTTGAAACCGGGCGCGAAGATCTTTGGATCACACCTCTCAGCATCCAGCCACACGCCAGTAACGTTATCATCCATGCGCACATGGCCTATTTCGGTGATGGAACGATGGTGGTCGACCGCAGCGCCTTGCGGCTTACCCTGCTGGGCCCCGGCGGTGCGATTGAGCTTGAAGGCTGCCCCGCCGCCTGAACAAAAGTCGGTTGGCAGACAGGCCCCGATCAGGATCGGTTGACGGTATTGCGGGATCAGAACTGCGCGGCCTCAGGTTTTGCCCGCGCGACGTTTCGGCCTGACAGTCAGTACACCGATCAGGGATGAGAGCGCAAAGACCCCGGCCAGTCCAAACACCAGCGTCGTCAACACCGCCAGTCCATCCGGCAACGCGGGCAGCAGTCCCTGCACCAGCATGACCGGGGCCGACGGTGCCCCCAGCCGGATCCATTCACCCACCGTCAACGCGACGACGGCCAGGCTGGCAAGCCCGGACAGGCCCAGCCCCAGCCGCACGCTGGCCGGACCCCGGCGTTGTGTCAGTGCACGTCGCGTGGCGCGAAGGATCCGCCCGACATCCTGCTGCACCGCGACAATCGATGGCACAATGATCAGGACAAGCACCATGCCGAACCCAAGTCCGTAGCACAGCGTGATCACGGTCGGTTTCAGGAACTGCGCCTGCTGACTGGTCTCATACAGCAGTGGCGCAAGGCCAAGCACCGTTGTCAGTGTGGTCAGCAGAATCGGCCTCAACCGGTCGGCGGCCGCATCAATCACCGCCGGGACCAATCCACGCCGCTCGGCGTATTCATCGACTGTCGTGATAAGGACAATGCTGTCGTTGATAATAATCCCCGTCATCCCAAGCAGCCCGACCACACTAAACATCGACAGGGGGACATCCCAGACATAGTGACCATAGATCACACCTGTGAACCCGAACGGAATAATCGACATGACCACGATCGGCCTGGTCCAGCTTGCAAAGATCCAGGACAATGTCAGGTAGATCCCCAGCAGGCAGAGCGCAAACCCCAAAGCGGCGTCGTTCAGAAAATCCTGTTCTTGTTCGGCCAGTCCGGCAAGCTGCCAGTCCACGCCAAACTGTCCGGCAATCTCCGGCAGGATGTCATCGCGCAGACGATCCATAATGGCGTTGGCGCGTTCCGGATCGTCCTCGGACACATCCCCGGTCACGGTTACGACGCGCAGCCCGTTCTCCCGCCGGGCAGTGGAATAGCCCAGCGATGTATCCAAAGTCACAATGTCGCCCAGGCGGACGTAAGCCCCGTCGGGTGCGCGCATCTGCGCCCGGTCCAGATAGTCCGCGGTGAGCGTTTCCTCGGGCAGGCGCACCTCGATCGTTGAGCTTCGGACACCGACAGGAAACTCGGCCGCCGTGATCCCTCCTAGACGATCCCGCAATTCCGAGCCGATGCCGTCGATGGTAAACCCAAGGTTCCGACCCAGCGGCGTCAGTTCCAACACCGTTTCGGTTTTGTCATAGGCCAGATTGTCCTCAACGGCGCTCACCTCGGGAAAGGGGAACACGGCAGTTTTCAGTGCCTCAGCGGCGGATTTCAAAGTGTCCACATCCGCGCCAAAGAACTGGACATGCAGTGCATCACCCCCGGGCCCCGAGCGCCAGCCCCGAAAGCTGAGGGTTTCCAGCTGCGGATGATTGACAACCTCTTCCTGCAGGGTGGCCAGCACTTCGAATGACGAGTATGGCCTCAGGTCCGCATCGATCAGTTCGATGGCGATGGAGCCCAGTTGGTCCGGATCCTTGCTGTCCGCGCCCGACAGACCCCGTCCGGTGTTCCCCCCAACCTCGCCAAGGGCAAAACTGATCGGATTGATGCCGTGTTCGGCTTCATAGCTGGCGCCGACGGCTTCGGTCGCCCGTTGCAGCTCGCGAAGCATTTCGATGGTATCGCTGCGTTCCGCCCCGGGGAGCATCGCGAAGTTGCCCGAGATAGATCCCCGCTCCGGCGCATTGAAGAACCGCCAGCTCACATCACCGCGGACAAACAGGTTCGCCGAAAAAGTAAGCACCAGCACGGCAGCGGCAATCATCGGGTATCGCAGGATGATCACCCAACGCATCGCCCGGCGAAACAGGCCGTCGCGCACCCAGCGAAAGCCCACATTCACGACCCGGCTGGGCCAGTCATACCACCGCTCCTTGGCCTGCGCCGCCAGGGCATGCGCCATGTGATTGGGCAGGATCAGAAAGCATTCGACCAATGAGGCGATCAGAACGGCAATCACGGTCAAGGGGATAACCTCGATCAGCGCACCGAACCTACCCTCGACAAAGGTCAAGGCCGCAAAGGCCACCACGGTTGTGATCGTAGCGCTGAACACTGGTAGGGCCATACGGTTGGCCGCGCGTTCGGCGGCCACTGTCGGCGGCTCACCCAGCACGCGGTTGCGAAAGTCGGCATGTTCACCGACCACAATCGCGTCGTCCACGACGATTCCCAGACAGATGATCAGCGCAAACAGCGAGATCATGTTCAACGTCAACCCGCTGGCGTACATAAACCCAACGGCAGCGAACATCGCCACCGGTATGCCGGCGGCGACCCAGAAGGCGGTGCGCGCCGACAGGAACAAAAACAGCAAAAGTACGACCAGGCTTAGCCCCATGAGCCCGTTGTCGAGCAGGATACCCAGACGCGCTGTGATCGCCTCGGATCGGGTCCGGATCAATTCGATTGCCACACCTTGCGGCAGCAGCGGTTGCATCTCGGCGGCCACACGTTCCACCGTCCGCTGCATCGCGATGGCGTCGCCCTTTGCGTCGCGGTCGACCCTGATCGATACGGCTGTATCAGACCCCTTGAAATAGGTCCGGCCGCTGTCCGCGCCCGAAACCTCGACCAGCGCAACATCCGCGACCCGCAGCTTCGAGCCGTCGGGATTAGCGCGCACAATGACATCCGCGATCTGCTCCGCGGTGCGTTTTTCCTGACCCGCGCGAACCCGTGTGCTTCCTCCCGCTACCTCACCGGCGGGGTTTGTGTCCACCTCCTCGCTGATCGCCTCGGCGATCTGACGAAGCGAGATATCGTGCCGGATCAGTGCGCCTTCGGCTGCCTCGACCGTGATCTCGGGTGCCGCGACCCCGCGCAACGTGGTTCGGGTCACACCCTCGCGGAACAACCGGGCAATAAACTCATCGGCAAAGCGGCTCAGTTGTTCCGGGTCAACCGGCCCTGAGATGACGACATCCGTAACCCGATCCCTCCAGACCGAGCGTCGAACCTCCGGGGTTTCGGCATCGTCGGGAAGGGTTGTGACCGCCTCGACTGCCGCGCTGACATCCTCGGCGGCGCGCGCCATGTCCCAGTCGGGCTCGAAGTCCACGTTGATGCGGGCCGAGCCTTCGCTGGCGGTCGAGGCTGTGGCTTCGATCCCCTCGACGTTCAGCAGCGCGGGCTCAAGCACACCAACGATGGCATTATCGACATCCTCGGGTCCCGCGCCGTCCCACTGAACTGTGACAGTGACGCGATCGCGGATCACATCGGGAAAGAACTGGCTGCGGATCTGGGTCGCGGCCACTGCACCCAACACCACCATCAAGACAAGAAGCAGATTGGCCGCTGTCCGATGCCGGGTAAAATAGCTGAGAACCGCCTGCATGGCCTACCCGCCCATGCGGCGTTCAAGCCGCTCGACCACTTGCGCCGGGACCTGAGGCGCCTCTAGCTGGCCGAGGAGCCTGGCCTTAACCTCGGCCGGCATCCGCCGGTTCTCTTCGACAAAGGCGATCAGCCGGGCGCGGCGCTCTGGATCCAGATCCAGCGCCGCTGTTTCCTCGGGGCGGGCGGGCGGTGTGGCCCCATCGGCCGGAACGCCGCCGTCAGGAATGGCGCGAACCCGTATCCCTTCGCCCAGTTGTGGACTGCGCTCCCGCACGTAGACCAACCCCGCGTCGCCGCCCGAAACAATGACCTCGTCTTGCTGACGGCGCAAAATGCGCAACTGGCGGTTCTGCAACCGCCCGTCATCTTCAACGACCAACACCGCCCCGGTGGCATCCACCGCCGTGGCCGGAATGACCGCCACATCCGCAAGGGACGGTTCGCGGATCTTGACTGTCAGGAAATCCCCGGGACGCAGGATCTGCGCATCATCGCCGTTCAACCGAGCATACAGCAACCTGCCGGTTTGACCGTCCCCCACAGCCGCACCAGCACGGTCGACCCGCCCGCTGACGCTGATCGGGATGTCACCGAGCGCCAGTGTTGCCTCAACTTCGGTACCGCCGAGGTTATTGCGCAGCCGGGCGAATTGCGCGTTGCTGACACGGAACGCAACCTCCAGCGCGCCCATATCAGTGAGTGTCCCGATACTCTCATTCGCGCTGACCATACTGCCCGGGACGGCGGTTGCCGCACTCAGCAACCCGTCAAATGGCGCGCTGACATTGGTTTCCGAGAGCTTGCGCTCTGCCTCACGCAAGTCGATGCCGCGCCGGTCAACCAGTATTATGGCCAACTCCAACGCCGATTGCGCCTGCGCAAGCGCCTGCTGTCGGCCGACCACCGCCTGATCGGCCGAGGCCAAGGCGATCTCGGCATCCTCGACCGCCGCACTTGTGCCGGCGCCGCGGTTCTGTATCGCCTGCTGCCGCTCAAGGGCCTGCGCCCGTAGGACCCGGGTCTGCTGGGCGGCCCGCAAATCCGCTTCGGCCAGGGTCACACGAGTGTCGGTTTCGGTCCGCTGGGCAATGGCCTCGGCCTGTTCGGCCCGGGCGATATCCACTGCGGATTGGGCCTGTGCAGGATCAACACGTAATAGGATCGCACCCGCCTCGATTGCCCCTCCATCGCGAAACGCCTCCGCAAGTTCAAGCACACGCCCGGCAACCTCCGCGCGGATCTCAAGACTGCGGAGGCTCGAGACCTCACCGAAAGCGGTGATCACCGGGGTGGCGTCCTGGGGCGTCAACACGCCGGTGGTCACGGTAAATACCCGCTCTCGATCACCTCGGGTCCGACCTGGGTCCGCCGATCGCGCCTCCAACCCCTGGTAAAACGAATGTACGGCATAGCCGAGAAGGCCCGCAGTCAAACACAGTAGGAAAATACCCGTCAGGGATCGCATCACGTAACGCATCTGTGCCTGCCTTAAAGCGGGGGGTCACACGCCCAATGCTCTTATACGTCAGAGCGCACCGGCTCCGTCGCTTTTTTTTGTATCCCACGACACGTGGTCGTCAAAGAGGGTTTTTAGATAAGGGGTCGTGTGCAATTCAGCCACTTGCGCCCGCGTGAAAAAGCCAAATCCGGCCCCTTCGCGCAATCGAATCTGATCCGGCGAGATGGGGACCAACGCTTCGAAGACATGCAGGCGGACGCCTCGGGGGCTTGCGATCAACTGACCCAGCGGGCGCAGATCATCGGTGCAAAAGGTGATCTCCAGTTCCTCCGCCACCTCGCGTCGGGCCGCTTCGACCAGGGTTTCGCCCGGCTCAACGCCGCCACCGAACAAAGACCAGCTTCCACCGTTGATAACCTCGGGCCAATCGTCGCGCAGTTGCAGTACCGTGCGACGCGCGGCGTCCCAGAGCACAACCGAAGCCCCCCAAGGCGCATCCGGCGGACCGTCCGGTCCGATAAGAGGGAAACCGGGCGTCATTTTCGCCGCTTGTGCTCATCGAGACGCGGCATGATCTCAACGAAATTGCACGGACGGTGGCGATAATCCAGCTGCTTGGCCAGGATCAGGTCCCATCCGTCCTTGCAGGCGCTTGGCGAACCGGGGAGCGCAAACATATAGGTTCCTGCGGCTACCCCGCCGCAGGCCCGGCTTTGAACCGCCGAGGTACCGATTTTCTCCATCGAAACTTGGGTGAATACCGTGCCAAAGGCATCGATCTCTTTCTCATAAACGTCCCGATGTGCCTCGACCGTCACATCCCGCCCGGTGAGCCCCGTCCCCCCGGTGCTGATCACGGCGTCGATGCCCGGGTCCGCAATCCAACGACGCAGGGTCGCGGCAATGGTATCGCGGTCGTCCGCCACAATGTCGCGCGCGGCCAACAGGTGCCCGGCGGCCTCCAGGCGGTCGACCAGTACCTGTCCTGATCGGTCTTCGTCCATTTTACGGGTGTCCGAGACCGTCAGCACGGCAATCCGGACGGGGATGAACATACGTGTCTGGTCTATGCTGGACATCCGGGTCGCCTCAAAGTTCGAACCAGTTTGGTGTCGGGCCCAGGTTATGAACGACGCTACGGCCAATGTGCCCCGACGATCCCCAGCTATCGTGAATATGACCGCAAAACACAAGTCTGGGCTGCGCCCGCTCCACCGCGTCATGCACCGCGACGGACCCGACAGACTGACCTGCCGAGGTAACGTCGGCGACACCTTTGGGCGGCGAATGACTGACCAAGATATCAACCGCGTTCATGGGATCCAGCAGTTCGGCTGCTTGGTCTTCGGTCAGGTCGCAGGACCAGGCACCGAAGGGTGTGAGGGGGACGCCATAGCCCAGACCAAACAGGGTGAGACCGGCTATATCGACCGCCTCGCCATGCAACACGACGGCATTGCCAGGGGCGACGGCCGCCAGTTCGGCGGCGCTTTCGGCATTACCCGGAACCATGACGAGCGGTGCGGTGATTCCGTCGAGGAGGGCCATCGCCTCCCCCAGCCCCGCGCGCATGTTGCAATAGTCGCCCGCACCGACCACCAGATCCGCTGCCGCGCTTTCTGCGACCAGCGCATCGGCATGGCTTCGGGACAAGTGCAGGTCCGAGAATGCAAGGATCCGTGTCACAGGCGTGCGCGCAAGCTTAACAGGTCGGACCAGGCCAAACGTTTCTTGAGCGGGTCGCGCAGCAACGCAGCGGGGTGAAACATCGGAAGCAAGGGTATGTCGTCCAACGCATGCCACTGGCCGCGCAACCGCGTGATACCCGTGGATGTGCCAAGTAGCGACTTGCTGGCCGCATTGCCCATTGTCACAAGCACCTCGGGCGCGGCAAGGGCGATGTGGCGGCGCAAAAACGGCATCATTATCGATATCTCGTCACTCGACGGGTCCCGATTCTGGGGCGGCCGCCAGGGCAGCGTATTTGTGATGTAAAGCGCTGTGGCAACGTCTTCGGATGTGCGCGAGAGCCCGATCGCCTCGAACATGCGGTCCAGCAACTGGCCGGAACGGCCGACAAACGGCTTGCCCTGGATGTCCTCTTCCCGACCGGGCGCTTCGCCCACGATCATCACCCTGGCCCCCGCCCGACCGTCCGAGAAAACCAGGTTTCGCGCACCTTTCTTCAGTGCACAGCCTTCAAACCCTGCCATGGCCGCGCGCAACTGCTCCAGATCGGTAGCGGCGGCTGCCAGGTTATGCGTTGGTGCGCTCTTCGCTGCGGGTTCGACCGTAGATGCGGCGGTGGCGACCTGCGACACAATCGGAGCCAGCTGCTGGGCGGAATCCACTGGTGGGCGGAAGCGATCCTGCGGTATCTCGCTGATCGCCTCGTCCGCGCCGAGTTCCATCTGCCAGGCGAGCGCGGCAAGCAGGGTTTGGGGATCTGGCTGGTTCGGCATCATCTGGTGGATGCTATCCTACCGGGCCCTAAGTCGGTAGTCCCCAAGGGGGCGACACGCGTGATTTCGTCAGAACTCCGCTTCCGCCTTCTGCTGTGGCACCGCAATCGAGGTATGTGGCAGCCGAACCGTCAGCGTGGTTCCCGCGCCCAATACGCTTGAAACACGAAGCTCCCCGCCATGAAGCGAAAGGAGGTGTTTCACCAGATTAAGTCCGATTCCGTTCCCCTTGATGCCGGAGGCGCTGGTCGCTCGATAGTAGCGTTCGGCTATTCGCGGAATTTCAGCCTCAGGAATGCCTACACCCTCGTCGGCCACATCGATGTTCAGCCAGTCCGCGTCGGAGTAAGCGCGCAGACGCACCGAACCGCCATCCGGGGAGTACTTAATCGCATTGGACAGAAGGTTTCGAAACACCTGCTGCATGAGCGCCGGATCACCCATCACCAGGTCAGGAACCGCATCAATATCGGACTCGAAGCGGTGTCGTTCCGCGAGTTCAGTCTGTACTTCGATCTCTTCCGAAATGAGCGTTTTCAGGTTGTAGGCACTGGGATCAAAGGGGATCGCCCCCTCTTCGGCCTTGGCCGCATCCAGAAGGCTGCCAATCAAGCCGCCAACGCGCTGAACTTCAGTCCGGATGGCATTGATCTTGGCACCGATCGTCTCCTCATCCATGCGACCGCGTTTGACAGCAAGCTGCCGGGCATTTCCATCAATGATCGTTATCGGCGTTTGAAGTTCATGACTGAAGATCGACAAGAACTCGCGCTGTCGAAACGCAAGTTCCCGCGCCTGCGCCAAGGCGGCCTGGCTCCGCTCCACCTCCAGCTCGGCTGCATAACTCGCTTCGATCATTGCGGTAAGTTCCACCATTTGTCCCCTGAATTTCTCGGCCATTGCCGCCATTTTCCCCAGTTCATCCTTGCGGTTGAACTGCGGGATCGGGGTATCGGCCCGGCCCTGAGCGACGTCCCGCATCGCAGCCATCAGCGAGTTCACGGGCACTGACAGGCTTGAGATCGTGAGCCGGTTCAAAGCGGCGGCAAGCCCGATCCCCAACAGGATCATGCCGA
Organism: Pseudomonadota bacterium; assembly: GCA_039190275.1. Classification (GTDB taxonomy): domain Bacteria; phylum Pseudomonadota; class Alphaproteobacteria; order Rhodobacterales; family Rhodobacteraceae; genus Halovulum. Next base: position 6,868 of record JBCCYF010000026.1, on the reverse strand, counting down.
TTCCCACCGCGTTTACCCGTTCCCTGCGGATTTGAAGGGCAGCGCCTTGCTGCTTCAGGTTTCGCAGAACATCCTCACTCGCCTCTTCGAAGCTGGAACGCAGTTTCAGGGTTGCGCGGTCAAGATCCGCGTGCTGGCGCATCGCATCTTCTACCTGGGTCGTCCGCGAGCCAATCATCTGCGAGGCGGCCTTCCGAAATGCGGCAGCGTCACGACCAACAGCTTCGCCCAATGCCGGATCCAACTGTCGTTCGTTACTGCTGAGCCAATCTTCCACGGAGCGGAGGACCGCCCAGGACCGGCTGGTCGCCGCCCCCTCGCTGACCAGAATTCGGGCCATGGGCGCACCGGTCGCACGCTGCCAGAGCAATGTATCAATGTGCATCCGCGCGGACATCAGGGCACCGACGGTGTTTGCCCGCTTCGTCGCCTGCTCTGTGGCAACCACGACCTGTCGGTCATACGCGATGAGGAGTTTCCGGTCCGTTTGCCATATCGGCAATAGAATAGCCGCCAGCAGAACCAGCATCACGAGCGGTGCGACCAGCGCTTTGTGCCGGAACGACAAATCTGCGAAGTTCTGAAACGGAGAGACGGTTAAGCCTTTGACCCTAAACGACAGGGCAATGCGACTAAGCCCTGCAGCGATCATGGTTCACCAAATTCTGGTAAGAACAAAATAATATCGATTCCTCGCCTGAAGTTTCCTTCAATGCGCAAACTGAAATTCTTTCGGATTGCTATGCAGCGGAAACCTATTCCTTGGAGTGTTAAGGTCGGGTAAAGGTGGCTGAAATCGCGGGGGTGCCGCGCCGCTCACCGATGCGCGCGACACTTTCATCCGATCAAAGCCAGGGACCAGGTCATGTTTCAACATCGCCACCTTTTGGGGATTGAAGGGCTGAGCCCGGCGGATATTACCGCCATTCTGGATCTGGCCGAATCCCATGCCGCTGGCAACAGAAGTGCATCCAAGCCGGCGCGCAGCCTTGAGGGTCTGACCCAGGTCAACATGTTCTTCGAAAACTCGACACGAACCCAGGCGAGCTTTGAGATTGCCGGGAAACGGCTGGGTGCAGACGTGATGAACATGGCAATGCAGGCCAGTTCAATCGCCAAGGGTGAGACGTTGATCGATACGGCCCTGACACTGAATGCCATGCATCCGGATTTGCTGGTCGTGCGTCATCCGCATTCCGGGGCGGTAAACCTGCTGGCATCCAAGGTGAACTGCGCGGTGCTGAATGCGGGCGACGGCCGGCACGAACATCCGACCCAGGCCCTTCTGGATGCACTTACCGTGCGGAGACGGAAGGGGCGCCTGCACCGTCTTACGGTCGCCATTTGCGGCGACATCGCGCATTCGCGTGTCGCTCGCTCAAATATCATCCTGCTGGGCCTTATGGAGAACCGGGTCCGGCTGGTGGGTCCGCCAACGCTGATGCCAGCGGGTGTCGATCACATGGTTGCCGAAGTCACCGACGATATGGCCGAGGGGCTGAAGGACGCGGACGTGGTGATGATGCTCCGTCTGCAAAAGGAGCGCATGGATGGCGGCTTCATACCATCTGAGCGCGAGTATTATCACCGATTTGGCCTGAACGGACAGAAACTAGCATATGCCAAACCAGATGCCATCGTGATGCACCCTGGACCAATGAACCGGGGGGTCGAGATCGATGGTCTGCTGGCCGACGATATAAACGTCAGCGTGATTCAGGAGCAGGTCGAGATGGGTGTCGCGGTACGAATGGCCGCGATGGAGTTGCTGGCGCGTACCCTCAAAACTTTCAGGGAGGCATCTTAACGGACCATCGGCGGGTTTACGTTACGTTAACTCCAAATACCGCGGAGTCCATAAAATGGCCGCATTTTCAACAAAGCCGTTTCCGATATCCCCGCTAAACCCTGCTTCAACGGGAAGAAAAGTGTCCCAGAGTACAGAAGTCCGGTCCGAAGTGAGCTACTGGCGCTCTCGCCTGAACAAGGGGGAGCGCCTGGCCTGGGCTGGACGTCCCGGGCTCACAATCATCCCCGACAAAACCGCCTTCCTGTTTTCGGTGCCCGCCGCGATGGCATGCCTTGGGATCCTTGCCGGTTCGGAAAGCCAATATGTCTCAGCCATAACAGCAACATTCGGCGTACCGGCGCTGGAGGACCCGCAGCTGGTGTTCAATCTGCAGCTGTTCGCCGTCGCGACGTTGGCTTACCTTGCGGTCTATCTCTATTCGTACTGCGTGGTTTCACCTCGGTTCACACGCTACGCGCTGACCGACCGTCGGGCGTTGATCCGAACGGCGTTTCCCTGGCCGCGTACCCGCAGCAAGCGTCTGACGCCCGGAACCGAGATTGTGTGGGACCAGAAGAACCCAGGTACGGTCCTGTTTGATGAGGTCGAGCACAATTACGGGGTGAAACCAAAGTCCGGATTTGGGACAGCTCCGACGGTCAAGACCTGCGCCGTCGGCTTTCATAGGATCGCCGAGGCCGAATATGTGCACGGCTTGATGCAGGAAGTTGCCCACGGCACAGCGCCGGGGACGTAGCGTACAGGATCGCACAAACCGCAGTTTACAAAGACCGGCCGCGCACCCAAAAGGGGGCCATGGAACGGCTTCTTACCAACGCTCGGCTCATCGATCCCGAAGCTGGAACCGAAACCCTTGGCTGGTTGCGGCTGGCCGACGGCATAATCGTTGAATGCGGCAGCGACGCGCCACACAAGGAGAGGGGCGATGTTATCGATGCGCGGGGCGCATGCCTGGCGCCGGGCATCATCGATATTGGGGTGAAAATCGGCGAACCGGGCGAACGCCACAAGGAAAGCTACAAAACGGCGGGCGCCGCCGCAGCCGCTGGGGGCGTTACCACGATGGTCACGCGTCCCGACACGGCGCCCGTAACCGATACCCCCGAGATCCTTGCGTTTGCCAAGCGCCGCGCCGCCGAGACATCTCCGGTCCATGTCTTGCCCATGGCTGCCCTGACCAAGGGATTTGAAGGTCAGGAAATGACCGAGATCGGCTTTTTGCGTGACGCGGGCGCGGTTGCGTTCACAGATGCGGATCGGCCGGTACAGAACCCGCGCGTTCTGTTGCGCGCGATGCAATATGCCGCAGGGTTGGATGCGTTGATCGTCGCGCATCCGCAGGAACCGACGCTGTCACGCGGCACCTGCATGACGTCCGGTCCGTTTGCCTCCAAACTGGGCCTTCCCGGTGTTGGCCCGATGGCCGAACGTATGCAGCTGGAACGTGACCTGGCTTTGGTCGAGGCGACCGGAGTGCGCTATCACGCGGACCAGCTGACGTCGGCACCATCGCTGGACATCCTGCGCCGTGCCAAGGCGCGCGGATTGCAAGTCACCGCCGGCACATCGGTGCATCACCTGACGCTGAACACCTTTGACGTGGACGACTACCGCACGTTTTTCAAAGTGAAGCCACCCCTGCGCTCGGAGGATGATCGCCTCGCGACCGTCCAGGCCCTGGCCGACGGGCTTATAGATATCGTCAGCTCAATGCACACCCCGCAGGACGAGGAGAGCAAGCGCCTTCCGTTTGAAGAGGCCGCGTCGGGCGCGGTCGCACTTGAAACGCTGCTGCCTGCCTGTTTGCAACTCGTCCATGCAGGTCACATGGGACTGGCCGCGCTGTTTCGCGGTCTCAGCTTGAACCCGGCACGCCTGTTAGGTCTGCCGTCCGGGCGCCTGGAGGTCGGCGCGCCTGCGGACCTGATCCTCTTTGACCCCGATGTCCCCTTCATTCTCGATCGCAGCGCATTGCGATCAAAATCCAAGAATACGCCTTATGACGGGCGGCGGATGCAAGGCCGCACCCTGCGAACATTCGTTTCCGGCCGAGAGGTATATCGCCGATGACCACTCTATTGCTTGCGCTCATCTGCGGGTATGCACTGGGGTCTGTCCCGTTCGGCCTGGTTCTGGCGCGGGTACTTGGCCTGGGAGATCTGCGCAAGATCGGTTCGGGGAACATTGGGGCAACCAACGTTCTGCGCACCGGGCACAAGGGCGCCGCATTCGCCACCGTGGTTCTCGACAGTGGCAAGGGTGCCGTAGCTGTCCTGATCACCCTGGCACTGGCGGGTCCTGGACTCGCGCCGGCGGTTGCCGGTCTAGGAGCGTTTCTGGGGCACCTATATCCGGTTTGGCTGGCTTTCAGGGGTGGCAAAGGTGTCGCCACCTTTCTTGGCACGTTGCTGGCAATTCAGTTCCTGGGCGGGCTGCTGACCTGTGCGACCTGGCTTGCGGTAGCCTTGATCAGCCGAACCTCGTCGCTCTCCGCGCTGGTGGCCGCGGCCGCAGCGCCACTCTGGCTTTGGCTGACAGGCGCCGGGATAGCCGTCTGGCCCGCTTTGATCATGACCGTTCTGATCATTGCCAAGCACCGCGCAAACATTGAGCGCATCCAGGCGGGGACAGAGCCAAAGATCTCCTTTCAGAAGCGCTAGCAAGCCATTATGTCATAACAAAGCCGCAATTCTCCGGCTCGAATTAAACATTGCAATCATTAGGATACTGCACCCATGGGTATCGGCACCGCAATCATGACGTGTCTTGAGAAGTTCCTCATTTTTCAGGGGCGGGCACGACGTAGCGAGTTCTGGTGGTTCTATGCGTTCACAATTTTGGTGGGGCTGCTGGCAATACCTATCGATATGCTGTTGGAAACCGAAATGATCTCAACAGGTGTCGGCGTTGCCTTTCTGTTGCCAACTCTTGCGGCCGGAACGCGTCGGCTGCATGACACCGGTCGACCGGGATACTATCTGGCGCTGCCGTTTCTGGCGCTGCCGCTCTTTTACTTCGGGCCCGCGATCGGGGGGCTTACATTGCTGATCTGCATGGCACTTCTGATCCTGCTGCTGTGCCTGCCCGGGCACCTGGGAAACAATCGCTACGGCCCGGATCCCAGGCTGCTGACCGACAGCCAGGTGTTTGAATGACTTACCCGGTTTAGGGTCCGTTAAGCATCCGGTAACGCTTCCACGGCACAATCGTCGGGGAACCGATCGGGGAACCCGGATATGACCGGTGTACAAATGTTGGCGATTGTGATGATCGCAGCCTCGGGCGGGGCGGTCGCCTATGGCATATGGCTCCTGATCGAAGGGGCACTCTCGCCAGCGCCGAACGCAACACCAGGCACCACAGCCGCAAATGGACCGTCCACCAGACCGCCACAAACTGCCGTTGATCCAACCGCACCACCGGGACCCGCGGCAATGAACGTGGTTTCAGATCCCAATCTGGGGGTTCAAATCGCCGCGCTGAGCCGCGAAATCGCGGCACTGGCGCAGGGACAGGCCGAGATGATGGAAGCGCAGGTCGAACGCGAGAACCGGATGCTAATGGAAATCCGCGCGACCGCACAGGCCAGCGACCCTGAGGTTTTGGACAGTCTGAAGCGGATCGAGGGTGCGCTGAACCTCACTGGGGCGGTCCAGACGTCTGGTGACCTGTCTGGATCGGAGAGCACTCAGGCAGGCACTGAACCGCTTGGACCCGCGGATGACTTGCTGGATACACCGCGACGCAGGGTCATAAACGCGGACGACAATACGGTGACGCATCTGTCCACGGGGCGTTCCGCGACGCCTTCGGACGGCAGCGCTCCGCCGGAACCCACTGACCTCACCGCGGCCCGGACCATACGGCGAGGCTGAACCACATCAGCGGATGCACGCAGCTTTACGGACTTATGAAAGCAAATACAGGCCATTTTCGATACAAAGGCGCTTGCCATGGCGAAGGCTGCTTTTCGCTAGACCAGCAAAAACTGGTCGAACCGTATATGCGTCGCTCATGAACTTTCACGCGCAAACCTGACACAGTGGCATGCCGCGGGGATTTCCGGCTGGTCAGTCCCGGTCCAAAGTCGCCCTCTTGACCGCAGCATCCTCGGCATTGGCATAGGGTGATGCCGTTCTGGCCGCCACAGGTCGGGCAGCTCGCCAGGAGCGTTTCGTACAACCTTGGGCCATATCGCAGAGCGCAGGACGAATTTCGTGAACGCCGCCGATCGGGCGCATCGCCTGCATCTTCCGACAACACGTGACGGTCTTTGCGAGGCTCAATCCGTGAACCGGTTGTCCCTTGGAAATCCGCGCGGCGCGATGCGCCCCGCGCCCGCGCGTTTGCCTATCCAGTCCGTAAGATCGCTTTCTGTTCGGGTACGCCCGGCCGTGTCTTTCCACGTCAAGCCCTTAGCCAGGACCAGCGTCGTGACATCGCTCAGCCCACTGGCCGAGGCGTCTAGCGGGGCGGACCCGAAGGGGACCTTCTGCAGCCGGACCCCCTTACCACGTGTCATCTCGGGCAACTCGGTAAGCGGAAACACCAGGAGCTTACGGTTGCGGCCTACAGTAGCAACGTGGTCCCCAGCGACGGGTTTGCACGCAATCGCGTTCACACCGGGTTTGAGGTTGAGCACCTGCCGCCCGGTTCGGGTCTGGGCGACAACCTCGTCCTCGCACACGACAAATCCATCACCGGCGTTGGAGGCGACAATCAGCTTCCCTCCGGGCATGTGCAACCGCAGGTCGATCATTTCGACGTCATTGCCAAGATCAACCATCAGGCGTACCGGTTCGCCCATGCCGCGCCCACCGGGCAGGGCCGAGGCCGCAAGTGTATAGAAGCGGCCGTTCGCCCCGAACAGCAGCAGCTTGTCCGTTGTCTCGGCATGGAACAGGAAACGCGGTGCATCCCCATCCTTGAACTTCAAGTCCTGATCGAGCGGGATGTGCCCCTTCATGCTGCGGATCCAGCCCATCTGCGAACATACGACGGTAATCGGCTCGCGCTCGATCATCGCTTCAAGCGGGACGTCCTCGACCTCGGGGGCGG
>JBCCYF010000025.1:0-47302 GCA_039190275.1 Pseudomonadota bacterium | reverse complement strand
GCTGCTTTTGGACCGGGTAACCGACCCGCATAACATCGGCGCTATCCTGCGCTCGGCCGAGGTGTTCGGCGCCCGCGCGGTGATCGCCCCGCATAGGCACTCGGCCCCGGAAACAGGCGCATTGGCCAAAGCCGCGTCCGGAGCACTTGAGCGTCAACCTTATCTGCGTGTGCCAAACCTGGCGAATGCGATGCAGGCCCTTCGCCAAATGGGGTATGTCATTCTGGGGCTGGATGGCACCGGAGAGACGGACCTCGATGCGGCACTCGACGGGTTGGACACCACGCCGGTCGCGCTCGCCTTGGGAGCCGAGGGGCCCGGCCTGAGGGACCTGACGCGGAAAACCTGTGACCGATTGGTCCGCATCCCCGCCCAGGGCGCATTCGGGTCGCTCAATGTATCAAACGCGGCAGCTGTCGCGCTCTATGCGGCGCGGTGTTGAGGATGCCCGAACCGGACCTATATACCGCCGATGCGTGATATAACGAAAATTGCCACGTGCTGCTACTGCGGAAACCGCACCATCCTGACACTGGTCGGACAGGTCCAGCATGAATTGGCCTGCGGCAGCTGCGGTGCGCGCCTGCACACGATGAAGCACCTTAAAGCGCCGCAGAGCAAATCAAAATCCAGTACCAAGCGCAGCCCCAAGCCGGTGGAGAGACGTCCCGCGCAAACAGAACACAAGAAAAAGAAGCAAAAATCGTCACGCAGGAGATTTGAGTTCAGCGACCTAATCGAGGATATTTGGGATGAGATCGAAGACATCTTTGACTAACGCGGTCGGCCCACTGACATGTCGCACCGCCGCTGGCACGGGGCACACATGCCACCGTTGACCCGCCGCGTAGCGCTTGGCGTCCTTGCCGCCGCCCTTGCCCCTGCCGCGCGGGCGGAACCGTTGTTTCTGAACAGCCTGGGCCATGTCATCGATGGTTATGACCCGGTCGCCTACTTTGAGCTGGAAGAGGCTGTCAAAGGCACACTGGACCACGCGTTCGAGACCGACGAAGGCTCCTGGCTGTTTTCCCGGATCGAGTATCTGGAGTTGTTCGAAGCAAACCCGGAACGCTACATTCCGCAATTCGGCGGTTTCGACGCCGAGGGGATGGCGCGCGGGTTCAAGCGCCGCTCAGACCCGACCCTTTGGGTTATGATCGACGACAAGATATATCTGCACTATTCGATACCGGACCAGAACCGATGGGCAGAAGACATTCGCGGCAACATCCGCCAGGCCGAGGAAAACTGGAAAGAACTGGAAAGTTTCTAAGGAGCTGCGACAGTATGGCCATCTGACAGCCTTGTACCGCAGCAACCCGACGCTAAATCTATAGTGCTGGATATTGATGGTAACGACATATCCGGTCTTTTTGTCCCTCGTTCCACACCTTGACCCGGGCGTTCGTCCGGGTCTTTTTTTTGCATGTCGTATCCCCGCATAGCCCGGTTGTCATTTCTGCGGCCCACAACTAGGGTCCGCGCAAACTTAAATGCAGGGGGAGACACGAATGCCTGACACTGAAAAACTTGCCTTCGACACACTACAGATCCATGCAGGCGCCGCACCCGACCCTGCGACCGGGGCCCGTCAGACACCCATCTACCAGACCACAGCATACGCATTCCGCGACGCAGAACATGCGGCGAAATTGTTCAATCTGGAGGAAGTCGGGTACATCTACTCGCGTCTGACAAACCCCACGGTTTCGGCGTTGCAGGACCGCATCACCGCGCTTGAAGGGGGTGCGGGAACTGTCGCCTGCTCCTCTGGGCATGCCGCACAGATCCTCGCGCTGTTTCCCCTCATGCATCCTGGCGATAACTTCATTGTATCGACGCGCCTGTATGGCGGCACTGTCACCCAGTTCAGCCAGACGATAAAGCGGTTTGGCTGGTCGGCGACCTTCGTCGACTTTGACAATCTTGATGCGATCCGGGCCGCCGCCAATGACAAGACGAAAGCGATTTTTATGGAGAGCATTGCCAACCCGGGCGGCTATGTCGGCGACATTCCGGCGGTCGCGGCAATTGCGAACGACCTGAACGTGCCGCTGATTGTGGACAACACCACGGCGACACCCTACCTGTGCCGCCCGTTCGATCAGGGCGCCCATCTGGCCGTACACTCCACCACGAAGTATATGTCAGGCAACGGCACATCCATTGGCGGCGCGGTCGTTGACAGCGGCACATTTGACTGGACGGCGGCGGGCAAGTACCCGTCGCTGAGCGAACCGGAGCCCGCGTACCATGGCCTGAACTTTCACGGCGCGCTTGGCCCGATGGCCTTTACATTTCATGGCATCGCCGTCGGCCTGCGCGATCTGGGAATGTCGATGTCGCCCGTGAACGCATTCCAGACACTGCTTGGGATTGAGACACTCAGCCTTCGCATGGAACGCCATGTTGAGAACGCCGTAAAAATCGCGGGCTGGCTGGAGAAGGATCCGCGGGTTGACTTTGTGACCTATGCCGGCCTCCCGTCTTCGCCGTACTATGATCGGGCACAAAAACTCTATGCCAAAGGGTCCGGTGCGCTATTCACCTTCGCAGTTAAAGGGGGCTACGACGCCTGCGTAAAACTGGTTGATGCGCTTGAGATCTTCAGTCATGTGGCAAACCTGGGCGACACGCGTTCACTGGTGATCCACTCGGCCTCGACGACGCACCGCCAGTTGAGCCCCGAGCAGCAGGAGGCCGCGGGCGCTGCGCCGAATGTGGTCCGCGTTTCGATCGGGATCGAGGATGCCAACGACCTGATCGCCGACCTGGATCAGGCACTGTCCAAGGCCACGGGGTGATTTGAACGGACCAGGGACCGCATGGTCAACCGCCTGCCGTGTAACGGCTAGTCCGCAAGTGCGAAAACCAGGACGACCTGAACGGACAGTTCGGTTTCCCCCCGGGCAATCGGAACATCCGATATCATCATCGCCTCGGCCCGCGCAAAGGATTGCGGGCCCGGGTCGATGCCCGCCTCGCGGATTTCCAGCAACGGACCCAGGGTTTCACCGGCGGCGTTAACCATCAATTCCGCCTTGCGCCGCGCATCGCGGACGGCGGCATCCCGCGCCTGATCCAGCAGCGGTTCGGGCTCATCCAGCTCAAAGGTAATACCGGTGATCTCGGTGCTTCCGGCGCGCACAAGGTCATCCACCAGACTGCCAATGTCGATCTGATCCCGCAGTATAACCGTCACACCCGTGCGCGCCTCGAATGCAACAATACGAGGCTGCGATATTTCGCCGGTCAGTCGGTTGTTGTCATAGAGGGGCTGCAGCGAGAGTGTCGATGTCCGGATATCGCGCTCTTCGACGCCGGCATCACTAAGCTCGCCCATGGTCCGGTTCGCGGCACGCGCCGCTTCGGACATCGCTGTGCGTGCATTCTGATCGGTGATCACAACACCAACCTGAAGGCGGGCTATGTCCGGAACCGCCGAAACGACCCCGGTCCCCTGGACGATGATCACACGCTCCTGCCTGTCGTCGGCGACGGCCGCGGACATCCAAACGGTACATGCCCAGGCAAGACAGACCGCTTTTGTCCATACTCCCATCGTTTCGATCCTCTTTTCTTTCGGAATTGTGTGGTATTTCGCCCATGCCCGGCGCCGTAAAGAGCAACGACGGCCATCGGCTATGGCAGTTTACCCCGGTGGGAGATATAGTGCATATATCGCGGCGAACGCCACGAAAATCGCAACGTCTGGGGTAGGCGGCGCAGGTATGAGTAACATTAAACAGGCTGCCGGCAGTTCGGGCAAATTACCCGCATATGCACTTGACCTCAGCGCCGAGGGGCTGACGCTTTACCGTCGCAGACGCAACGGCAAATGGGATGTTGTCACATCGGCCGGATTGGCGGTTGGGTCTGTCGGTCGAAGCCTGAAAACACTACACGACGCGGCGCGGTATCGCGGGCCGGGCCATGTGCCGATCGAAGTTTGGCTGCCACCCGACCAGGTAACCGTCCGTATATTCGAAGGCGCGCAGCGCCCGATCCCTGCCTTCCTGGATGCTGAATTCCAGCACGTAAGCCCCGACGGGTCGGGTTTTACGATCGATCACCGGGCCGCGGCAAGCGGCAATACCTTTCCTGTGGCCGTCGTCCCAACGACCACTTTGACCGAAACCCGTGACTTCCTGGAGCCGCACGGCTTCAAAATTGAAACCTTTACGCTGCAGGAGCGTCCTCTCGGCTTGGAACACAGGCCGGTATTCGTCTTGCCGCGCGCTGGGGCGCTGGATGTTCCGCGTGTGGCGGCTGTTGCAGCGGCGGCTGTTTTGGTTCTGAGCGGTATCGGCTGGTTTGGCTGGCAGATCTTTGGCAACCCGGGCGGAGCACCGCGCGACGTGGCAACGCTTTCGGTCCAGCAGGTGGCACTTGCCCCCGGCCAGGGAATAGCGCTTGAGGGCGGAGGACCGCTTGGCCCAAGCGCCACGCGCACCGTGGCACCGGACCCGCTTGCGCTCAACGCGATCGCCACCGCCCCCGAACCGTTCCTGCCCCCGCAATATGTTGTCGCGACCGAACCGACACTGATCCAGGTCACGTCTTTGATCACCCCGGCCGAAATCCCGGAACCGCCAACGGTTGCCCCTTTGGCGGCCGTGGGTCCGACCGATATCATCGCGAGTATTTCGGCTGACGATAGCATCCCGCCGCTGCCGGCAATATTCTCGGCGCCGGTTCAGGTTGAACTCGCTCTGCTGACCACACCCAAGGCGAGCATGCCCCCGGACGTGATAGCACCGCTTGCCCCGGTGGAACCTCTGCAGGTTTTTGCCAATATTGCGACAGAGAGCACGGTACCACCGCTGCCGGCCATATTCACAGCTCCGGTACAGACACGCGTGGCCGCACTGCCGCAGGATGAAGAAAACGCGGCCGAAGTTCCGCTGCCATCCGGCCTGGCCCCACACGCCGAAAGCCCCGACCAAGCGCCGCGCAGTGCCGCACCGCTTGCTGCACTCAATGCAGTGCCAATCTCACCGCAGGTGGCATCGATCACGCGGGAGCAGCCGACCCGGGTGACGACAGGGTCCCGGGTCCAGCCCCAGCTTGCTGCACCCGGGTCGACAGGCAAGGCCCTCGCGCCCCCGGGATCCGAAACCGCCGTGGCCCGTATGGCTCTTAGCGGGCTTAACGGCACGATCGCACCGCCCCCGGCACCGCAGCGCGTCGCGGCATTGCCGCAATCACCGGCGCAGCCCGTAACCGATGCGGTTCGTCGCAGCGATGGAAACCCTGTGAGCGTGGCGCGGGACCTGCCCCCCAAGGCTGACAGGTCGCGGGGGCTGGCCAGACCAGGCAACGGGCTCCCTTCCGCCCCCGACCTTCCGGACCTGCGCGAGACGGCCCCGAACCCGCGCGGCGGGGCGCAAACGATTGTGGCGGCGTTGCCGGACAGCAAGGATGTTATCCCGGACGCGCCAACCATCACTGTTCGCCGCGACCTCCCGGAAGTGATGCCACCCACGCGTCCGGCGGGCACTCTGGCGCCGGTGCCGGTCGAAACGGTGCGCCCCGATATCGTTCCGCCCCTGCGTGACGCAACGCCCGACCAAACACTGATTGGTCCGCCGTTACCGCCGACCGTGACGGTGATTGCGGCCCTGCCCAGCATCGTGCCACCTCGGCGTCCGGTCACCACCGGCGGGCCTGCGCCGGAACGTGCCAGCGCGGACAGCAGCGCTGTGCCGGACGCGGCAGCGCCCGACATCGTGCTCACCCCGCTGTCGGATGAAGTTGCGGCACTGATTGCCGCCGCCGAGGCGGATACCCTGGAACCCTCCGCACTTGCGTTGACCCAGGCTGACCGTCCTCGTCAAAGACCCGCCGCCTTGGCCGAAGCCGAAGCGCAACGGCTTGCCGCGCTTGTCCCGTCGGAACGAGCACTGTCACAGGCGGATCGCCCGTCAAAACGACCCGCTGGATTTGCCCCGGCGCAGCCCGCACCGCCACCCGAGGCACCGGCAACCGTCGCCGCAACGCCCGATGCGGCATCGGTCCCGACAACAACCGCTCCTCCGCCCCTGCCCACAACCGCATCGGTCGCGCGCGCAGCCACCGTAAAAAACGCGATGCCACTTCGGAAGATGGCCCTGATCGGCGTTTTCGAGGGCAGCGGCAACCGTCACGCCCTGGTGCGCCTGCCCAGTGGACGCTACCTTAAGGTAGAGCAAGGGGACCGCGTGGACGGGTTCAACGTGGCCGCGATCAGCTCGGACGCGATCCGGTTGCGCCGCGGCGGGCGCGAAAGGCTGCTTGTTATCCCCTGACGCTCACGCCGCGTCGACGGTCAGGACAATCTGCCGCAACTCTTCCAACAGTTCGGGGGTGTGGGCCAGTATCAATCGCCCCGCGCGTAGTTTGGGGCTGTAGGGCTGGCCGTTCGACAATCCAGAGACGCCGCCGGCTTCGGCGTGGATCAACTGGCCAGCGGCATGATCCCAGGCATTGAGCCCATAACAGATACTGGCGTGATATCGTCCGGTGCAAAGGGACCTGTAGTCATGCGCAGATGCGCCGTGGCAGGAGACGCGGGCGAAGGGGGCGGCAAGTGCCGGAAACCCCGGATGCCGCATCCAATCGCTGCCCACGAGGCCAACCGGTGCGCCCTCCGCCGGATCGTCTGCCGCAACTGAGATTGCAGCGCTCTTGCCATCCGGGGTCAGGCACCAGGCGCCTCCACCGCGATGGGCCTGGATACTCTCGCCACTAATGGGGTCATGGATCAGTCCAAACACCGTCTCGCCGCCCGAGATCACCGCGATGATCGTGCCAAAGACCGCGATCCCCTTTGCATAGTTCCAGGTGCCATCGATCGGATCGATTATCACTGCCTGATCGGATGTCGCAATCGCGTCGAGCCGTGCGGGATCTTCGGCCACAGTCTCCTCACCGAACACATCTGCCTCGGGCATCAGCGCGGTAAGGCGCGCGATTAACTCCCGTTCGGCGGCCTGATCGGCTGCGGTCACCAGGTCAATGGCGGACGATTTCTTGGCCACTGCCTCGGGCGGGATCCTGCCAAAATGCGGGCGGACCTCATGGGCCACAACCTCGCGCACGACACGATCGATCTGGCCGGCCAGTTCAGGCGAAAGGGTTGTCACTTTCCGTGCCCCCGACATGAGGTTTGAGTTTCATCTGCGGTGGCCAGGTGGCCGGGCAAGAATGGCATGCGTTTCCCATACGTATCAGAGTATTGCGCTGGTTGATCTTCGAACGCCGGTGGGTCCGTGCCGCAGCTGTGACAGAGCGGACCCCATATATGCAACATGTTTCGTAGCAGCTGTGCTTAGCCCTGCGCCGCCTCATAGGCGGCCCAGGCTTCCGGCGTGTCCAAATCGAGCACCGGTGACTGGTCGGGCATCTGCACCGGCACAACGAATTCCTGTGCAGCGGTCAACACATGCCGTGCGCCGACATCGCCCGAGGCTTCCGACAGCGCCTCAAAGAAGCGGCGACCAAACAGGATGGGATGCCCCGGTACCCCGTCCGCGCTGGCGGCGCGGCAGATTTCCGCACCGGACTCGGGATCATAGGCCGCGATCAACGCATTGTAGACCGGCGCCGAGACATCCGGCATGTCGGCCAGGGCGACGATCACCGCCTGCCCCTGTGCCGCGTCGGTGTGCATACCTGCGCGCAGGCTGGCGCCCATACCTTCGGACGCCTGCACGGCGGTCACAGTCTGCACGCCTGTTCCCTCAAGCACTGCCCGGCGCTCATCCGCCTCGGGCGGCAATACCACATGCACCGTGTCAGCCGCGGAGGCCATGGCCGCGAGCGCGGCACGACGCAACAACGGCACACCATCGACACGGCGCAGCAACTTATCATCGCCACGCATACGGCGTGCAGATCCTGCGGCCAAAAGCACGATATCGACCCTTGGCGCGGCCACAGGGGGTGTGCTGATCACCCTGGGGTGAGGTCGCACGGGAATTTCTTTCAGCAGCCCGCCAACACCCATCGCCGCAATGTCCCGATCGGTGACAGGCAGGCCGCACACCAGACGTTCGAGCACCCAGTCCGCCCCGTTCATCGCCGGTGAACGGGCGCAGCCCGGCAGGCCGACCACTGCCCTGTTATCGATCGACCCCAGAAACAGAAGATTTCCAGGGTCCACCGGCATTCCGAACCGCGTGAGAGCGCCGCCCGCTGCGGTCAGGCCGGCTGGGCAGACATCGGCCGCATCCGAGGTCGCCGACGCACCCAAAATCAAGACCAGCTCGGCGCGGCTGCGGTCAATCGCCTCGGCCACGGCATCGATCTGATGCACCACGGTTTCGCAGCCACGCAGACCCACGCCAAGCGCGGTCAAACGGTCGCGCACAACCTTTTCACCCTTCGCCAGCAGCTTTTCAGGGAAGCCCGGTGTGCGGGTAAGGATGACATCCGCCTGACGGATCACCGGCGGCGCGATGTGGAGGGTGGCCCGCGCAGCAGATTCCAGCGCTGCTTCAAGCGCCGTTTGCGGCACCGCATAGGGGATGATCTTGACGGTGCCCACCATCATGCCTGCCGAAACCCGCGTGTGGTCCGCAAGGGTTGCCAGCGTGATCCCGGGATCGATCCGGTTGAGCGCCACAACAGACGCCGTATCAAGGGTAAAAACACCGGCACGCGCGGCGACCAAGTTGACCCGGCCCGTAAAGCCCTCGGTCGCTGTGATACCGGCATCCCCGACCAGAGCAGCCGCCAGTTGGTCGGCGGCGGTGTTTTCCGAGACATCATCCGCCGACAGACGGGCCGTCGTAACCTCGGTCATACCGGCCGCCTTCAGCAACGCGATGTCCGCTGCCGTCAGAACACGCCCCTTGCGCAGCTTTCGGCCACCGGCCGCTATGGAATGGGCAAGGATCGTCCCCTCGGCACGTGCCAAAGGGACAGGACCGAACTTCATGCAACAATCCCCAACCGCCGTGCGGGCTTGCGCAATGTCTGTGTGACCGATGCCATGATCGATATCGCAATCTCGGCGGGCGAGGTCGCGCCGATGTCCGCCCCCACAGGCGCATCGATCCGCGCGATCTGATCGGCGCCGATGCCCGCCTCGGCCAGGCGAGCGACCCTCTTGGCATGCGTTCTGGTTGACCCCAAACACCCAAGATAGAAAACATCCGTACCCAGGGCGCTGCGGATCGCCGGGTCGTCCAGCTTCGGGTCATGGGTCAGGGTGACCACGGCGGTGCGCGCGTCCAGCCCAAGCACCTCCAGCGCCTCATCCGGCCAGTCATCGACCAATGTCTGTCCCGGAAAGCGTTCTGCCGAGGCGAAGGCCGCGCGCGGATCGACAATGGTGGTGTCATAGCCCGCCATTGCGGCCATACGCACCAGCGGTTGGGCGATATGGACTGCACCCACGATGATCATGCGCAGGGGTGGATTGTGGATGCCGACAAACCAGGCCCCTTCAAAACCCGAACGGTCCGAACGGAACCGTGGCGCGACTTGAGCCCAGAGAGCATCCGAGGGACCGGTGACCAGAACACGATCCCAGCGCTCGGTGTCAACGGCCCATGCTGCAGGCATTCTCCCGGCTCGGGCCGCAACAAGCTCTGCGAGGTCCCGCACCGATGGGCCCTGCCCCACCCCAACCGGTTCAACCATCACGCGGATACGACCGCCACAGGCCAGCCCCACGGCAAACGCCTCGTCGTCGCTGACACCGAACTCCAGGACCCGGCACCGTCCATCCTCCAGGGCCTCCTGCGCTTCGGCGACCACCGCGCCCTCGACACAACCGCCTGAAACGGAACCGGCCATGACCCCGGCACCGGAGACGGCCAGCATCGATCCCGTCGGGCGGGGCGCCGAGCCCCATGTTTCGATAACTGTTGCAAGCGCCACCTTGGCGCCAGTCTCGCACCAGGCGAGTGCCGCTTCGGGGATCTGGTCGTAGTCTGCATCACCGGACACTGCGCATACCTCCCGTTTGTCCATTTGCTCAATATAGGCTTTGCTGGCGGTTCAGAAAACATGTGATCCGTGCGAGCGCGTCAGCTGGTCTTGCAACAGCCGCTGGAAACACCCCCAAACCTGCCTCAGAGCATCGCCATAAGCCGGTCCTTATCCCCACTGTCATCCGGCCGGGTCAACGCCACAGCCAGCGCTTCGAGCGAGGCAATGGAGTGCCCGGCACGGAAACTGTCGACACGGGGCAACAGGGCCCGAACGCCTTGGGCGCGTGGGGCGAACCCGTCCCAGCGCAGAAGCGGGTTCAACCAGATTACTCTGCGTGCAGACAACCGCAGACGGTCTGCTTCCCGTTCGAGCACCTCGGGCGCATCGCGATCCAGCCCATCCGTGATCAGCAACACGACTGCGCCGCGGCCCATCACACGGCGCGACCAGTCACGATTGAACGCATGCAGGCTGGCCCCGATCCTGGTACCACCCTCCCAGTCCTGGGCCTCGATACCGGCGGCGGCCAAGGCTGCGTCAACATCCCGTGCACGCATGTGCCTGGTAATATTTGTCAATCGCGTCCCGAAGGTGAAACTATGCACCTGTGCCCATCCCGCGCCCTTGGTATTCGCGGCCGTATGCAGAAAATGCATCAGCATACGGCTGTAGGAGGACATCGACCCCGAAATGTCACACAAGGCCACCAGATTGGGCAAACGCTCCAACCGCCGTTTGCGCGCAAGCACCTGAACCTCGCCCCCTTGGCGCAACGCCACGCGCATCGTCCGCCGCCAGTCGGAAACCTGGCCGCGTGCCGCTGGCGCGGTGCGGCGCGATGCGATCGGGCGCACCGGCAGTTCCAATGCTGCGATTGCCCGCCGCGCATCGACTACCTCTTGCGCGGACATCTGTTCGAAATCCGTGTGCTTCAGCCGCTCCTGCCCGGAAAATGTCAGGGTGGCATCGAATTCCACTTCCTCACCCGGTGCCTCATCGCGGGCCGGATCGACCGGGAGCTGATCCAACAGCGCGTCCGCGGCCCGACGCTCGGCCGGTTGCGCTTTTGGTGGCGGGTTCGCCCCGCGTACCATGGGGCTCAGCAAGGACATCATCTGCTCAAGGAACTGCGGATCCCGCCAGTAGAGCCGAAAGATCTGGGCAAAGATCACGCGGTGTTCGGGCCGCGAGACGAAACAGGCCTGGAGCGTGTAGTAAAAATCCCGCCGCTCGGTGAAACCGGCGACCTGAACCGCACGGATGGCATCAACCACCCGGCCCGGCCCCACCGGGACACCCGCTCGGCGCAAGGCACGGGCAAAATGAGTGATATTCTGTGGCAAACGACCGTCGCTGTTCACCGGCAGATCAAGAGGTTGTGCCATCGTCCTATCTGAGGCGGTGCGCAGCTGGCCGGGCACCGGAGGCCAGGATACTCAGCCAAAACACCGCCGCAACGGTCGATGGGTGTGCTGTCGCCCCCGCCCGGCCGACCCCGGCGATCACGCGGGCTCCAGGCTCTGGCGCGCGTCGTCCAGAAGGCGCTTGGTCTCGGAGCCCTGCAGGGCCGCGATGTCATCCTGGTACTTCAGCAACGCGCCCAGCGTGTCCGAGATAACCTCGGGGCTGAGGGTGAGAGTATCCAATGCCACAAGGCATTTCGCCCAGTCGATGCTTTCCGCAACGCCCGGTTTCTTGAACAGATCTTCGCCTCGCAACCGTTGGACAAAGGCCACCACTTCGCGGCTTAACGTCTCCTGCGCCTCCGGACAGCGCGCCCGCAGGATTTCCATCTCGCGATCAAACGCGGGATAGTCGACCCAGTGATACAGACAACGCCGCTTGAGCGCGTCATGCACCTCCCGCGTGCGGTTCGAGGTCAGCACAACGATCGGAGGCTCGGGCGCGGTCACCGTTCCAAGTTCGGGAATGGTCACTTGGAAGTCGCTCAGGGCCTCAAGAAGGAATGCTTCAAAGGGCTCATCGGTGCGATCCAACTCGTCGATCAGCAAGACTGGTGGCCCGCCGGTCTGCGGGCTCATCGCCTCAAGCAACGGGCGCCGGGTCAGGAACCGTTCCGAAAACAACTCCTCCGTGAGTGCATCGCGGTCTGCCGTATCTGTCGCCTCGGCGGTGCGGATCGCAACCATCTGCGCCGGGAAATTCCATTCGTAGACCGCACTGGCAGCGTCCAGCCCCTCATAGCATTGCAGCCGGATCAGGCGGCGTCCAAGGGCGGCTGACAACGCCTTGGCAATTTCGGTCTTGCCCACCCCTGCCTCGCCTTCAAGAAACAGTGGGCGCCCCAGCTTCAGCGACAGAAACACCACAGTCGCCAGGGGACGCGGACAGACATATCCGGCACCACCCAACAGGGTCTGCGTCGCGTCGATATTTGTAGGGAGTGCTGTCATATCAGACCTTTCGGGGTTGTCCCACATGAGCGCTTGCGGTGCCGGAAATCAACCCCGCCCGGAGTGTGATGTGCACTCCGGCGCTTTCGATCACGACGGCCCACTCGCTTGCCCGCCACGCAAGGACCGCCGCTGTGCGTATCTTGTGTTCACTCACAGCAGAACAACCGCCGCAAGGCCGAGAAACACGAAAAAACCCACCACATCCGTAACTGTGGTCACAAAAGTCCCCGATGCGAGTGCCGGATCCGCGCCGACCCGGTCCAACATCATCGGAATCAGAATTCCGGACAACCCGGCCACCAACATATTGATCACCATGGCGCTGGCCAGAACGACACCCAGCAGGGGCGATCCGAACCAGGCGATCCCGACCACTGATATGATTGCCGCAAAGGCCACGCCATTTGCCAAACCCACCAGCACCTCCCTTCGGATAACGCGCCAAGCGTTCGATGCGGTGATATCGCGCGTTGCCAAAGCGCGGACAGCAACGGTGAGGGTTTGGGTCGCAGCGTTTCCCCCCATGGAGGCGATGATCGGCATCAATACCGCAAGGGCCACGATCGCCTCGATCGTGCTCTCGAACAGCGCGATCACCATGCTGGCCAAGATGGCCGTCACCAGGTTGACCGCCAGCCAGGGAAACCGGGCCTTAGTTGTGGTCCAGACACTGTCACTCAACTCCTCATCGCCCAGACCGGCAAGGCGCTTCATATCCTCCTCGGCTTCGTCTTCAAGCACATCCATCGCGTCATCAATGGTGATCACCCCGACCAGCCGTGCGCTGCTGTCAACGACGGGCGCGCTGACCATATGGTACTGGTTGAAGGCATAGGCGACATCCTCGGAACTTTGATCCACCGGGATCAGCCGCGGGTTGGTGTCGGCAATCTCCAGAAGCGGAACTTCGCGCCGATGCGACATGACCCGGCCCAACGGCACGGTACCGACCACCTGCAAGCGCGGATCCACAAGTATTATCTTGTAGAAGGTGTCGGGCAGATCATCATGGCTGCGCATGTAGTCGATGGCGTCGCCCACGTTCCAGTGCGGCGGCGCGGTGACCATCTCGCGGCTCATCAGGCGACCGGCCGTATCCTCCTCGTATTGCAGGCTTGCTTCAACCGCGACCCGGTCGACATCCTCAAGCGACTCCAGAAATTCCTCTTTCTGGGGGCCTTCCATATCCTCGACCAGATAGACCAGGTCGTCGGTCTCAAGTTCCTGCACAGCATTGGCCAGCGTATCGGTGTCCAGGATTTCCAGAACCCCGTTCCGCACGCCCTCCTCAAGCTCCGACAGCACCGCCCCGTCCAGCGCATCCCCCCAAACGCGGACCAGTTTCTGGCGATCCTGGACGCTGATCTGTTCGATCAAATCGGCGATATCGGCGGCGTGCAGGTGGCTCACCAACTCGACCAAGCGATCCTTTGAGCCAACCTCGACGGCCGCCATGATCGCATCGACCAGAACAGCGTCCAACGCATAGGCATCGTCGTCGGTTTCCGCCTCTGGCGCCAATGTCTCGGTCATGTTCGGGTCCTTCCGGAGGGGTCGCACCAAAAGGCATGGCAGGGGATAGGCGGCCTGCTATACCGATGGCTCAGGGATAACGTCTGAGGCCGCACATGCAACCGACACTTCATCTTGGCCAGACGCTGGAGTTTGACAGCAATCCATTTCATACAGGTGTTGAGAGCGTCCGACATACAACTCGGGGCGCCGTGCTTGTTTCGAATGGCCGAATTGGGGCGGTGGGCACAGCGGACGGCTTGCGCGCCGCACATCCCCGGGCGTCGATCGTGAACCATGGGGCGCGTCTGATCCTTCCCGGATTTGTCGACGCCCATGCGCACTACAGTCAGACGGCGATCATCGCCAGTTGGGGAATGCGCCTGATTGACTGGTTGAACACCTATACCTTTCCCGAGGAAATGCGCTTTGCCGACCCGGACTATGCCGCCTCACTTGCCGAGCGATACCTGGATTTGAACCTGGCCAACGGGATCACGACAGCCAGTGCGTACTGCACAATTCATCCGGCTTCGGTCGATGCGTTGATGCATGCCGCACGGGCGCGCGGGCTGGCGATGGCTGCGGGCAAAGTGATGATGGATCGAAACGCGCCCGACGGGCTGCGCGACACCGCCGCAACGTCGCACGCCGAGAGCGAAGCGCTCATAGAGCGCTGGCATGGAGTGGATCGGCTGCGCTATGCGATCACCCCACGCTTCGCGCCAACATCCAGCCCGGCCCAATTGGAGGCGGCCGGCGCCCTGTTCGCCGCGCATCCGGACTGCCTTATGCAGACCCATCTGAGCGAACAGGTTGAAGAGATCGCCTGGGTGGCCGCGCTGTTCCCCGATGCCCGGGACTACCTGGATGTCTATCAGCGGTTCGGTTTGATCGGTCCCGGCGCCGTGATGGGTCATGCAATTCACCTGACCGATCGGGAGTGGGATGTGCTGCGCAGCAGCGGTACGTCGGTGGCGCATTGCCCGACATCTAATACCTTTATCGGATCGGGTCTCTTCCAGATGGGTCGGGCGCAGGACAACCGGCTGCCTGTCGGCCTGGCCACGGATGTCGGCGGGGGGTCCAGCTTTTCAATGTTGCGGACCATGGCGGCGGCCTATGAGGTGGGTCAGCTGGCGGGCCGGACCCTGCACCCGGCGGAATTGTTGTGGCTGGCCACGGCCGGTAGTTCCCTGGCGCTGCGGCTGGATCGCGAGATCGGGCGCCTTGCAGCGGGCCGGATGGCGGATCTGGTGATCCTGGATCTGGCCTCGACCCCCGTGATCGAACAGCGTGCGCAGCGCGCTGAAGACATATGGGAGGCGATCTTTCCAACCATCATGCTGGGCGATGACCGCGCCATTGCGCAGGTACTGGTCGCGGGGCGGACGGTCCTATAGCGTTTCGAGTTTTCGTTGAGACAAGATTTATCACTTTTCGCGTTCGAGCGAAGCGAGAGGCAGCGAACAAGCAATTCAATATAAACTCGAAATGCTTTATAGCTCGATCGAGTGCCCGCGCGCCCAGCGTTTCAGGGCCAGCCTGACCACCCATGCCCCGACAAGCAGGGCCAAAAGGTTGCCAAGCGCCAGCGGATCGATACCCGAAGGAACAGAAAACACCCGCAGTACGGCGACCGCCAGCGCAAGGGCGTAAAGGCCCATTGCCATACCGATGCAAAGGCCGAGCAGGAGTTTCGCCGGTGCGTGCATCACCTTTGGCACCCATCGGGGCATTGTCAGCCCGATCCCGACCGGCGTCTGTTTATCCATTTTCATTTTGGCGCCCTGTCCTTGCGCATGATCCCCTTGTATCCGACCCCGCGCCGGAATGTGCACCAAAATTCGAAGAGGACGGCGGTGGTGCCTGTGCCCTGCGACACATCCGTTCTGGGCATGCGGCAATGGCTTTGCCCCGCGGTGACTTTGTCCTAAAAGCACAGCATGCCGGAGTCCGCCGATCCCATAGCCGTCCTGAGTGTTTCTGCCCCACGCCGTTACTTCGCGGCGGGCGTTCAGGCAGCACTTGGCCTCGTCCTGATATTGGTTGCCGCGCAACTTCCCGCGCCCACGCCCATTGGCGTGTTTGTCCTTTTGATTTTTGGGGGCCTGGCACTTTGGGCCTCGATCACCATGTTTCGCGCGACGCAGCGCGCGATTATTCTGTCGCGCGATGCCTTGATCGACAGCGAGGGTGAGGTGATCGCCCTTTTGGCCGACATAAGCTCGGTGGACTCGGGGTTCTTTGCGTTCAAACCCTCGAACGGATTTCTGCTGCGCCTGTCGGCGCCCGCGCCGCGTCGCTGGGTACCCGGGGTGTGGTGGCGTATGGGCACGCGGGTCGGGATCGGCGGTGCGACGAACGGCAAGGCCGCGCGCGATATGGCCAACATTATCACGATCCTCTTGCAGGATCCGGGGGCCGGTCTTCCGCCAGCGCAGGATAGACCGCCTCAGTAGCGCCCGATTGACGGGCCCCGCGCGCCCGCGACCAGCGCTAGAGCCCCTTTGATTGGTAGCTTGCAGCAACCCTGCTGATCGACACCAGATATGCCGCAACCCGCAAATCCGCGACGTCCTGACGACTGCGCCAGACCTCTCGCATCGCCTGATAGGCGCCGCGCATGGTGTCATCCAACCCCGAGCGGACCAATTCCAGCTCGCCGGCGCCGCGCAGGTACTTCTGCTTAAAATCATCGGTCAGCGTCCACTTGATATCGTGGCTTGAGCTCAGGCGCTCCAGTTCCTCCACGATCAACAGGTGTCGCGCTTCCTCCTGTCGCCGCTGCATTCGGCCAAAACGAATATGGCTCAGGTTCTTGACCCATTCAAAGTAGCTTACCGTCACCCCGCCGGCGTTGGCATACATATCGGGAATGATCACGCAGCCGCGCTTGCGCAGGATCTCATCCGCACCGGCAGTGACCGGGCCGTTTGCCGCCTCGATAATCAGCGGCGCCCGGATGCGATCAGCGTTCCCCATATTGATGACACCTTCAAGAGCGGCCGGGATAAGGATGTCGCAGGTGTATTCCAGGACCTCCGTGCCGTTCTCGACGAAACTGCCGCCCTCAAACCCGCGCACACCGCCGGTCTCCGCGATATGCAGGCGCAGCAATTCGACATTGAGCCCGTTTTCGTTGACCACTGCCCCGTCGCGTTCAATTACGCCGGTGACCAGGGCGCCGTCCTCCTCACTGAGAAACTTAGCGGCGTGGTAACCGACGTTGCCAAGGCCCTGAACGATCACGCGTTTCCCGTCCAGTTCGCCCTCCATGCCGGCGGTCGCGACATCCTCGGTGTGGCGGAAAAATTCTTGAAGCGCATATTGCACGCCGCGCCCGGTCGCCTCGGTCCTGCCCTGGATCCCGCCGGCGTGCGGGGGCTTGCCGGTGACACAGGCGGCCGCATTGATGTCGGTCGTGTTCATGCGGCGGAATTGATCTGCAATCCAGGCCATCTCGCGTTCGCCGGTGCCCATGTCAGGGGCCGGGACGTTCTGTGCAGGGTGGACCAGGTCCCGTTTGATCAGCTCATAGGCAAAGCGCCGGGTGATCTGCTCCATCTCATGCGCTTCCCAGTCGCGCGGGTCGACGCAAAGACCCCCTTTTGATCCTCCGAACGGCGTTTCGACCAGCGCGCACTTAAAGGTCATGAGCGCGGCCAGCGCCTCCACCTCATCCTGGTTGACACTCATCGCAAATCGGATACCGCCCTTGACCGGTTCCATATGTTCCGAATGAACCGAACGGTAGCCGGTGAACGTATGGATTTCGCCGCGCAGGCGGACGCCGAAACGTACGGTATAGGTGGCATTACAGACGCGTATCTTCTCCTTCAGTCCAGGTGGCAGTTCCATCATCGCGGCGGCGCGATTGAACATGATGTCCACGGATTGCCGGAAGGAGGGTTCGTTTGCGCTGTGCATTAGATATGCCCCTTTTGAATTGCATTTCGTCCCTGAGAAAACTCTATCCGAACCAGACGATCCTGAGAAGCGTTGTTCGGAACCCACGGATGGATAGGAGGTTGCCTTTGGCCGTCTGTGCGGCGTGGCGCGCGCGACCGCTGTCAGATGGGCATGATCCCGTGCTGCCGCTGTATGACTGCAAAGCAGCAGCACGCTTTCCCTCGCGCGCCGCTAGTCCTGAACGTCCAGGGTGCTTTGGGGCGCGGCTTGTGCCTGCGCCAACGCCTGGGAGCGGAGACCGACATACTGTCCCTTAATCCGCTGCGAGCTTGGTGCTATTTGCGCGCGGAACGACAGAAAGCTCTCGACCACCCGACGCGCGAAGGGGTCGGCCGACCCGATTTGCGCAAGCGTTTCGTCCGCGATCCGCGCAACCTCGGCGTAAATCTCGTCAGGAAACCGCATCACATTGGTACCGTACTCGCGGATCATCTGGCTAAGCGCAGGTCCGGAGCGTGCGGCATATTGTGCTGGCATCATCTGGTTTTCGGCACGAGCCGCCGCCTCGATTATTGCTTGGTCTGCCGGGTCCAGACCAGCCCAGGTCTTTGCATTGAGGCCGAGTGATGCGCAGGTGCCGGGTTCGTGAAAGCCGGGGTACATGTAGTTGCGAAGCACTTTCTGCACCCCGAAGTTCAGATCATTATAGGGGCCCACCCATTCGACGGCATCAATCTCGCCCGCGAAAAGTGCGGCAGGAATTGCACCGCCGGGCAGGGAGACCGGCTCCGACCCTAAGGCGCGAAAGATGTCGGCCGCAATCCCGGGGATTCGGATCCGCAACCCCTTGAGGTCGGCCAGACTGGTGATCGGACGATTGTACCAGCCGCCCATCTGGACCCCGGTATTGCCGCACATCATGGTCTTGAGACCATAGGCCGACGATAACTGGTCCCAAAGCTCCTGACCGCCGCCGTAGGAGACCCAGGCCGCGAATTCATCAGCGGTGAAACCGAACGGGACGGTCGTGAAGAAGTTGAATGCCCGGTCACGGTCCTGCCAATAGTATTCGGCACCGTGATACATGTCGAAATCACCGCGTCGTACGGCATCGAAACTCTCAAACGCGCCAATCTTCTCCCCGGCGGCGAACGCTGTAACCTTCAGTGTACCGCCGCTCAGTTCCGTGACCCGGTCCGCGAAACGCGCGGCACCATCCCAGAGACCGGGCAGTCCGCGGGGCCAGGTGGCGACCAGAGTGAGCTCGCGGGTCGAGCCCCGAACGACCGCCGGGGCCGCCAAGACAGCAACGCCTGAAAAGACTGCGGTGCGGCGGTCGAAGGGTGCCGGTGGAGAAGAGGGCGCTGGACGGGCGGAGCCGGTATCACTGATCATTCAGACCTCCAACGCTTTGGCCCGGGCAAGCGAAAAGGCTCCATCCCCGATCTGGGACCATGCCGCAATGTCCTCGAGAAAGTAGCGGTATGCCTCCCAGCCCTGCGGAACAGACGAGGCGGTCAAAACCTGTTCGGCAATAGCGGACCAGCCCCGCTGCATCACATCCATCGAGAGGTCTGCCGGAACAGGTGCGACCGCATCGGCGGGCACGGCGGCCATTTGACTGGCCTGATCACGCAGCGTTTGTGCCATCACCAGGTCGGTGACGGCATATCCAATCGCGCGGAGGATGCCGCGGTCTTGCTCAGTCCACTCTGTCGCAACACCCAAGTTCCATGTCAGCGCGACTGCAGATTGCGGGCGAAAGACAGCCGTCGAGTGCAGCACGCCGCCAGGCTGTATTCCCTGGGTCGGCTCAGCGCTCTCAGTCGCATCGGCCACGGTACCGGGTAAGACCGGTTGCGCCCCGATTGCGCGGACAGCCTCGATCCCAAGCCCGGCTGTGCCGTAGCGCACCGCCGAGAATGCAGCCGTGTCCTGCAACGGCTCTTTAAACCAGCCGAGAGTGTGCGGCCCGATGTCACCGACCAACTGCGCGCGAACGCCATGCGCGGCGCCCAGCGCGTCCCATAGCCCCTGCCCACCCCCCTGCCCAATCCATGCGGCAAACTCTGACGGGGTCAGGCCACAGGGACAGGCGGTGAACAATCCAAACAGTGGGTCCTGATCGATCCAAACATCTTGTGGGCCGAGGATTGCGTCAACGTCACCCGTCGCGACGGAGGTCAAGTCGACCACGCCGTCAACCGGTTCCAGCCCCAATCGACCGCTGGTCAGCGCGGACAAGCGCTGATCGAAGTCCCTGAGGATACCCTCAAGCTGCCGCCGGGGCGCCTGCGGAACGGCATTGATCCCGACCCGAAAGCGCCGGCGCCCCTGCGCCAGCGCCGGGCTTGCGAGGCCGGACAGGCCAGCACCGATTAAAAGCGCACGCCGATCAAGGCTGCGGACGGTGGGGTCGCATGCAAACTTCATGCGTCCTGTCTGCGGTGATTCCGGTTTCCAATCCCCTAACGCCGTGGCTTTGCACGGCGCGTTGGCACGGCGGACAGGGGATCTTCGGGCCAGGGATGGCGCGGGTATCGGCCGCGCATGTCCTTGCGCACATCGTCGTAGCTTGAGCGCCAGAAACCAGGCAAGTCCCGTGTCTTTTGGACCGGCCGCCCGGCGGGAGACAAGAGAGTAACCAGAATTGGGCGTCCGCTCGTGCCAAGGGCGGGATGGCGGTCGAGGCCGAACATCTCCTGCAAGCGCAAGCTGATTTCGGGCTCATCGGCGCTGTAGTCGATCCAGACCGTGGTGCCTGTCGGGGCTTCAAACCGCTCCGGCGCCAGGATATCGATCTGCTGCCTCTTTCGACCCAGATAGGTGTCGAACACAGGGACCAGGTCCACCTCTTTAAGGTGTTCAAAGCGACGCACGCCGACAAGATAGGGTGCAAGCCATTGATCCAGCGTTTCGATCAGCCCGACGTCTGACATATCCGGCAGATCCAGCTGCGCGTGCCGACGCAGCCATTCAGCGCGATCCCGAAGACTGCGAGATTTGGCTGTCCAGTTGAGCGCCCCCAGACCCAGCTGGGAAATCCCGTCAAGCAGCGCGGGAATGCAAAGTGCGTCCGGCGGATCCTCCCACTTGCTGGTGTGCAATGGGATCGCGCCGAAACGCTCTTCGATCCGGGCATCGATCTGCCGGTTCCGTGCCGACCACTGGCAGACATGATGTTTGGTGATCTGCCCATCGAAGACACTGCGGACCTCAGCCTCCTGCAGGGGCAGTGCCGCACGGATACGTGCGTCGCGGCGGTCGCCATCCAGGTCAACGGCGACGAGAAGACGTGCCGATGCCAGAACATCGGAGGCGTCTATCACAGCCCCGCTGCCGCCCGATAGCAAGTACCGACCCTCTTTCCCCGGACGCCGCAAGGCAATGCGATCAGGGAAAGCAAGGGCAGCCAAAGCGCCAAGCGACATATCCGGTCCGTCACCGCGCCGTGTGCGCAGTCGCCGGGCCAGGTCCTGGATACCGCGCGCTGCCTGCGGGTCTATGGACAGTCCTTGTTCTTCGCCCCTCAACGTTCGCCACACCGGGGTCAGATCCGCCTCCCCACGCCCACGGCGGGGCGTGCCGGTTTCAATCAGCGCCGCAAGAAGGGGGGCCTGCGGTGCATCGGTAAGCATCATCCTTGCCAGCCGGGGATGGACCGGCAAACCGGCCATGCGCCGACCCATCGGCGTAACACGCGCATTCTGATCCAGCGCGCCAAGACCGGTGAGCAGTTGCTGAGCGGCCGCATATGACCCCGGATTTGGCGCAGTCAAAAAACGCAACGAACCGGCGTCGGCCGCACCCCAAACCGCCAGTTCCAGCGCCAAGGGGGCAAGGTCCGCAACGGCAATCTCAGGCGGGGCAAAGGGCGCGAAACCACCTTCCTCACCCTTGGTCCACAGTCGGTAGCAGACACCCGGCGCCACCCGCCCGGCACGGCCGCGGCGCTGCGCGGCTTCGGCCCGGCTCACCCGCTCGGTCACCAGACGTGACATGCCGGAAGAGGGGTCATGCCGCGCGCGGCGTGCCCGACCGGAATCCACGACAACTCGTACCCCGGGAAGGGTGAGGGACGTTTCGGCAATCGATGTAGCAAGCACGACGTGCCGCACCCCTGGCTCGGCCCGGCACAGGGCCGCCCGCTGTTCGGAGACGGACAAACGTCCGTGAAGTGGCAGGACCCGGGCCACAGACCCGTCAGGTCCGCCAAGATGCGCGGGATCCAAGCGGTGCGTGACCTGGGCGATCTCCGCAACGCCGGGCAGGAAGACAAGGATGTCGCCCGGTGCCTCGCGCGCCGCACGGATGACGAGTTCGACAGCTGCCGCGATGAACGCCGGACCATGTCCAACGGCGGCGCCAAACGGCCGATCCAGCCATCGGGTCTCGACGTCAAAGGCGCGCCCCTTCGCGGTGATCACCGGAACATCCCCCATCAATGCCGCGACAGGCTCCGCATCCAACGTGGCCGACATAGCAAGGAGGGCAAGGTCCGGCCGCAGCGCTTCGCGCACCTCAAGGCTTAGCGCCAGCCCCAGATCGGCCTGCAGCGCACGTTCGTGGAATTCGTCAAAGATTACACAGCCGACGTCCGCCAGTTCAGGGTCGGACTGCAGCATGCGCACAAGGATGCCGTCGGTTACAACTTCAATGTCCGTTCCCGCAGCATGCGCGCCGCGCATCCGGTAGCCGACGGACATGCCAACCTGTTCGCCCAGCAGGTCCGCCAGCCGGGTCGCGGCTGCGCGGGCGGCGACCCGGCGGGGTTCAAGCATCAGGATCTTGCCATTTATGACACCGGACTGCCGCAGCGCGACGGGCACACCGGTGGTCTTGCCTGCGCCGGGCGGTGCCTGCAGAACGGCCGCGCCCCCATCGGCCAAAGTGGCGACGACCTGGGGCAGGACCGCATCGATGGGCAGGTCAGGCGTCATTCGGTCTAGCCCGTCGGGGCCAGCAGGGCCTGGGCTGCGGACCGCGCCTGTTCCGTGATCACCTCACCGGCAAGCATCCGGGCAATTTCATCCACACGTTGCTGTGCGTGCAGGTGATCAACATGGGTCCGCGTGGACGCGCCCCGAACCGACTTGCTGACCAGAAAATGGTTCTTCCCCAAGGCGGCAACCTGGGGCGAATGCGTGACAACCAGGACCTGAGCCCCTTTGGCCACCTGGGCCAAACGCCGCCCCACGGCATCCGCGGTTGCCCCCCCGACGCCACGATCGATTTCATCAAAGATCATCGTCAGACCGGTCGCGCGGCCGGTCAGGCATACTTTGAGCGCCAACAGGAACCGCGACAGTTCACCGCCCGACGCAATCCGGCCCAAGGGTCCTGCCGGCGCGCCCGGATTTGTGGCCACTTCGAAGGTTACGGCGTCGCGCCCGCTGGGACCCGGTTCAGCCTCGTCAAACGCGGTTTCGAATACGGCACGTTCCATCTTGAGGGGTGCAAGCTCGCGCTTCATTGACGTGTCGAGCCGTTTTGCCGCCGCCATACGTGTTTTGCGCAAGGTCGCCGCGGCACTGTCATACGCGTCCTGCGCAGCCGTTTCCGCCTGCCGCAAACGTGCCAGTTCAGCATCCCCCCCGTCTATCGCGGCAAGACGCCTACCAAGATCCGTGACGAGGTCCGCCAACTCATCGGGCTGAACCGAGTGCTTGCGGGCAAGGGCGCGGATGGCAAACAGTCGCTCCTCTACCTGTTCCAGGCGATAGGGATCGGCGTCAAAGTCGCGCAAGGCCGCTTCGGTTGCCGATTGCGCTTCGGACAGTTCGACCATGGCTCGGCTCAGCGCAGCCAGCGGCGCATCGAGCGCCCCCTCAGCGCGTTCCGCCACAACCTCCAACCACCGCATCGCCTCGGCCAAACGGGCCTCGGCGCCTTCGGCGCCCATCGCCCGCGCTGCCCGGGTAACGTCCTCGCGAAGCTTGTCGCCCATTTGCAGACGGCGGCGTTCGGCGTCTAGCTGGTCATCCTCGCCCGCCTCGGGCGAAAGCGCGTTCAGTTCCTCGACCGCATGTCGCAGGTACTCGGTATCCCGCGCGGCCTCGGCCAGTGCGGCTTCGGCGTCCGCCCTGGTTTTGCGGGCCGCCGCCAGACTGTTCCAGGCTCGCTGGACCTCCGCCAGCGCGGTGTCGGCCCCGGCATAGCTGTCCAGCAACGCCCGATGCGCTTTGGGATCCAGCAAACCGCGGTCGTCATGTTGCCCATGCAGTTCGACCAGGGTCGTCGACAGCGCACGCAACACGTCACCCGAGGCGCGGCGATCGTTGACGAACCCCCGCTTGCGTCCGTCAGCGGCGGTGATCCGGCGCAACACAAGCTGATCATCGACCGGTAGTCCGGCATCGCTGAGCAAATCTCGGGACGCATGATCGGAGGGTAGATCGAAGACCGCTGTCACTTCGCCCGCCTCGGCACCCGGGCGGACAATGTCGGCACGACCACGCCAACCCAGCACGAAGCCCAGACTGTCGAGCAGGATCGATTTGCCTGCACCGGTCTCACCGGTCAGCACATTGAGGCCGGGATGAAACGTCAGGTCCAGCGTTTCGATCAGAAGAATATCGCGAATACTAAGGTCGACCAGCACGTCAGCGCCGTCCCATGGGTCAGAGCCATTTGCCCTGGATGACCTGCCGGTACACCCGGCTCAACCACCCCTGCCCGCTATCGCGCGCCTCAAGACCCTGCGCCGTCAGAAGCGCAAAACTGTCCTCGTACCAGACCGAGCCCTGGTAGTTGTAGCCAAGGATTGCGCCCGCGGTCTGCGCCTCATCGGTCAGCCCCAGCGAGAGGTAGCTCTCGATCAGGCGGTGCAGGGCTTCGGCAGTATGCTGGGTGGTCTGAAACTCCTGAACGACGACCCGGAACCTGTTGATAGCCGGCGTATAATGCCCGCGCTTGAGGTAGTACCGCCCGATCTCCATTTCCTTTCCAGCCAGATGATCCAGCGCAAGGTCGAATTTCAGCTCGGCGGATTTGGTATACTCGCTGTCCGGATACCGCTCGATCGTCTCGCGCAGCGCCTGCACCGCGTCAAAAGTCAGCGCTTGATCCCGGGAAACATCCACGATCTGATCATAGTAGCTGAGGGCGATCAGATACTGTGCATAGGCCGCATCATCATCCGCCGGATAAAAATCGAGATACCGCTCGGCGGAGTTACGTGCCTGGGTGAAACGCTTTGCCTCGTAGTAGGAATAGGCTGACATGATGATGGATCGTTTGGCCCATTCAGAAAAAGGATACAGGCGTTCCACCTCGTCGAACAGGCCTGCAGCGCGGACAGAACGGCCTTCCTGAAGCTCCCGCTCTGCACTGAGGAACAACTCCTGGGCCGAGCGACTTTCCACTGGAACCTCGGGGGTACGGTTGCAGGCGGCAAGCGCCAACACGCAGACCAGCGTTACAAAAAACCGACGCATCGCGCCCCTCTGGTAAACCAAACCCCCAGCAGGCCTAGCACAGATCGCAGGCCGAGAAAAAGAGCCGAACCGAGGATTTTACCGGCCACTGGCAACGCGTTTTGCAGGTGATTACGCAAGAAACAGCGCTCTTCGGTTCTGGCCGAAAGTAACTTTCGATGTGCATTATACAGGCCGGACGGCAGACGCCCGGCGGGCTTTGTCAGCCAACCGCCGCAAAGTCACGGGCGCGCAGACCGAAGCCCGGCAGGTTGCTGACCTGCGCCGGGTCGCAGGTCACCTTGCGCACGGCCCCCGGCGTGGAAAACAGCTTACGCAACAGATTATTGGTGGTCCCGTGACCGGCGCGATGCCCAGTATATGCACCAAGGACAGGCAGGCCCGCCAGAGCCAGGTCACCAAGGGCATCAAGCATTTTGTGGCGGACACATTCGTCGCTGCGGCGGAAGCCTTCGGGGTTGAGAACGGTATCCCCCTCAACAACCACTGCATTGTCCAGAGTTCCGCCAAGCGCAAGACCTTTGGACTGCATATACTCGACCTCGACCCGGCGGCAAAACGTACGACAGTCACTCAACTCGCGGATAAAACAGCCGTTGGCCATATTCAGGGCCATGGCCTGATGGCCGATTGCCTGATCCGGGAAGTCGATATCGAACGAGATGCCGAGCCCGTCAAAGGGCTCGAGCGTTGCCGTCGCCTGGCCAATGGTCACCGTCACCGGCGCCGTGACCTGCCACGCCTCGACCGGCTGGTGCAGATCACGCAGCCCGCAGGCCATGATATCGCGCACGAAGCGCCGCGCGCTCCCATCCATGATCGGAACTTCGGGACCGTCCAGATCCACAAGCACATTGTGCAGCCCGCATCCGGCAAATGCAGCCATCAGATGCTCGACTGTGGACACTGTCACCCCGGCAGCGTTCGAGAGCCGGGTGTTTAACGTTGTATCAACAACCATGTCATATCGTGCGGACACAATCGGATCGCGGTCGGTCAGATCGATCCGCCGGAACCGGATACCGTGGCCCGCTCGGGCCGGGTGCAACGTCACGCGCGCGGGTCGCCCCGAATGCAGGCCGACGCCGACGAATTGCACGTCGCGGTTTAGTGTTGTCTGCACGTAAGCCTCTCCTTATTACCCGACGTCTTGTCGCCTTTTGGCGGCGCTTGAGATATCGGGCTCCCCCATGCGTTAGTCTGCCTGCCGCAAAATTTGGAGGGCGCTTGTGTTACAAACAATTCAAAGATTGTGACAATATCCTACAGTTTCTAACAACCTCTTGTATATAAAGAAAAAAAGACGCCCAGTCCGGGCGACTTTTATTGGCTGAGCGGATTTCCGCCGATGTTAGTTGGCTTGGCGCCGCAAAAATGCCGGAATCTCGTGTTTGTCGCGCTCCTCCGGCCGGTCTTGAGGGCTTGATGTCACCGGCGGAGATTGCCGTGGAACGGCCTCACGGTCTTCGCGCTGGCCCTGCCCCGTCATCCGATGAATAAGGCTGTTGATCGCGAAACGATCCGGTTTCTCGGCAGCGTGGGGGCGTGCGGGGCGTTGTGCGACCGGCTCCCGCGGCTCCGGCACCCGGTTAACCGCTGCCTGCAGGCGCGCCAGAGCTTCTGGCGTCGGATCGCCCGGCTGACGTGCCTGACCGGCCGCGGAGACGGGTGGCGCCGCCGGTTCTTCTGTCGTCTGATGCGCAACAGGCAGTTCAGGTTGGGACGGTTCGGCAACGGTCGGAGCTGTTGTCGCACGTGCGGCCTGCACATCGGCAAAGCTGGGCACCGGACTGGAGTGCGCAGGGACTGGTTCGGGCTGCGGCGGCGGAGCAACCGGAGGCGCCGGGGCCGCCGTAGCTGGCGCCGGCTCCGGGTTTGGCACAGGCTGGGGCTGGGGCTGGGGCTGGGGCTGGGGCGCAACGGCGGTCGCCTCGACATCTATACCTGTGGCGACAACCGAAACACGCATTTTGCCAGACATGTCCGGATCAAGGGTTGAACCGACGATGATGTTCGCCTCGGGATCAACCTCCCCACGAATTCGATTGGCGGCCTCGTCCAGCTCGAACAGGGTAAGATCCGACCCACCGGTCACATTGATCAACACACCCCGCGCGCCTTTCAGGCTGATCTCATCCAGCAGCGGGTTGGCAATGGCTTTCTCGGCGGCCTGAACAGCGCGATCTTCGCCCTCAGCCTCGCCTGTCCCCATCATCGCCTGACCCATCTCATCCATCACCGAGCGGATATCGGCAAAATCCAGATTGATGATCCCCGGTCGGACCATCAGGTCCGTTACACCTTTGACGCCCTGATACAGAACGTCGTCGGCCATCGAAAACGCCTCCGTAAAGGTGGTCTTTTCGTTCGCAAGGCGAAACAGGTTCTGGTTGGGGATAACAATGAGGGTGTCTACGACACGCTGCAACTCCAGCACGCCCTCTTCGGCCTGGCGCATCCGCCGACCACCCTCGAACTGAAACGGCTTGGTCACAACGCCGACCGTCAACACCCCCATCTCGCGCGCGGCGCGGGCGATAATCGGCGCCGCGCCTGTACCGGTACCGCCGCCCATGCCGGCGGTTATAAAGCACATATGAGCGCCGGACAGCTGGTCGACAATGGCCTCGATCGATTCTTCGGCCGCCGCGGACCCGACTTCCGGCCGCGCACCGGCCCCGAGGCCCTGGGTCACCTGAACACCAAGCTGCAGCTTATGTGACGCCTGGTTTTGCGACAGAGCCTGGGCGTCGGTGTTCGCGACAACGAACTCCGCTCCCTCGAGATTTTTCTCTATCATATTGTTCACGGCGTTTCCGCCGGCGCCGCCCACACCGAACACGGTGATACGGGGACGCAGATCATGCTGCTCGGGCATGCTGAGAGTCAAAGCCATGTGCTTACCGCCTGTAATTTTCGACCGCTTATAGCTGCGGTTCTGTGCCGTTCCTGCTGATTCGCAGAGTAAACCATGATCCAGGCTACGTCACGGATTTTGTGTCAGGTGTTGCGAATGAGCGCCTATGTTGTGATCGACCTCCGATGGTGCCTATTCGAGACCCTTTGTCCCGGCGGTGGGCGGCGGGAAAGGGAGCGCCTCTCAGCTGATCGTATCGGGGAGCCGCGAACCGCCTTAGCCGGGCCGATACATTATTCAGTCGGATGTCTGCGCGTCAGTCAGATATCTGCACGGGCCGGACCACCGACGCTGCCAAGATGATCGGCCGTTGCCGGTGTGCGCCGGGGAGGCGTTCGCGCCGGATCGGCTGAACCTTACCAGTTCTCGCGAAACCAGCGCAGTGCGCGACGGACGCGGCGTGCGCCCACGCGGTCCGAAGGCATTTCAAAGTCCCAGCACTCATCCTGCGGCGCCGAAGCGTAGAGGGCCAGCCCGACAGCCGCGGCGAAGCCCGGGCCAGTTGCGGCCTGCGGCAGACCCTGAACGCGCAGCGGTTTGCCGACCCGGACCTGGCGACCCAGGATGCGTTGCGCAAGGGTTTCAAGCCCGGGCACCTGCGCCGATCCGCCGGTCAGGACGACACGCTGACCCGGCAGGCACTCAAACCCCGAAGCGTCAAGCCTGTCGCGAATCTCCTCAAAGATTTCTTCCATGCGTGGGCGCATCACGCCAATCAGCTCGGAGCGGGTCACCTGACGCCGGTCCTCCATGCCTTCGCGGGGGGCCGGTATTTCAATCAGATCCCGGTCATCGACACCGGTGGCCATGACACCGCCGTGCAGCGTCTTGATTCGCTCGGCCACCGACATCGAGACATGCAAACCCTGACAAATGTCGGAGGTCAAATGGTGACCGCCCAAAGGAACCGCATCCGCGTAGATCATGTGGCGTTTGGCGAAAATCGAAATGCCGGAGGTGCCACCACCGATATCGATACAGGCAGCGCCGAGTTCCTGTTCGTCTTCGACCAATGCGGCAATGCC
The DNA here is from genome assembly GCA_039190275.1 of Pseudomonadota bacterium. Taxonomy (GTDB): domain Bacteria; phylum Pseudomonadota; class Alphaproteobacteria; order Rhodobacterales; family Rhodobacteraceae; genus Halovulum. Next base: position 18,162 of record JBCCYF010000025.1, on the reverse strand, counting down.
ACTGGCGTAGCTGGATACGGTCAGCCCCGCCAGTTCCAAATCGCAGCGGCGAATGCAATGCAGCAGATTGTGCACCGGTGCGGCATCAACGGTAAGCAGGTGCATATCCACAGACAAACGTGCGCCGATCTGGCCGCGGGGGTCGTTCAGGCCGGTGCGTCCGTCCAGTGTAAAGTTCACCGGCAAAGCATGCAGAGCCTCGCGGTCTGCGCCATAGTCCGGCACGGTACAGCTTGCCAGGACATGGCCGATGTCGGGTTCTGCGACCTCGCCATCCTCGACCCGTATATCTCCTGACAGCCCATAGGATCGGGGCAGACCGCCGCCAAAGCCGGCGATCACGTAATCGACCCGTACATCCGCCATCTTCTGGGCTGCCTGGACAGCGGTTCGGATGGCGCGTTCGGTCTCGTCCATCGCCGCGATCTCGCCTGCGCGCACCCCGCGTGAGCGGGTGGTGGCAGCGCCGATCACGCGAAAAGCCCCATGTGTCAGACTGCGTTTTGGAACCGAATCATCGGCCTCGCGCCCCGGTGCGAACTGCAGGACCAGGCAACTGATCTTGCTGGTGCCAATGTCCAGAACAGCAACGACGCCACGGCGCAAAGCTGCCTCGCGCCGGGACCGCATGGCGCGCTGGGCCTCAAAAAGATAGCTCATGCGTCATCCTCTTTAATCAAGCCGCGGGCGCGGCGTACCTGATACAGAGCGTCCGGAGTGACCCGTAGGATCGGGCGGCGCCCATCGCGCATGTCGACCACCGAAACCGCACGGTCGAGAATGTCGTCCGCCTCATGTAAGGCCATAACCCGCGCCAGAGCCGCTGCGGCCCCCTCTTCGGGCAAATGAATGCGGGGTCCATCCACAAGCGCAATGGTCCAACGTCGGGCGCCAACGCGCTGCAGCGCACGGACCCTGTCAACAATCGGGCTCGCCATATCAAGAAGTGCACGCGCCTCGGGGGCGGCATGATCCGCGCCCTCGCCGATCAGTACCGGAAGATCGGGCCGATCCGAGCGCGCACCAACAGGCCCGACATGAAACCCCTCGGCGTCAACCAATTCCAACCCGTCGGCGTGCCGCCAGACGAACTGCGGAACACGCTCGGTCACCGTGATTTCCATAACGCCATCACCGGGCAGACGGATCCGGGCTGCCGCAATCGCCTCTATTTCGGTGATCCGTTCGTGCAGCGCACCCAAGTCCAGGTCCATGGAACTTATGGGCAGATCAAACCCAATCCGGTCGGCAACCTTGGCCTTCATTGCCGGGCTTACATCCATCAGTTTGATTTCGGTGACCATCATGCTGGGATGTGCTGCGATCGAGGCGCGAACGTTCATTGCCTTGGCCCGCAGGGTGTCTTGAACACCTTTGTCACTGAGAACCAGGTAGCCCATCCAGCCGAGCACCAGAACGGGCAATCCGACCTGAACCGAGTAGCGCACAATCGGCGTAAGCCAAAGGCGTTCCAGCCGGTATATCCACCGGCTGGGCGCGGGATCAGGGCGCCTTACCGGAAGCATGACGCGTCCTCGACCATCCAGGAAACAAGCTGCCCAAAGGAAATGCCACAATGGGCAGCTTGCTCTGGCGCCAGGGAGGTGGGGGTCATCCCTGGCTGCGTGTTGGTTTCCAGCAGAAATAGTCCGTCGAGCCCTCTGCTTTCATCCCAACGTAGATCGGTCCGCGACACTCCGCGGCAACCCAGCGCGTCGTGGGCGCGCAATGTATAGTCCATGCAGGCATCAAATATCTGCGGTGGCAGATCGGCGGGTACCATATGACGGGATCCGCCTTCGCTGTACTTGGCGCTGTAGTCATACCAACCGTCGGTGTAAATATCGGTGACGGTTAGGGCACGATCGCCCATAACAGAGCAGGTGAGTTCGCGGCCGGGTATAAATGCCTCGACCATCACGTTTTGAGGCACCGTATCCGGCAACTGCGCCGGGGTATTGGCACGCTCAGTTACAAGATAGACGCCGACCGAACTCCCCTCGTTGTAGGGTTTGACGACATAGGGCGGAGGCATAGGATGCGCTTTGCGCGCCTGCTCCGAGGGTACGAGCACATGATCAGCTACGGGCAGACCGTTGGCGGCATAGATCTCCTTGGCCCGGATCTTGTCCATCGCCAGTGCCGAGGCCATCACCCCGGAGTGTGTGTAGGGGATCCGCATCCACTCAAGCATGCCCTGGATACAGCCGTCCTCACCCCACCGCCCATGGAGCGCATTGAAGACGACATCGGGTTTTGAGTAATTGAGTTGCGCGCACAGGTCTGGGCCCGCGTCGAATTCCTCGACCTCGTAGCCTTCGGCCCGCAACGCCGTAGCACAGGCCGCCCCGGAGACAAGCGAGACTTCTCGCTCGGCCGATGGGCCGCCCTTTAGTACTACAACGCGGGGGAGTGTCCTGCTCGACATAGCCCGCCTCGATGGTTCTCCCGAGTTCAGCTTCTTGTGTCTGCCTCGGGGTCTTTAGTCTTTTGTGTCTGCGCTCGGATCCGGTTGAAGCCGATCCCCCACACGCATGATTTCCCACTCTAATTCGATGCCAAAGACCTCGCGTATCTTTTTTCGGACCGCTTCACCCAAGTCTTCGAGATCTGTGGCAGAAGCGTCACGTTTGTTAATCAAAAAGTTGGCATGTTTCTTGCTCATCTGGGCGCCGCCCACCGTAGCCCCTTGCATGCCTGCATCCTGGATCAATTTCCAGGCCTTCATGTCATGAACGTCATCCGCGCGCCCGGTTGAGCTGAAACCCGCCGGGTTGCGAAAGGTCGAACCGGCCGAGCGCTCCTTTACCGGTTGGGTTGCGGCACGGCGGTCCAGGGCCGCCTCCATCTCCGCTTCAATCTGGTCAGGGGCACCACGCGGGCCCTCAAGGACAGCGTCAATCAGGATCATATCAGGCGGAAGTGCGGTTTGGCGGTAGGCGAAGTTCAGATCTCGGGGCCCAAGCGTGACCAGCGTGCCGTCCCGTCTGACGGCACGTGCCGAGACAAAGACATCCGCGACATAGGTGCCATAGCACCCGGCGTTCATACGGCAGGCGCCGCCGATCGACCCGGGGATCGTGCGCAGGAACCGCAAGTCGATGCCAGCAGTGGCGGCCTTGCGCGCGACGTGGGCATCCAGCATCGCGGCACCGGCCCTAACCTGCGTATCGTTCAGCACATCGAACCCGTTGAACCCGCGCCCCAGGCGGATCACGACCCCGCGAATACCCCCGTCACGGATGATCAGGTTCGAGCCGACCCCCAACGGGAAAACCGGGATATCCGCGGGCAAAGCCCTTAAAAACCCCTGCAAATCGGCCAGGTCGGCGGGCTGAAACAGCCAGTCCGCCGGACCGCCAACACGCAGCCAGCTGAGCCCGGCCAACGGGCGATCCGGGGTCAGCGCGCCGCGCACTTCAGGCATGCGCGTCATGACTTGCGCCTGTGCACAATCCAACCGGCGAGCCATGCCAGACCCGCAACCGTGAGTGCCAGAGCAAGCGAAAGCGCAAGGATCAAGCCAACCCGGTTTGAGATCAATCCGAACCCGGCCCAGACAGCTGCGGGTACGACAGCCAGGACTGCAGCGATGCGGCGATAGACGATGCCGGGAAAGACCTGCGCCATCAGGAGAAATGTAACAAAAGCCAGCAAAGGTACCGCCAGCAGGGCGGGCAGCATGGGATCGGTCATTCGATGTCCATCTCCGGGCTCAGTCCATGGTTCGCGTCGTCACTCGGCGCATCCAACTCAGCAAATAGCGCAGCGGCCAGCGCAGGACCGAAGCGCCGGCAATAAGGACAGCCAGCGTGACCAAAGGGCCGTGCTCAAAATAGACATAGGCAAGGATCGGCAGCCCGACTGCGATAAGACCATAGGCCTGGGGCCAATGACTACGCTTGGAGGGTAGCATCGCAATCACATTTGCGACCACAGCCCAAACGCAGGCCAGCAGAAGGCTCATCCGCCGCCCGCCAGTTTACGCCGCATCCATTTCAGTAGAAACAGGAGCGGGTAGCGATAGATCGATGCGGCAAAGATAAAGAGGATCATGGCCCAGAGAACACCGAACTCCAGCGTGACCGCCAGCAGCAATGCCGGCAGCAGAACCAGCATCGCAAGCGCATAGGGTTTGTGCTGCGGAAACGGCACCAGGGCCACGATCGAGACCAGTACGATCCAGAGACACCCCAGCAACGCCGTCCAGATCATACGCCCTCCAACTCTCCGGGCAGTGCATTTACCCAAGCCGAGATGCTGCCAGCGCCAAGGCAAACCACCATATCGCCCGGCACGGCACTGTCGCGTACGAAGCCAGGCAAATCAGGCGCGTCGTTAAGCGCGACCACATGCCGATGTCCATGACGCTTGAGGCCCGCCACAAGTCCGTCACGATCAGCGCCTTTTATCGGAGCCTCCCCTGCGGCGAACACATCGGTGATGGCGACAATATCAGCGTCGTTAAAGCAGGTACAGAAGTCTTCGAACAGATCCGAGAGGCGCGAGTACCGATGCGGTTGATGGACGGCGATCACCTTGCCTGCGGTCGCGTCACGAGCTGCTTTCAGAACGGCCGCGATTTCGACCGGGTGGTGCCCGTAGTCATCGATGATGGTCACGCCCCCGACTTCGGCCACCTTTGTAAATCGCCGATTCACACCACCAAAGGCATTCAATGCGCGGCGAATATCATCATGGCTGACGCCCAGGTGGCGTGCGACCGCGATCGCCGAAAGCGCGTTCGAAACATTGTGGTCCCCCGGCATCGGCAGGCTCAGACCATCAATCACATCGCCTTCGGCAGACAGCACCACGTCGAATTTCGCCACACCGGCCTCATAGGTCAGGCCGATCACCCGAACATCCGCCTGCGGGTTGAACCCATAGGTGATCACGCGCCGGTCGTGGATGCGCCCCACCAATCCCTGAACCTCCGGATGGTCGATGCAACACACGGCCACACCGTAAAAGGGGATGTTCGAGACAAAGGTATCGAATGCAGACCTGAGCGCGTCGAAGCTGCCGTAGTGGTCCATATGTTCGGGGTCGATGTTGGTCACGATCGCAATGGTCGCGGGCAGGCGATTGAACGTGCCATCGCTCTCGTCCGCCTCGACCACCATCCATTCGCCTGCACCCATGCGCGCGTTGGATCCATAGGCGTGGATGATGCCGCCATTTATTACCGTTGGATCCAGACCGCCGCCATCCAGCAAGGCCGCCACCATGCTTGTCGTTGTTGTTTTGCCATGGGTGCCGGCAACCGCCACGTTGTTTTTGAGCCGCATCAGTTCCGCCAGCATCTCGGCCCGTCGGACCACCGGCAGCTTCAGCGACCGAGCGGTGTCAAGCTCGGGGTTCCCGGGCTTGATGGCGGAGGAGATCACCACAACCTCGGCACCCTTCAGATGCGCCGCCTTCTGTCCGATAAAGACCTTTGCCCCGCGCTCGGCAAGCCTGCGGGTGATCGGGCTTTCTTTCAGATCCGAGCCCTGCACTGAATAGCCATGGTTCAATAGCACTTCCGCGATACCCGACATACCGATACCGCCGATGCCGACAAAATGGATCGGACCGATGTCGTTTGGCATTCGTGTGGCAGCACTCATAGGGCAGCGGTTCCAGACAGGTCTTCTACAAGGTCGGCAAGCGCGGTGGCGGCATCGGGTTTACCCAGTTTGCGGGACGCCGCGGCGGCGCGGGATGCAAGATCTGGTTGCGACAGGAATTTGGCGATATGCCCGGCCAGCGAAGCGGCTGTCAATTCCTTTTCTGGCACGACGACAGCAGCGCCGACGTCAACCAAAGGACGCGCGTTTGCCGACTGCTCGTCACGAAGAGCGGCAGCAAAAGGAACAAGGATCGCCGGGCGGCCTATTACGGTGATGTCCGCAACGGTCGAAGCGCCGGCGCGGCAGATCACCAGCTGCGCCCGCACCAGCCGTTCGGGAATATCGTTGAAGAAGGGCCGGATATCGACTGGCAGGCCAAGGTCTGCATAGGCCGCACGGACCTCGGCCTCATCCGCATCGCGGGCCTGTTGGCTGATCACCAGACGCCCGCGCAGATCCTCTGGCAGCAGCGCCACGGCTTCGGGCACCACGCGCATCACACTGGCCCCCTGACTGCCGCCAAAGACCAGAAGCTCCAGCGGCCCCTCCTCTCCCGGGGCAACGTAGCGGCAATCCGCGACCACCCGCACCTTGGCGCGGACCGGGTTGCCGATCGGGGTGCCATTCACACCCCGGGGCAGTTCGGTGGGCCAGGTACCGCAGGCCACGGCATGCACCCGGCGCGCAAAGATCTGATTGACCCGGCCGAGCACCCCGTTTTGTTCATGCAGCAGTCGCGGGATCCGCAGGATCCAGGCCGACGCCATTGCCGGCACCGCCGGATATCCGCCAAATCCCGCAACACAGGCGGGGCGATCAAACAGCATCGAGACCTTGGCCCGGGCGATACCCAGAGCCAATTGCATCGGCACCAGGATCTTCGCCGCAAGGCCGCCGCGCGCGAAGGTTGCCGAACGGACCACCTGCCGCTCAACCGCCTCGGGGAAGCCATCGGCATAGCGCGCTCCGCGATGGTCGGTTGACAGGCGGACCCGCCAGCCACGGCGCAGCATCTCTTCAGCCAAGGCCTGGGCGGGGAACATATGGCCTCCGGTTCCACCTGCCGCAATCACCAGCAGCGGTGCGGTCATCTGCCCCGCCCGATGATGTCTGACAGGTGATCCTGCGGCCGCTCGCGGGTCAGGGCCAACAGCATACCCACCGCCAGACCGGCCGCCAGTAGGGATGACCCGCCATAGCTGACAAACGGCAGCGTCATCCCCTTCGCGGGGAGCAGACGCACCGCAACACCCAAGTTAATCAAGGCCTGCAAACCGAACAAAGCAGCGAGGCCAGTACCGGCCAGGCGTACAAAGGGATCGCGTTCGCGCAACAGGCGGACAATGGACCGGATCACAATTACTGAAAACAGCGCGATGACCACAAGACATATAAGCAGCCCGAACTCTTCGGCAGCGACGGCAATGATGAAATCCGTGTGAGCATCCGGCAGGGACCACTTTACGGTGCCCTGCCCCACACCGACGCCAAAGATACCACCCTCCTGAATGGCGTTAGTGGCAAAACCCAATTGCGTGCGCGGGTCCAGATCCGGACTCAGAAATCCATCGACCCGGCGCGCCACATGTTCGGAGTTGGCATAGGAAAAGACACCGGCGGCCAATACGATCATCGCCACCACCACCAAAAGAATGATCGGCGCCCCAGCGATGAAATACATCAGCGCCCAGGTCGCCAGGATCAGGCAGGCCTGACCGAAATCCGGTTGAATAACCAGAAGAACCGCCAGCACAACCGCCGTCATGAATGAGAGTGTCTTTCCAGGCGGCCCGCCGATATCCGTGCTTGCCGCCATTAGCCAGGCCGCAAAGATAACAAAGCCGGGCTTCAGAAATTCGGACGGTTGAACGCTGGCAAAGCCAAGGGAGTACCAGCGCATCGCACCTTTGCCAAAATCGGTTCCAAAAAAGGGCAGCAGCGCCACGGCAAGGGCGGCGAGAGCGAACCCAAGGATGGCCTTTCGCCGGATTTCCACCGGCGAGAGCATCGAGACCACAATCATCGTCACAAGCGCGAACACCCCAAAACCCGCCTGCCGGATGACGTAGTGAAACGGCTCAAGGCCATTGCGCTGCGCCAATGGAGGCGACGCCGCAAAGCCAAGCAGCAGTCCGATCAGAAACAACCCAACCACGGCGGCGATCGACCATCGATCCACCGTGCGCCACCACCGCGGCACAAGTGCTTCGCCCTGTTTGGCGGGAAGCGTGCCAAATACCATCTCGGTCATAACGACCTGCCCTTAACCACACGCAGCATGTGCGTGTTCTGCCTCAAACCGCCCGCTGTTTGTCGCGGGTCGGTCAAACTGGCGCCAACGGTAGCGGTTTTTTTGCCCTGCGGCTAGTCAAAACGGACATCGCGCAAGCAGGTGGACTGTGTGCGGGCCGCGCAGCCAGCCATCGCTTTTGAGGCGGGGGCGACAAGGGACAGAGACACCGCTGGACAGTGTTTGGCCCAGGTTGACGACTTGTCCGCCCTCCTGCGTTTGGGCCACCGAGACAGACATTGTGCCAAAGGGTTTCGGCACGGGCGGACGCATAGGCAGCGGCTGGTTCAAGCGGGTGTTGCCGACGTCAGGGTCGGTGTTCCAACTGCCTGCTCGAGATGACACTTTCCTGCGCCAGGATCCTATTTTGGTCCTGATAGCGGTCTTATATGACGAAAGTGTCCGGTGATACCTCGATCAAAGTTCACGTTCTTGAGACGGGGCATCGAAAAGAACCAGGCTTTTGTCAACCTACCTCACCCGCGCCAGTCCATGCTTATAGAACACTGCCCCCAAAGCCATCAGAGCGCCTCATCGCATGTGTGAAAGCCCTGCCCTTGGTCAGCGGTATCCACGTGCTTGAGGGCGGATGCTATGCTGCGAAACTTGGCAGGCGCGACTACTGGGTTTAGCGTACACATATGGGGCAGGTCACTTCTCTTTTTGCACGAAAGGTCGTTGGCGTTTCGGGAGACGCCATTGATGCCAGGGCCGTGCTCGATTCCGTGGGGCTCGACGTAGACGGCCCATGGGACCCAAAGCATATGCTGGATGAAAACGACTTCTACGGCATGATGGAACTTATGGCGACGCAGATGGACGTAACGCCGCTGCCCCTGATCGTTGGCGAGGCGATGCGCCCCGATGAATACGGTGCACTTGGGTTGGCGTGGAAGGCAGCACCCAATCTGCTCGGGTCCTTCTCTCGTGTGGCAAGGTATTGGCGGCTTTGGACCAGCTTCACCCAATATGAGCTGGAAAGGACAGAGCAAGGGATGCTGTTCATTGAACACCGGGACGGTCCCCGGCGGCTTGGAATGCGCATCTCGATCGAGGCTGATCTGGCCAGCGGTGTATCCCTCAGCCGACAGGTGTCCCCCAGACCGTTTTCGCCGCTTGAAGTATACTTCACGCACGCCGCGCCGAGGACGACAGAACGCCACGAGGCCTACTTTGGCTGTCCCGTTCACTTCAGAGCCGACAAGGACGCCATGCTTCTGTCCCATCAGTCCCTTTTGGAACCCAACGTCCTTGGGGACGAAGGCATTACACAATTTCTCGTCTCTCATCTCGATCAGGAGCTGGCCCGGATAGACGACACACCCGCATTGCCGAAGCAGACCAAAACGGAAATTGCGCGCGCGTTGAGCGAGGGTCTGCCCACTATGGCGGATATCGCGCGCCGGCTGGGTCTGAGCGCGCGTTCCCTTCATCGCCGTCTGGCCGACCACGGTCTGAGCTTTCAGACGCTCACCGAAGAGACCCGCCGAGAGATCGCGATAGGGATGCTTCAGGAAGAACGCTACGCGCTGTCGGAGGTCGCATTCCTCACCGGGTATTCAGAACAAAGTGCCTTCAATCGCGCGTTCAAACGATGGATGGGCGTCACGCCAGCAACTTACCGGAAATCCTTCAAGTAAAGGTTCACGGCCAGCGGCATTGGCGGCAAATGTCAAAACCTCGGCGAGCGCGGTCAATACCCGCGGCCATCGGTCTTTCTAAACCTTGGCCATCAACTTGAACCAAGGAGACAGACCATGACTGACCAACCCATCCTCGTCATCGGCGCCACCGGAAAGACAGGCTCACGCGTTGTCCGCAAACTCGAAGCGAAAGGCGTCGCCGTTCGGCGCGGTGCCCGGCGGTCCGAGACCCCGTTCGATTGGGAAGACCCGGCAACCTGGGCGCCAGCCCTGAGCGGGGTTTCAAAGGCCTACGTCACCTATTTCCCCGATCTCGCCTTCCCCGGCGCGGTCGAGAAACTGGAGGCCTTCACCAAGGTCGCGACTGAGACCGGACTACAGCACATCGTCCTGCTCTCGGGCCGCGGCGAGCACTTTGCCAGCATGGGCGAAGACATCGTCCGCAATTCTGGCCTGCCCTTTACCATCGTGCGGGCGGCATGGTTCGCGCAAAACTTCAGCGAAGGCTACCTGCGCGACCCGATCCTGGGCGGCGTGCTGCCCATGCCCGGCGGCGACATCGCAGAACCGATCATCGACATCGATGACATTGCCGACGTGGTCGTCGCTGTCCTGACCGAAGAGGGTCATATAGGAGAACGCTATGAGGTGACCGGCCCGCGCCTGATGACCTTTGCCGAAATGGCTGACGTTCTATCCGCCACGCTTGGCCGAAACATCCAACACATTCCGATCGCGTTCGAAGACTTCCACGCCAATGTCGCGGCTTCGGGTGGTGAGTTTGTCGCTGACGTCTTTACGCAGATTGCCCGCGAGACGTTGGACGGCCGAAATGCACATACGTCTGATGGCGTTGAACGCGCATTGGGTCGCAAACCCCGCGACTTTGCCGAGTTCGCAAAGACTGCAATGGCCGCAGGCGCGTGGTCGGCGGCTGCCTGATCCTACTCATCACCAAAGGCAGGAGGCGTCGTTCTCCTGCCGCCCCACCCATTCAGGAGTATCTCTTATGTCGACCGCTCTCTTTTTTCTAATGCAATTCGCGATCCTTGCCTACGCCCTTGTGGGCGGCGTTTTCCTCGCGTTTTCAGACTTCATCATGCGCTCCCTTGCGCGCACCGGCGGCTATGGCGGAGTGGAGGCCATGCAGGTCATCAATCGCGAGGTTTTTCGCTGGGTCTTCATGGCGCTGTTTCTGGGAATGGCCGCCGTTTCGCTGGCCGTTGCAGGCTACGGTGCCTTCGGCGTGTCCGGACCGGCCGGGACACTGATCATGCTGGCCGGGTTGACCTACCTTATCGGCTGTTTCGGTGTCACCGTCTTCTTCAACGTGCCGATGAACGAGGCTCTGGCAGGCATGGAAATGTCGTCGGACACCACCCGCGACTACTGGCTCCGGACCTACGTGCCCCGTTGGACGTTCTGGAATTCCGTTCGGACAATCGCCTGCACCGTGTCGGCGGCGATGCTTCTCATCGCTGTACTCTGGATGACACAGACCCAGGTTCAGCTGCGGTGATAAGCGCAATAACCGGGCGGCGCGGACCATACATGCACCGCCCTCTTTGACCTCATCCCGCCCGTCACACGCACCCGAGTAACGGCAAAGCCAGCAGGGAAAGAAGCCCGCAATATTGTTCAATAGAAAACCTGAGCCGACGCAAAAGCCCGCGCAGATGATCGGGGGCAGAAGTTATGGGGTTGCCGAACCCCGGCGTCGACCGTCGTCAGAGATGGAGCGGTTATGCCATGCCGTATCACCTGAAACTCCGCCGGAGCAAACATTCAGGTGCGGCGCGCTGCAGCCCCGCCACACTCAACAACCAGACTTGGTGATCCCCGCCATTACGCCGGTTTTCGCTGCTCTACCCTCACCGATGGATATCAGGACCACAAAGAACAACCTCTGGTCATCAATCCGATCGGCTGGCAGGTCAGCGGAATGATGTCAGAGTACTGTCGGGCGCCAGGGGAGGCCATAGCACCAGAGCAGACAATGGAGTGTGGGCTGAGGGGCACGCGCGAACTGTTACTTCCCGCTTATACAACAGGATGCGCGTTTTCTGGGCGGAACACGGCTTTTGAGCCAGCATTGGCCGCCTTGTCCGGGCGCGCCCGCACCGACAAACGTATAGGCCTTGCAATTGCGATCAAACGCACAGCGCACGAAGCACGCGGCCGGATCGCCGTTCGAAATGGCAAAGGTCCGCAGATCGCTGCCCGGCCGATCCCACCCATATTCCAGCCCTTTCACACCCGAAATGCGACCCGCCCGGACAGATTGTGCCGGAATGCCGCTTTTTAGCCAGCATCGCGCGTTGGTGGGATCTTGGATTCCCGGCGGGACATAGGTCCAGCTCCGGCAATTGGACCGGTCATTGCATCGGTTGCGGCAGACTTCCGGATCAGGGTCTGAAAGATCGAAATCGGCAATGTCCGAGCCGCCACGAGACACGTCCTTTTCGAAGGTTTTGCGCGTCGCCTCATAGAAGGCGTTCAGAAGGACCGGGCCGAGTGTATTGGCGTTCATCTCATCGCTGTTCACGGCGGCGACGCCAACATGGCCAAAGGGCAATCGTATCGTGACCGAGTTCGACCGACCGTTGTTCGCCGCGGGCGGCGTACGGCCGCCGTGCCCACGATAGGTGTCGACCCGCGTGTTCTTGGCAAGCCAACGGTGGCTGAAGCTGCGCCAGAAGATCATGCGCGGTGTCGTGCTCGCCGGGTAAAGCCCCCGGGTGCTGCGCTTGATGATTGCGTCGTCAAGCTCGATTGTTCGCATAATATGCGCCATGTCGCGCACAGAGTAGCTCCATGACCCCTGCGAACGGCAAAAGCCTGTCGCAAATCCAAAGTCACCGCGCCGGGACGTGCGGTTCTGATATTGCTTGGCCACACGACCATGCTGCAGGTCCTCGGAAAAACACGTGCCACCATCCAGCTCCACCGGAACGCGGGGCAAAAATTCTTCTTTCATGTAACGGGTATAGAGGGCGCCGTACTCCCGCGCCGCAAAGCCGTTGTAGTCGCTTGGGCGGCTCAGCGCAGCGGCCTCCGCTTCCAGCGAATTCGTCTCACTCCGGTAAAACAGGTTCGGAATCGCGTAAAGCAGAAGCGTGAAGTTGTTGTTGTTGTAGTCTCCGGTATTGTTGTTCAACTCGTCGGTCTGGACGGGCTGGGTCAGCGACCAGCCGATCTTGGTGCCCTGATCATGCACGAGGTTATCCGGCGGTTCGTCCGCCAGGCCCGAGGTATGGTCAAGCAAATCCCGAAGAGTAATGCGGTCAAAGAGCGATTGTGTATTGCCGCTGAAATAGAACTCTTTCCACTTGTCCGGCATGAACAACGTAAACCGCGCCTGAACCTCCTGTTCGAGGGAGAACCCGCGTTCTGCCAGCAAATCGAGCAGGGCAACGCCCGATAGCACCTTTTGATTGGACCCAAAATTTATGACCACATCTGTGTCCATGGGCAAATCACCATCGCCCCTTGCCTGCGCCCACCCCCCGGAAGCCTCGGCAACGATCCCGTCTCGGTCCGCAACCGCAAAGGCAAAACCCATCACGCGCCCGGCCATTTGCCGTTCGATAGATCGCGCGAACACGTCCTGATCGACCGTACGCCAGTTTTGCCCCAGAACCAGATTTGGCAAGAGCATTACCAGTATGCAAAGCGTAAACCGCGCCATTTCAGCGAACCCCCGCGTCAGACATCGAATATGACAAAGTACTCTGACAGGCATCCAGAGGGCTGTAGCAGAATATCACAGTGCCGGCGTTAAACACACGGCCCACCCGGGATCCTGCTACCCACATCACGTTGAGCCACTGTGGCGAAAAACAGAGCATTCACTCCAAAGTTGCGGCCCTCGGGAGCCCGGAGTACGTCACGCGCAAGCAACGGCATCGATCGGAACTGATCCCAAAACGCAATCCCCTCGGGACGCACCTGACGCTTGCCCAAGCGGCGTCGGGACCCATCATAGACCGGAAAATTAGGCATCTACATCCTGTGAGCACATCAAAGTTGGCCTCTCGCCAGGCAGTGACCTGTATCAGCTGGAATATCCATCGGGGACGCGGAGGCGACGGTCGAGTGGACGCCGAACGCGTGTTGAACGTGCTTTCTGACGAAGTATGGCAACCAGAAACGGACGCATTGTTTCTGCAGGAAGCCGATGCCGAGCAGCCTCCGCAGCGCGGTGTGCTCGATGTTCACCGTATCGAAGCGATCACCGGCTTGCGGCATATGCACCGGGACCGGACCCTGCGGTCAACGGATGAAAGCCACGGTTTTCTAGGCGTGGTCGCCTTCCTGCGACCCGATTGGGCTGTCGAGGCCGTGCGGCTCGTCGATCTGCCCGGATTTTGCCCGCGCGGCGCCGTCGTTGTCGATGCTGCCCGGCAGGCCCGTTCGATCCGGTTCTGCGCAACACATTTGTCCCTATCGCAACCGCTTCGGATCGCACAGATGCGCACGCTGGGTCAGCACTTTCAACGCTGTGATCGGCGTCAAACCATTCTCTGCGGAGATTTTAACGAGTGGCGCCCCTGGGGCGGGCTTGCACTGTCTCGCCGGGTCCTGATGGATACCTTTCGCGGCCCCGCACCCGCGAGTTTTCCGGTTGGCCGCGCGATCCTGCCCCTGGATCGGATGCTGACAAACACCCCGGGCCGGGTAAGCGAGGTAAAGGTGCTGGACGGACCGGGCATCCGGAGCGCTTCCGACCATCGGCCGATCTATGGGCGTATCACACTGGACGGGTGATCGGCCTCACCGCACGGCCGTTTGTGGGGCACCGTTGGTCACGCATTGGGACCCTGCTCCACAAGCCTGTGGTTTAGGGTCGACTCAAATGGATCGCGGTCGTGCGGGACCTATTCCGCCGGCTCTTCGACGCGGCCAGCGTGCTTGCCCGGCCACATGCGCGAAAACACGCCGTCGCGCTTGATGATCGCATGCTGGAGCGCGGCAGCAATATGCAATGCGACCAGCGCCGCGATCATGTAGCCCGCAAAAAAATGAACACTCTTGGCGATCCCCGCGACTTGGTCAGAGCGTGCGACCAGCGACGGGACACCAAGCGCATCAAGCATCTCGATCGGAAACCCGCCGGCGCGCACGCGGACGTAGCCCGACAGCGGCATTACCACCAGCAGGGCATAGAGGAGCCAGTGCGTCGCCGCAGCGACTTTTACCTGCCACTGTGGCAGATGCGCGGGCTCGGGCGGAGGGGGGTTGAACGCGCGGTACAGAAGCCGGATCACAATAAGCAGCAGCAAAAGCGAACCCATGTTCTTGTGAAACAGGAAGAGCGTGTTCTGCAGCGGTCGCGGAATACCCTCCTGTATCATAATGAACCCAGCGGGGATCATGGGAAGAATGCACAACGCCATAAGCCAGTGAATCCACCGGGCAGGCCGCTTGTATGTTTCGACTGGGTTTGCCATGCTCGGACGATCCCGCTTTCTGTCGTGGCTTGATATGCTTCGGCGACGGGCGATATTCTAGCAAAGATGGTAAACCCGACAGGTGCGTTAATACAATTATGGACTTGTACGGCAGATCCTCAGATTTACAGAAGTGGCCGGACAACAGCGCTCACCCGACCTCAAGTCGGTTGACCCACGGCCCGCTGGTCCAGTTCATAGCAGCAAGCCTGTTTGGCGTGATCGGAGTTGCCCTGCTCCATTGGGTGTCGTCCGGAGGCCGATGGGATCTGACAATTGCCTGGGCCTTGGGGCTTTACCTTGGCGCTGTCACACTGACTGGCTATGCCCTGCACCGGACGTTTCCCCATCCCAGAATAGGCATGTGCAATGTTGTGACGCTTGCCCGTCTGGTCCTGACGTCCGTGGTGTTTGCCGCGCTGTTCACACCTGCGATTGTGACATGGACCATCTTTGTCATCGCAACCCTCGCCTTTGCATTGGATGGGCTAGACGGGTGGCTGGCGCGACGTGCGGGATTGGTCTCTGCCTTTGGTGCGCGCTTTGATATGGAGGTCGACTCGGCCCTTGCCCTCATCCTCGCGGTCATGGCCTTTCAAAATGGGGCCGGTGCATTCGTTCTTTTGCTTGGTCTGCCGCGCTATGCCTTCGGACTGGCGCAGATCTGGATGCCATTTCTGGCAGGCCCCTTAGCAGACAGATTCAGCCGCAAAGTGGTCTGCGTTCTGCAGATTTCAGCCCTTCTCATCCTGCTTTTGCCGTGGGTTGAGCCGCGGCTGGCACAGGCACTGGCAGGCGTTACAGCATTGGCTCTGTTGTGGTCCTTCACCATCGATGTCCGCGGCCTTTGGCGCGCGCGGCAGTGACGCTGACTGGCCCTGGCCGCTTCGGGCGCCTCGCGCAACTGGCTACCGCGACGGTGGTGCTGCATTTGATCCTGATCCAGCCGAACCATCCCGATGCGGTGTCCTGGCGGGCCCTGTTGCTGTTTCCATTGGAGCTTCCACCGATCCTCCTTGGTCTGTTGGCGCTTGGCACGTCCGGTCTGGGCCGGGCCTTTCGCATTTTTTTAACCGTGTCCCTGACTGTTCTCTTCGTGCTCAAAGGCGCGGATTTCATCAGTTTTTCGGCGTTGTCGCGCGGGTTTAACCCGGTCACCGACCTTTCGCTTGTAGACGCGTTTATCCGTCTTTTGACCGGCAGCTTGGGCCTGGCACTTACGGTATTGATGGCGGTGCTGGCGGCCGTGGCAATGGCCTTGGTCATGCTGCTGTGCTGGTGGTCGACCGGGATCTGGGCGCGGGCGTGGCAGAACCGCACCGTGGCACGTATTGCGGTCCCCGCCGCTATCCTGGCACTGGTTCCGGCGATCGCTGAAATCGGGAACGCCATGTCTGCCTGGGACTTGCCGTTTCGGCCGCCCGGTGCCGCGTTTACTGCCCGGGTTGCGGTGGAGAGGGTCCAACTGATCCGCAGCACGGTGGCCGAGCTGCGCGAATTCCGGGCGGCCGCCGCCAATGACCCCTTCAACGACGCACTGCCGCAGTTCGGTGGCATCGACCGTGACGTATTGATCCTATTCGTTGAAAGCTATGGCCGAACCAGTTTTGATACGCCCTTCTACGCGGCGCTGCACCGTGGCACATTGGACCGGTATGGCGCGGCATTTTCGGACCTCGGCCTGAGCGCGCGCTCGGGCTTTCTGACGTCTCCCACAAGTGGCGGGCAAAGCTGGTTGACCCATGCGACCTTTGCCAACGGGCTTTGGGTGACCAATCAGGTCAGCTATGCCGCCGTGCTCTCCAGTGGTCGAAAGACGCTGTATCACCATGCCGCGGACGCCGGTTTTCGAACCGCGACGGTCATGCCGCAGATCACCCTGGATTGGCCCGAAGCCGACCGTATGGGGTTCGAGGAGATCCTGGTCGCCGCGGATCTGGGGTATCGCGGGCTGCCGATGAACTGGGTGACGATGCCCGACCAGTTCACCCTTTCCGCGCTGGACCGTTTGCTGCGCAATGGTGCGGACGAGCGGCGGCTTTTCGCTCAGGTGGTATTGGTCTCTTCGCATGCGCCCTGGGTGCCGGTTCCAACGGTCCTGCCATGGGAGGATGTCGGAGACGGCAGCGTTTACAACACCGTTGCCACCTCGGGTGACACACCTGAAGCGGTCTGGCGTGATCATGATCGTGTGCGCCACCAGTACCGACTGGCGGTCGACTATGCGCTGCAGTCGGTGTTCGAATACGTGCGTCTTCACGCCGACGACCCTCCCCTCATTCTGGTGTTGGGGGACCATCAGGCCGCCGAGTTCATTGCGCTCGACGGGCGCGCCGAGGTTCCTTTTCACGTCATCGGGCCAGCCCATCTGGTGGATCCTTTGGGCGATGTTGCGCCGACGCAGGGCCTTGTCCCGGGCGATGACGTTTCCGCGATCCCCATGGACAGCATGCGTGACATCCTGTTGAACGCCTATGGATCACTTCCAGGTGACGAGGTTGGGAACTGAAATTGGTGCGCGCGTGGCTACAACGACGGACAATCACCACGCCGCTGAGGTTCGCGGTGCTGGGCGGGTGTGCCGTGCTGCTCTGGCTGGCTGTCGATTGGCACGAGGCCTTCGGGCTGTTGCGGCGCGCCGATGCGGGTTGGCTGATCCTGGCCGTCATACTGCTTACCGTTCAGACCATTCTTTCTGCGCAGCGCTGGCGGATTACCGCAGCTCAACTGGGCATTGTCATTGGCCCTATGGCGGCCCTGCGCGAGTACTATCTGTCCCAGGTTGTAAACCTGTCGTTGCCCGGGGGCGTGGCCGGCGATGTGGGACGCGCGGTCCGCACACGCGATCAGGCCGGGTTGGGGGCCTCGGGCCAATCCGTTCTGTTCGAGCGGCTTGCCGGGCAACTGGGTCTGCTCGCCCTGTTGGCTTTGGGATCTGCGATCACACTTGCTTTTCCCGGGACGCAAAACTGGCCCGACTGGCTGATCGCGCCGGTTACCTTTGGTGTTGTTACCGCGACGGCGTTCGTGGTTGCGGGATATCTGAGCATACGCTTCCTTGGTCGGGTGGCGGAACCGCTTAGACGTGCCACGGCAACGTTTCGGACCGCCATCGCGGACCGGTCGGTCTGGCGACAACAGGCAGTGCTGAGCCTGGGCACCGC
>JBCCYF010000024.1:0-47774 GCA_039190275.1 Pseudomonadota bacterium | reverse complement strand
GAGATGGATCAAGGCGCCTGTAGCCGCGTCATCACCCGGAGAATGCGCGTCTGATTGAGAATGGCTGAATGCCGATCGAGCTGAAACGCGAACAGCAGAGTATCCTGATGACGGTGTTATGACGCGGGAGGTGCAAGACACGCGAGGAAGCGCAGCGTGACGTCCTTGACTACATCGAGTTCTTATCCAACCCAATGCGCAGGCATACGCACAACGGCATGTTGTCGCTTCTAGAACCAGAATAACGACAGCCCAATCTGGAAAAGGAGGGTGTCTGGAAAGCGACGTGCACCTCCAAAAACCAAAACACGGAGACCGATCATCGCCCATTAAAGTTACGCCACGACTTTCAGTACTTGTCGGAACTGCCCTCATGATCACGGGTTCGGCAATGGCCGAAACGCCGACGCTCCCAGGTGCGGCGGCAACGCTGTTCCCGGAGGAGTTGCGGCCGCTTCTGGAGGCCTATGATAGCACCCAGCCCTTCGACAAGTTCAAGGATGAGGCAGGTATGACCGTCGGCCATCATGCCGCGCGCAATCTTGAACATCTCGACGTTGCCCTGTTGCTGATCGAGTTCGGTATCAAGTTTGCTGCGATTGATAACGACGGATACACACCGCTCGGGACCGGGGTTCTGAATGATAACGTCTATTTTGTGTGGAACGTTACTCAGAAGGCCAGGGGCTGGTTTTCGATAGAAAGTGCCAAGAACTCAGGCAAATCAATGTGCGAGAGGAGGGTCGTTAGCAATCCTTCCTGCAGTGCCATGTTGCAACGTTATTCAAAGTAGCCGCGTTCATGGAGAATTCCGATGTCCCTTTTTGATCAAACAGATTTGTCGCTATCTCGACTAGAGGAACTGGCGCAGGTCGCTGACTTCGCTGACGAAACCCCCGCGGGCATACTCACCGGCACAGACCTGGGCTTTGTGTCTCCATCGGGCGAGACAAGCCATCAAGCGGCCGTGCGTTCACCGGTCTTGGTCTGGCTAACCGACCAGCGCCAAGAACTGAACAATGCAGCCAGTGCTAGCGCATTCATCTGGCCCGCGCGTGTATCACTGCGCAGCGGCAGTATCGGTAGGATCGCCCAGCGCCAGCGGTTCAAGCGTCACGTCCAGAGTGTCGCCGGGTAGAACACCTTCGTCCAGGCCGGCCTCAATCACTTCGGTCAGATCGCCGCGCGTGCGATAGATCACCACGGTCGCTTCGACCTCGGGCAGGATGTCGGTGTCTGCGAGCATCGCATTGGACCCGGCCAGCAGCCGCGAGAGGTTGTCCATCCTGAGTTTAGCCAAATAGATCCGGGTGCGGACGCCGTCACGCTCGGCCAGCAGTTCGGTTTTCCGCGTCTCCTCAAAGGCATCAACTTCGCGGCTCATGCGGGTCACATCCAGCTCGGCACGCGCCAGGTTCTCCTCGGTTTCCAAAACGCGGGTCGCGGTCAGAACCACCGCACGCCGCGCATCCGCCAGACGCGTGGCGTTGGTCAATCCGCCTGCCAACAGTTCGCGCGCGCGCTGCTCCTCAGCTTCGTCGGCAGCGATCAGTTCAGAATTCTGTTCCTTCTGCTGTGCCAAAATTTCCATGCGCGTTTCGGCCTGTTGAAGTGCTTTTGCCAGGAACGCGCGCTGACCCTGGTCGTTGACCCGTGCGATCTGAATCAGGCTCTGCTGCTCGGCAAGCAATTCATTGAACACGTCCGGCGCCACACGGTAACCAACCGCGCTTGGGGGTTGAAGGTCATAATCCTCGTTGATCTGGGCGGTGTATCGCCAGAACAGGATGTTGGCGACCGCATGGTCCAGCGCGGCGGCCTGAAAATCGGCCTGCCAACGCAGCATCTGAATGGGATCTTGGATGTCGGCATCCAGTGCGAGTTCCGCCTCACCACGGGCAAGGGCAATGGCGCCGCGCACGGTCAGCCCCGGGCGATAGTCATACTGACCCGGTTGGGTGACGTCGCCACCTATGATGAACGGTTGATATCCGGTCACCTGAAGGAATATGTCCTCAGGATTGATGTTTACCAGCCGCAAGTCACCATCATTGTTGTAGCGCTTTATCACTTTGCCCGCGGAGCGCAGCTTGATCTCGGCCAGTACGTCGGAGGCCGGCCGGTTGGCGGCAACATGCGTGCCGAACCACGCCAGGCTTAGAAATCCGTCAATGTCGACCGCGGCCTCGATTTCCGATACCGGGAGCCCCGCAATAGCGATTTTGACGGTATCCCCGGGCTGCAACAGGTACTGAGCGTTTGCCCTCTGCGGCCCAAACAGCGTCATACCCAACGTTGCGACCATCGCAATCAGCCAGCCGACGGTCAAAAAATCATTTCTCGGACGCAGTATCATGGCGGAAACCGAACCTCTTAAATAACGATATTACACAATACGCCGTTCGGCGCGGATTAGCGAGAGTGATGTCGAAAACCATGCTGTTTTCCGCCGGTTAAGGTAGTATCGGCACAGAATATGTCCACTTAGGAGGTGCTGGTCCATGTGTCGTCACGAACCCGACGCAGTTTGCCCAGCTCTTGCCGCAATTGACCCGCGCTTCGCAGCAGATACCACCCCAGTCCCAACAGGCCGTGAAAAACGAATCCCCAGCTTGCGGCACCCGGCAGGAGGAGCAGCCAGACCATGATGTAGGTCAGCAGACGCCAGACCCGGGCCGGGTTGTTCTTTCGCAGCCGGTTCCCGGTGCGGTACACGATGTAGGGTACCCACTGACGTATGAGCTGCGCGGTGATCATGGCAACAGCCGTTGCCGACGGGGCAAAGAAAACGGCCGCGAAACCGTATTTGAACAGCTGCAGCGGCAGATACAGATAGACGCGGCTCATCTTGTCGATCCGGTTATACATATAGTAGACGCCGCGCAGGGCCCCCAGCACGGTTGCCCAAATCACCAGGATTGGCACAACGGCAAACCACCCCAACGCAGCCAAATAGGGCACACCGATGTGCACTGTCAGGAGGGTGCCGGGTACCGCAAGCGCCATTGCCCAGATCCAGGCAAGGCGCTCGTCGTACACGGCGTCAAACCTTTCGAACGCGTTCGGCAGCTTGGGTTCCAGCTCAAACTGACGGGCCATCCTGTCATTGTCGACGTATCCAGCCTCGTAAATCACCCAAAGGGACAGGTGAAACGACAGGAGGGCCAGAGCCGTCAACAACGGCTGTGGGGCCAGCGGGGCGAAGGCAATCAGGATAATCGGAAAATCTTCGGTCAGATTGCCGCGGAGGAAGGAATACCCTTCCGCCACATCCCGCTTGCATCGGTTGGAGTAGTCGAAGGGGATGTAGCGCGTCGGCGCGGGACCGCCGTTGGCGGTGGTCTCGGGTCCTGTCATAGATCGATTGTCCTCGTCACACTGATCCTGGGCGCCACGCGCGGCGTATCGGTACCCCTGGCATCGCCAGATGTCTATTGCGAGGTGTGCAAAGTACAACCGCGAAGTCGACTGTGCGGAATTTCACCACCGAATCTGTTTAGGGCAAAGACTCTATTCCTGCCGCATTGCCGCCGCATTTCGGACACAATTAATCCTTTTAAATAGAGATATGTAAGAAGTCGCAGAGTGAATGTGTCCGAATTAAGGCGAAAACGCTGAAAACAGACATATTTTGAATTCGCAATGTATAGATACAGTGTTGTTTTAATCACTAATTATCGTTTGTGGACTTTTTAGGACCCGGATTAATCACTTTTCGCCTTTGTAACTGATGGTGTTTACGATATATTAAGACAGGATTTGGGGGCAGCAGTGAATCGAGTGTGTAAATCGGTTCTTAATCGTTGTGAGTGGGGATGCGTATGAAAAGTCAATCTTATTCCGTAGGCGTTGGGGAATCCGCAGTAGAACAGTTGAAGCCCGTCTATTTGAACGGGCCGAAGCGTATAATTGATGTGGTTTTCTCGTTGATGATTTTGCCGTTTTTGGCACCGATTATCGCGATAATGTATATTCTTGTCCGCTTGGATGGCGGGCCAGGGTTTTTTGGACAAGAGCGTGTTGGCCTCAATGGCAACGTGTTCAAGTGCTGGAAAATGCGCAGCATGGTGGTTGACGCCGAGAAGGCGCTTGCCGAGGCCTGCGCCTGCGACGCCAAGGTCGCCGAAGAGTGGGAGCGGATGCAGAAGCTGGAGGATGATCCCCGGATCACCCGTATCGGCAAGTTTATCCGTGAGACCAGTCTCGACGAGCTGCCGCAGATCTGGAACGTTCTGCGGGGCGACATGAGCATTATCGGACCACGTCCCTTTATGGTCGATCAGGAGTCGATCTATAAGGAAGCCGGCGGTGGCGATGGATATTTCAAGCTGCGGCCGGGTATTTCCGGGCTGTGGCAGACTGAAGGGCGGGGGACAACATCCTTTGTCAGTCGGATCCAATACGATAATCATTATTATGCGAACGTATCGTTCGGCATGGATCTGTGGATTCTGTTCCGGACGGTGGTGGTGGTTCTGCGTCGAACAGGCGCATAACCCTAGGGGGGGCGAAGCCTGGGCTTTCCGAGTCCGGGGGCGAGCCCAGGCGTAAATGGTGCAAACATCGCGCTCCGGAAGGGCGCGGTGTTTTTTTGTGTGGAACTGAAAGGGCGAGGCTATGGGATGCCCAGGTACTTGCGGCCTTTGATGCGCTTACCCGCGCGACCGCGGTCGGCGGTTTGGACGACAACAACACACAGAAAAGGCGCGGACATCGCCCACGCCTTTGGATCCGTTTAAATAATCGCGCCGTGTTCAGCTATCGTCGGCGGCCGAAGCAGCCTGGACCGCACGACCGGCGCCCAATGCCACGTGCAGTTCTACATAGGCTCGGGCGTAGTCCCGTTGTGCCGAGGCCAACTGGGTTCTTGCGGTCCCGACTGATCGTTCCGCATCAAGCAGGTCAAGCAACGAGGTATTGCCCTCGGCATAGCTTGTCGCGGCAAGTGACTGGTTTTCTTCAAAGGTTGCAAGCGCATTGCGCCGCGCGGCCGTGGTTGCCGCTGCACGGTCCAGGGCAACCAGAGCGGATTGCACCTCTTCAACCGCCACAAGCACTGTCTGCTCCCAGGCCAGCCGCGCTTCACGGGCTTCGGCCTCGCGTATCGCCACGGTGGCGTTTAATCCGCGACGCCCAAAGACCGGAAGGTTTATCGCGGGTCCAAAGCTCCAGGTACGCAGATCCTGCAGATCGTTTCGCGCGGACACGCTGACCTCGCCGCCGAGCGTGATCGATGGGTAAAGGTCTGCCCGTGCAATGCCAATCGCCGAGGTGGCCGCCGCCAGCCGTCGTTCGGTCGCACGCACATCGGGACGGTTCCGCAGAACGTCTGCCGGAACACTTCGAATGGGGCCACCACGGGGGATCGGTTGCGATGCCGCGCGGTTCATTACAGGCTGCAGATTACCGGCCGGGCGCCCGATGAGCGTTGCCAGACGGTTGACATTCTGCTCATAGCTGGCCTCCAGCCCGGGAATGTCCGCAAGCGTTGTATTGACCAGACCCTCGGCCTGGACTGCATCCAGCCGGGTCGTCGCCTCAGCTGCCAACAAACGCTGGGTCAGATCCAGAGTTCTGCGCCGTGATGCAAGGTTCTGACGCTGCAGCGCGATACTCTCCTGGAAGAAGCGCGCATCGATATAGCTCAGCAGAACCTCGGATATATACGCCAGCCGGGCGGTCTCGATGTCGAAACCAGCGGCCTCGAACCCCGCCACAGCCTGGCTGCGCTGGCTGCTCAGCCGGCCGAAGAAGTCCAGAAGCCAGGTGACATCAAGTTCTGCCGTTGCTGTTTCCTGCTGCGCGGCGAGATTGGTGTCTGAAATCAGAGCTTCACCATCGGCAGCACCCGTGACGGCAATCCCCGCGCCTTGCACATTGGCGCGCGCGGCCATCATCCGCTCGACCGCAATCCGGACGTTCAGATTCTCGTCAAGTCCTTGCGCAACCACAAGGTTCATGCGGTCATCCCGGAAGTTCCGCCACCAGGCAACACCCTCAAGCGTTCCGGCCGAGGCGTCGCCACCGCCTTGGAAGCTTTCAGGCAACGGAATGGTCGGAGGATCATACTCAACCAAACTCGTGCAGGCTGTGGTCAGCAAAAGGACCAGGACCGATACACCACGGGTTCCTGTTATCATCTCCGAGCTCCTAGTTATCTGCCTGTATGCATTGCACGGTACACACTCGATAATTGCCCCGGTCCCCGAAGGTCCGAGTTCATTTTGCCAAATGGTCTACTGTGTCCCTACCTCAGCGCAATGCCGACGACCAAATTCCGGGCAAAATCCGTCATTTACGTGAACCATCGTTGCAGGAATGCAATGATTTCGGGTTTCACAGGCTAAGCTGTCAAAAACCGATGGGGCAGGGTTTTGACCGCATCGACAGACTTCGGGCTTGAACCCGGAGGCGCATTTCCGCACGATCGCGCGGCTTCGAATCAAATGCGAGAGCCTTTGGTCCTGGGCCCGAGTGGCGGAATGGTAGACGCAGGGGATTCAAAATCCCCCGCCGCAAGGCGTGCCGGTTCGAGTCCGGCCTCGGGTACCACATGAAAAGTATCTGGTTGATTTCGTTGGCAGAATGTTAGTTCCGCCATGTGGTGTCGCGTGTGTGTGTGGCGCGTTACCACTTTATACCTCTCTTAACTTCCTTGCTTGATGCGGCAATACGGCGCCGGTTTGACCCGCAGGGCCAGCGGAATGCGCAGCAACGGTGTGCCGGTATCTGTCTGGGTCAAATCTGAAACCGGGACGTACAGCATTTTGGCGCATGTGTCGGATGGAGCGGTCCGCTTGGTTGATTCAGGTGAAGATTTCAGCATCGGCGAGCCATAAGGGGAAATCTGATTGGCGTTTCTTCAACCCGGAAGTTGACTAACCCATGCGCCACTTAAAGCGCGGATGCTGTGGTGACAGAAACATATGATTTCAAGCGCATCCTGCTTCTCGGAAAAGGTCCGCACTATGCCCAAACCGGTCACGTTATCAGGGACGGTAGGCGTCAAAAAGTTGGCCAAACAGACGGAGGGCTTCCTTGGCTTGCGTCCCCTTCAATCCCACCGTAATGGGCAAACGCTCTGGACCAAGCTCGATATAGATATGGGGCCCGATCGTGTAGTTGCGCGGTACTGGCATTGTTGCGGGATCAAAAGCGCCTCCTCCGTTGCCGGCCAACCCATAGGATCGGATATCTGCGTAGTCGAAACGCTGCTGACCCACCTCAAGGAAGTGCCTGGAAAATGCGATCTCAAACGGCTTTGGTTTCCATCCTATCCGAAATGTGAGCCAATAAATCCCTGATACAAGAACGGCCATGACGAGTACTGTTCCGTAGTTCGGCACCGACAAGCCGTAAGCCAGGATTGTTAGGGGCCCTAGGGATATAAAGGCTCCAGCCAGAAGAATAATACAGGAGACCAACGTGTTGCGTGCGAACAGTGTCAGGGTCGCTCCGCCGTTTCGCATTTCTACGATGACGTCCGAGCGTGTCGACTTAACTTTCAATCTAACGTACCTTCGGTGCCTTCAATGGGCCCGAGCAAGGTTGAGAACATCGCAAGCCAATCCCTGGGGAAAGTGTCGGGGACGACCACGTTCAGAAAGCATCGGCGGCTTTGTATCAGCAGGTAGACCGGATCACTCCGACGTATCGGAGGTGTCAACGGCTGATTTGTTTTGCGAAGCTCCCTGAGTGCTTTTTCGAGGAATGGTTTGGCGGCGTCTCCCTCCCGCTTCATCGCTTCAAGCGCGTAATGTGCGGCCAGGATCGCATCGAGTGCGGGGCGGCGGCGCCCGGCGAAGGCGGGGCCTTTCTCGAACCCAAATGCGTTCGACCCCCCGATATCGTTGGGGAACAGAAATCGGCCGGTATCAACCAGGCTAGAAAGCCGGGTGCTGAGCCGGTCCAGCTCTTGAATGGCCTTGCCTGCGCTTTCGGACCGGCTTCGTACCGAGAGTGCGTCCGAGACAATCTCGAAAAATTCGCGCGAATAGGCGATGATTTCTTTGCGATACTCCGCCAACAGCATGTAACGCTGCGACTGCTGTTCCCGTCGGCGAAGGCTTCTGCTTATGCGGAACCCGAGGGCTGCAATCAACAATCCCGAAACGGCGGAGACAGCGTCCCAGCCAATCTGTCCCAAAGTGATCTTTATGGGTTCTATCATGCGTTGCCATCTTTATGTCTGCGGCGGATCGCCGGTGCGATCAGCCTGTTGAATCTTAAGACCTTAGCCTCGGGGATATCGGCCGTTTTTGGTCAAAGCGTGTTCGCCCAGGCTTTCGTGTTGCCGAGTTCAAGCGAGTGGGCGATTTCCCCCGCGACGAGGCTGTTGGATCCGACTGGCGGCTGATCCCGCTTGGGGGCGTTCGGGGACACAGGACGACCCTTAACCTGCTCATCTGTTCATTGGCATAGAAGTGCGCTTTCCCGGCGTACGCCCGAAGACGGTGGCAAGTTGGCTCAGCCCGGATTCTGGTTTGGCCGTCACAATCGTTGCGCACCTGTTTGACGGGGTACGAGCGACGGCCTCAGTCAATGCCTGGGGGTGCTCATAAACTCCCGAGCGAGCCTGCAGGTGTTGGAAGCATGTGGCCACTATGCCCCGGTCGCAAAACCGGAGGAGACGTCTTCGATCATCGCGGACGTTGTCGGTCAGGTCAGGTCACCGCCGCATGATTGTTGGTAGGCAAGGGCTCTTAGTTGGCCATCGGCATTCGGCGGGCCGTCCTTCGCTTCTGCCACTTGGGTCGAACTATGACGTAAAGATCAAGGTCACCCGAAGTCCTCACAAGTGCGCGCTCAAACTCCAGTCCTGTCTGGTCGCTCAACCCGTTTGGGCGTCCAATTCGGCACGCGTGGGCGGATCGCATCCGACCCGACCACAGTTCAATGCGGCGGCCCGCGCTGCGCGCTCAAGCATCTTGCGCACTTCGGTGGCCTCCATTGCGCGCAGGGCCCCGGCTGTCATGCGCCCACTTTCGACCGCTTGGGTGACCAGCGTGCCCATGAACGTGTCTCCCGCGCCGACGGTATCCTTCAGGTTCGGGACCGGGTGAACCGGCACCGCAATCTCGCCCGCGCCGCTTATCCCAAAGGCCCCGTCCGACCCCAGCGTCAGAACCGTAAGTCCGGCCTGGGTGCGCGCCGCGAATTGACGTGCCGCGTCGCGCGGATCCTCTCCCGGAGCCAGCCAGGCAATGTCTTCGTCCGAGAGTTTCAGAAGATCCGTCGCGGCCAGCAAGCGCTCCAGCCTCGATTCATAGGCTGGTCTGTCATGAATAAAGGCCGCCCGGATGTTTGGATCGATCGACGTGAATATGCCACCGTCATGCAGCGCGACGAACAGCTGCGCCCAGGCCTCGGCATCCTCCCCGTCGGTCAGCGCCAAGGATCCAACGAAAAAAGCGCGCGCGTCAGCGGGTGCAGCGGCCCGGAGTGAGGCAATCGTGACATCGCGCTCGGCGGTCCGTTCGCGATAAAACTGGTACTGGGCTTGCCCCTGGTTCAGTGAAACCACGGCCAATGACGTTGGACAATCGGACACGGGATGCAGGGCTGTCATCCCGGCCTCGGCCTCCAAATCCGCGGCCAGCTGCTGCCCCAACGGATCGGTTGAAAACGGTGTTAGATAGCCAACTCTCTGACCTTGACGTGCAATCGCTTTGGCAACGTTGAAAGGGGCCCCCCCAGGCACGGAACGATAGGCCGGATGCCCTCCGTCAGGAGGCTCTTGGATAAAGTCGATCAGGTTCTCCCCGCCCACCAAAATCATCTGCATCTCATTTTCATTAGAATTCGGGCTCACAAACCCCAAGGATGGGACAGCTGTCAACCGCCGTTACTTTTTCATAAGTGTTTCTTGGATAGGAATTAGGCAGTGGCAAGGGTAGGTGTTAAGACTTCGTTAACGTCTGGGCTCAATACTCTGACCCGGCAGGAGCTCGCAGTCGATGGACATTAAGACCATCATCGGAAACGTTGGTGCATATACCAACGAAGCTATACTCATAGCTGACGCAGACGTGTCCGATGGTGCGGTTTTGACGATCCGCTGGGTTAACCCGGCGTTCGGGCAGTTGCTGGGGTATTCCAGCGACGAGGTCATCGGCAAAACCGCACGTGTTCTGGTTGGTCCAACGACCAGTCCCGGGACACATGCGCGCATTATTACGCGGCTTGAAGCCTGGGAGGCATTTTCCAGCGATCTGAAAATTGTGACGCGGGCCGGGACCGAGTTTTGGGCACAGCTTTCCTTTCAACCCGTACGAGACATCGCCGGTACCGTCGCCTATTGGATCTGCCTTATCCGCGACATCTCGGCGCGCAAGGCTGTCGAAGCGCAGTTAACAGACCTTTCGCTGATCGCGCAGACCACGCGGGACATGGTCGCGGTCCTGGATCGGGACCGGCTGATTACATGGGTGAACCCCTCGTTTCTGAGCGCGAGTGGTTTCACCGTGGAAGAGGTCACGGGGCGGCGTGTGGGCGATGTCCTCGCAGCCGATACCTCTGATACCGAAGCGGTTCAGGAGTTAATCAGGCTTTTGGATCGGAGCAAACCGGCCCATATGGAAGTGCTGAGCAAGCGCAAGGATGGCAGCCTGTTTCTTGGCGACTACGAGTTCCAGCCGATCTTTGATGAAGACGGCATGCTTGAAAAATATGTCACGCTGATCCGCGACATCACAGAACGCCGCATGCTCGAAATGCGGTACAAGGCGGTGTTTGACGAAACCAACGCCGCCATCTCTATCAAATCCGCCGGGCGATTCATTATGGTCAACCGCCGGTTCGCCGAAGACTTTGGTAAAACGGTCGAGGATTTTTCGGGCCAGTTGGTCAGCGACGTATTGTCCGGCGAGCCGCTGCTTGATCTTGAATCGGTCGAACGGGACGTCCTTGCGACGGGCGAAGGACGCCAGTGGGAACGCACTATTCTGGGTCAGGACAACCGCTTCAGGCACGAGCTAACCAAGACATTTCGGGTATTTGACCCGCTGCTGAATGCCAACCTGATTTGTTCAGTCGCCACGGATGTCACTGAAATCCGCCAGGCGCAGGAGAAACTCCGCTCTTCCCAGCGTGCGGCCGAGGCGGCAGAGAGGCGTCTTTGGGGTGCGCTGGATGCTATGCCCGAGGGGTTCGTCCTCTATGACACCGATGACCGTCTGGTCATGTTCAACCGCGCATTCCGGAACATTTACGCGCGGCTCGGCGACAGGCTCAAACCCGGTATACGGTACCGGGATGTTCTTGAAGCGGGGTTGGAAACCGGCCAGTGGGATATCGGTGACCAGGATCCGCAGGCTTGGCTTCAGAACCATCTTGAAGAGCGCGATGCAAAGATGCAGCAAGGCCTTTTTGTTCCGCTGGCAGACAACAAATGGGTCCTGTGCAAGGAAGTGGTACTGGAGAATGGCGAGCGTGCCGGCGTTCGTGTCGAGTCCACCGGTGTCAAACGCCGCGAGGCGGAATTACGTCACGCACGGCGCGAAGCCGAACGTGCTGAACGCCGATTGCTGGCGGCAATGAATACGATGGGCGACGGATTTACCATCTATGACGCTGAAGACAGGGTCGTTCTGAGCAATATGGTGATGCCCACCGGTGATGGCGGCCAAGGAATGCCAAAGGGCACCGGGACACGCTACATCGACATTCTCAAGTTTGGCCTGAGCACCGGTCTGTTCGTCGATGCCATCGGCCGGGAAGAAGAGTGGTTGGCCGAGCGCCTGGCGTTTCGCGAAAATCCGGGCGAAAGCATGGATCAGGTTCTGTCAGACGGTCGCATCTTTCGTGTGTTCGAAAGCAAGACCGAAGATGGGGATACTGTCACCTTCCGTCTGGATATCACCAAGCAGCGCGAGCAGGAACAGCGGCTGGCAGACTATGCCAGGGACCTTGAGGCGACAAAGGCGGTCATCGAGGAGCGCAATTCGGCCCTGGAGGAGGCGCAATCGGACCTTGAGTACGCCTCCCTGCATGATGCTTTGACCAATCTGCCCAACCGCCGTTATCTGGATCACGAGTTGAGGCGCCGGACGCGGAGTAGCGACTACGACCCCGACATCCGTCCGACTCAGGAATTCAACAATATCTCGGTGCTTCACATTGATCTGGACCGTTTTAAGCAGATCAACGACTCGCTTGGCCATGCGGCGGGCGACCATGTCCTGTGCCATGTAGCCCAAGTGCTGCGCACGGAAACCCGCGCGGGCGATTTCGCGGCGCGCGTTGGTGGCGACGAATTCGTAATTCTGTGTCATGGCGGACGTGACCACGACCAGCTCGGCCAGTTTGCGCGGCGTATCGTCGATGCCCTCAGCACCCCGATCCAGTTCGAGGGGCAGGAGTGCCGGTTCGGGGCCAGTATCGGGATCGCGATGGGCAACTGGGAAGAGATTGCCGGCGATCTGTCCGAAGACGAAACGCCCGCACGCCAGCTGCTGATCAACGCCGATATAGCCCTGTACAAAGCAAAGGCTGCCGGCCGGAACAGATGGGCCTATTTCTCGGACGAGCTACAGGCCGAGGTTTTGGAAGCCAAGACCCTGAGCGATGATATCCTCCGCGCAATCGACCTCGGTGCGTTCGAGGTCGCCTATCAGCCCCAGATATGCGCCCACAATGGTGAGATCGTGGGTGTGGAGGCGCTCATGCGTTGGCCGCATCCCAGCCGGGGTGTCCTTCTTCCCTCCGACTTCATGAGTGTGGCAATGGACCTGAATGTCCTGCCACAGATCGACGCACTCGTCATGGAGAAAGCGATACGCGACGACGCAGTTCTGCGCCGGGAGGGGCTTTTGATCCCGCGGCTTTCGGTCAATGTCTCGGGCTGGCGCCTGCGTGACCGAAAACTGATCGAGGATATCAAAGCCGGCGACATCAACCCCCAGCGTCTGTCTGTTGAGATACTCGAATCCGTATTCGTCGATGACGATGACGAGGTTCTCAACTGGAACATCGATCAGCTGCGTGAAATGGGCGTGGATATCGAACTAGATGACTTCGGTACCGGCCACTCATCGCTTGTCGGGTTGATCAGGCTCAAACCACATCGGCTCAAGATCGATCGGTCGTTTATTGAACAAACCTTGACCACGGACACCGACGCCACGGTCATCCGTGCGCTGGTCCAGATCGGCCGTTCACTTGGCGTCGAAGTTGTGGCCGAGGGGATCGAGACGCTTGAGCAGGGTGGCAGGCTGGCCGCGCTGGGGTGCGATGTGCTGCAGGGCTATGCCTATGCCCCACCGATGACGGCAACTGAGTTGGCGGCATTCATGCGCGCGCGGCTACCTGAAGACGCCGACATCCAAGGCACAGCGCGCTGATCCCACCTCGCGCCGTTTCGTTTTGACAATCCTGCGAAAATAACGAAAATAAAAACGAACCACGTCACAGATAGGGCGGTATGACTCCTCGACAGGATACGATACTTGCTGTCATGCGTCAGCGTGGCAAGGTCCTGGTTGAGGATCTTGCCGATCTGCTCAACACCACGCCGCAGACCATACGCAAAGACCTGCGCGCGCTTGAGGCGGCCGGGCACGCTAGTCGGTTCCATGGTGGCGCGAGCCTGCGCGCCGCATCAGAATATCTGGCATATGACCTGCGCCGGACACTCGCGGCAGAGGCGAAGTCAGCCATAGGTTCAAAGGTTGCCGAACAGCTGTCGCAAGGGGCGACTGTATTTGTGAATGCGGGAACCACAACCGAGGCTGCAGCGCGCGCACTGTCGGGCGGCAAGCGCCTTACGCTCATTGCCGATAGCGTAAATATTGCCAATATTACCAGACAGATACCCGGAGTTGAGACAATTGTGACAGGCGGTCAAGTGCGCGCGGCGGATGGTGCGGTTGTAGGGGCTGCCGCCGTGGCGTTTCTTGAACAGTTTCGTGCAGATGTTGCGCTGATTGGGGCCGCCGCAATTGCCAGAGATGGCACAATGATGGACTTTGATCTGGATGAGGCGTTGGTCGCGCGCGCAATGATCCGCAACGCAGCGCACACATACATACTGGCCGACGAAAGCAAGTTTGATCGCTCGGCCCCTGTGCGTATCGGCGGCCTCACGGATGCATCCGTTTTGGTCACCGACCGGTGTGAGAACCCCGCGCTGCGTGCCCTCTGCGCTGACGCTGGCGTACGTGTGCTTGAAACGATGCCATCACGTCAGGCTTGACAGGTTAGTTCGCTTCCCACACCATCCGAACCCATGGACCATGGGCGTCAGATCCATGTCCGGACCGCAAGGGGGAGGGGACCGTGATCGTACTATGGGGACCACTGCGGCTGTTGATGATGATCAACAGCCTTGTCCTTAGGGTGGGCCGCTTCCTTGCCTGGACCGCGCTTGCATTGATGGTCATCGTGATCCTGATCCAGGTCATATATCGCTATATTCCCACGCTTGATGCGCTCCCCTGGCCAGAGGAGGCAGCACGGTTCCTGATGCTTTGGATGACCGGTTTAATTGCCCCATCCGCCTACCGGTGGGGCGGGTTCGTTGCGATCGATATGGTGCCGCGCGCCCTCCCGAAATCTGTTGCGGCGGTGTTGATGCTGGTGCTGCTGGCATTGGCCGCGGTGGTGCTTGTGGTTGGCATCGGGTTTGGGCTTCGGCACGTCACGTCGGGGTGTTTGTTTAACTCCCCGACCCTGTATGTGCCGTTCACGCTCAAGCTGGACTGGCTTAGCCCCTGCAGTACGCCCCTCTTCGAGTGGGGCGGTTTTGCCTGGGCGCGTGTAAAGCTGGCCTGGATGTATCTTTCGCTGCTGGTTGGCGTCTGCCTGTTGCTGGCGGTGAACGTGGAACTGATGCTGCGCAGCCTGATCCTGCTGCTCGACCCTGCCGCGGATGTCCCTGAGGACAGTGCGATGATTGCGGCGGGGGCTGACTGATGCTGATCTGGTTCCTGCCGGTCTTCCTCGTCCTTCTGATGATCGGCATGCCGGTCTTCTTTGGTCTGCTTGTCGCGCCGGGTGTGCTGCTTTGGTTGAGCGGACAGGAGCGGGATCTGGCGCTTCTTTACCGCAATATCTACAACGGAATGGACAGCTTTCCGCTGATGGCGCTGCCCTTTTTCATGCTGGCCGGAGAGCTGATGAACCGTGGCGGTATCACATTGCGGTTGGTGGAGTTCAGTCAGGCCATCATGGGCCATCTGCGCGGTGGTCTGGCCCATGTGAACATCCTCAGCTCGATTCTGTTCGCGGGTCTTTCGGGATCGGCGGTGGCCGACACCTCTGCGTTGGGTTCCACCTTGATTCCGGCGATGGAAAAGAACGGCTACTCCCGCCGCTTTGCGGCTGCAATAACGGCGGCTAGTTCGGTTATCGGACCGATCATCCCACCGTCGGGGATCATGATCATCTATGCCTATGTTATGGGTGAGAGCGTCGCGGCGCTGTTTCTGGCGGGGATCGTTCCCGGACTGATGGTCGGCCTGGGATTGATGGGCATGGTGCGCCTGATGGCTGACCGGTACGACCTGCCCAAGGCCGAGCGCATCATCAAAGTGGACCAGACCATCACGCCCAGCGAAAACCTGATAGCGCGTGGCATGGCGCGTATTAATTTTATCGGTCTTCTCTGGGGCGCGCATGTCTTGATCGCGGCCTCTTTGGGTGTAGCCACCGCACCAGCCCTGCCGACCTTGGCGGTTTTGGCTGTGGTCACGGAGTTGTTTTTCCGGCTGGTGCGGCGGCGGATGTCCGAACCGGTCCGCATTGTTTACAAGCGCGCGATAGTTCCCCTTCAAACGCCAATCATAATTTTGGGCGGCATCCTTTTCGGGGTGTTTACACCGACCGAAGCCTCGGTGATCGCGGTGGCGTATGCGATCCTGATCTCATTTTTCATCCTGCGCTCGATGAAACTGAGGGACCTGCCGTCGATCCTTACAAAATCGGCGCTGGGCTCTTCCACAGTGCTGTTGCTGGTGGGCGCAGCGGTTGCTTTTAAAACCGTTGTTAGCCTGTCGCATGCACCGGAAACCTTGGCCGAGTTCATTCTGTCGCTGAGCGAAAACCCCTACACGCTGCTGTTTTTGATCAACATCCTGCTGTTCATCGTCGGAATGTTCCTGGACGCCGGTCCCGCGATCATCATTTTGGGCCCGATCCTGGGCCCCATTTTTGTCGATATCGGGGTCCATCCGGTACATTTCGCGATCATTATGAGCGTCAATCTGACAGTGGGTCTGGCGACGCCACCCATGGGGCTGGTTTTGTTCGTCGCAAGCTCGGTTTCGGGGGAACGGGTGGAGACGATCTCGAAGGCGATTTTGCCCTTCCTCGCGGTTGAAGTGGTAGTGATATTCCTTATCACTTACATACCTGCGATTTCTTTGACGATCCCGCGGCTGACCGGATTCATACAGTGAGCTGCCACTTTTCACGGAAAACAGGTGGGCCTGCGTGCCTAACCAAATACAGACCAACCAACAGGAGGAAAAACACATGAGATTCACAACAGCGCTTAAGTCGCTGATGATCGCTGCCATGCTGACCGGCGGGGCCGCGCAAGCAGCGGATTTCACGATCCGCGCGACCGCCAACTCGAACGAGAACGACGAAGACGCCGACGGTCTTAACGTGTTCAAGCAGTATGTCGAGGCGGCATCGAACGGTGCCATTGAGGTGGAGGTGTTCATCGGCACCCAGCTCTGCTCAACCGGCGCGGAGTGTCTGCAGGGCATCGCGGATGGATCAATCGATGTCTATATTTCCACGTCCGGCGGTGCTGCCGGAATATTCCCTTATGTTCAGGTGCTTGACCTGCCATACATGATGGCCGATGACCGTGTGGCCGAGGCCGTCCTGCAAAGCGATTTTACCCGGAAGATGCGCGAAATGGCGCTCGCAAGCTCCGGCGATACGATCCGCCTCATGACCATCGGCAACACAGGTGGCTGGCGCAACTTTGCAAACACCAAACGCCGCGTGGCCGCGCCAGCGGATATGGAAGGGTTGAAGATCCGGACGGTGGTCGCCGACCTGCCGCAAGAACTGGTTAAGGCACTTGGGGCATCCCCGACGCCGATCCCCTGGCCGGAACTGTTCACAAGCTTTCAGACCGGTGTGGTCGAGGGTTCCAAGAACGGTATCACCGACATTATGGGCATGAAGTTCCCCGATGCGGGCCTACAGTACGTGACCCTCGACGGTCATGCGTATATGGGCGCACTGTGGTGGATGAACAACGACAAGTTCCTTGGTCTGTCGGACGACATGAAAAAGGTCGTGGTAGATGGTTTCTACCAGCTTCAGCAGGCCACCTTCGCCAGCCCTAAGCGGAAATCGATCCAGGCATATGAAGATTTCGTGGCTGGCGGGGGGGATCTCTATGTCCCGACACCGGCTGAGAAAGCCGCCTTCGCCGAAGCTGCGGCGCCGGTCTACGACTGGTTCAAGGCAAATGTGGAAGGCGGGGAGGAGATCTTTACTGCACTGGCGGACGCTGTAACAGAAGTTGAGGCGGATCTGCAAAGCAGCTACGATGCGGATCTGCAGTAGCACTTAAAAGAAAATGGCGCGCCCCGCCAAGGGGCGTGCCAATGCTCTACTCAAAGGGGTAGAGCCACACCCGATAATCATCAATCAGAATATGGGCCTTTTCGATTTGCGCTGGCGTCATCTTTTTGACCACTTCTTCAAGGCTGATGGCGGCGTCAGGGTCCCCGCCGATGCTGCTGAGACTGTACCACATATAGGCGCGGGTGAGGTCCGGTGCCGGCATGCCTCGGCCAATCTCATAGTACCATCCGACGCCGGATTGCGCCCCAGGATGTCCTTTGAGGGCAGACCGCAGGTACCATTCAAAGGCCCGCTCGTCGTCGCGCTCAACGCCAAGTCCCAGGGCATACATCACGCCGATCAATTCCTCGGCGTCGGCGTTGCCCGACCGAGCGGCAGGCCAAAGCTGCTCATAGGCCTCTGTAAATCGATTGGCCTCCATAAGGTCGCGCGCGACGCCGATATCGGCCAGCGCCGGCGGCGCAAGAAGCAGGGCAAGGACCATCGGTTTGAACATTGGGTGACCTCCTGCGCCGGACTGTGCCTGTCCGTGATGCTCGGCTCAACCGGTTTCGCACAGGTGCCGCTGACCGAGGAGGCGTTTCTGCCGGTCAACCAGAATGCGGCCGAGGTCGGACGCTTGCTGTTCTATGACAAGATCCTGTCGGGCAATCGGAACATCAGTTGCGGAACATGTCACCATCACAAGCTGGCTACCGGCGACGGTCTGGCCTTGGGTCTGGGCGAAGGGGCCGTCGGGTTGGGCCCGGAACGTCGCGCCGAACCGGGTCAAGTAGACAAACGGATACCGCGCAACGCTCCACCACTCTGGAACCTGGGCGCGCGCGAGATCGCGGTTCTCTTCCACGACGGTCGTTTGAGCCGGTCAGATGACTTCGGCGTTGGCTTCAACTCTCCGGTTGAGGAAAACCTGCCCCGTGGGCTGAACGGCATTCTGGCTGCGCAGGCCCTGTTCCCGATGACGGCGAGGTTCGAGATGGCTGGCGAACGCGAGGACAACGACGTCTCCCGCGCGGCGGCCCGCCGCATGCAAGAGGCCTGGCCATTGATCGCGCGGCGGATCCGCGCCATTCCCGAGTACGAGGCTATGCTGCAAACCGCATATTCGGATGTGAACGACCGCGAGGACATCGAGATCCGGCATATTGCAAATGCACTGGCCGATTTTATCAACTTCGAGTTCCAGAGTTTCGACAGCCCGTTCGACAGCTGGTTGGCGGGTGACCGCTCGGCGCTGACCGCGGCCCAGGCGCGGGGAAAGGATCTGTTTTTTGGGACGGCGGGCTGCAGCGGGTGTCATTCCGGACCGCTGCTGAGTGATTTTGAGTTTCACGCAATTGCGCTGCCGCAATTTGGTCCCGGGCGCACCCGGGTGTTTGATCCTGCCGCGCGTGATGTGGGTCGGATGGCCGAGACCGACAGGCTGGAGGATGCCTATCGCTTTCGGACGCCCATGTTGCGAAACGTCGCGCTGACGGGGCCCTATGGCCATAATGGCGCCTATGCGACCCTTGAGGGGATTGTACGTCACCATCTGGATCCACAGACTGCGCTGGCCCGATGGACACCCGACCAGGTAGAGTTACCGGTACTTGAGGGGGTGAGCCAGATCGACTTCATAGCCCTTCAGGATCAGCGCGAGCGGGCCCGGCTTGGCGCACGCATAGACATCAAACCCCGCCAGCTTGACCAGGCGCAGATCGACGACATCGTCGCATTTTTGGGGGCGCTGACCGGAACCCAGAGCACGGTCGGCCGCCTTGGCCAACCCGCGCATGTGCCGTCCGGTCTGGAGGTCGACTGATGGTCGAAGTCCTGGTCTGTGGCTCGGCATTGGTGGATATGGTGTTTGAGGTGGCAGACTTTCCGGACCGTGCAGAGAAATATGCGGCATCCGCTGCCCGGATCGTTGGCGGGGGCTGCGCGGGAAATGCAGCCGTTGCGATCACGCGCCTGGGCGGTCGGGCGCGGTTGCTTGCCCGCTGCGGACCCGATCTGATGGGTGACCTCGCTATGGACGAGCTGTCCCGCGAAGGTGTTTGTCTGGATCTGGTTCAACGGGACGATGGTGCACAATCCGCGTATTCTTCGATCCTTGTCGACGCGGCGGGCGAGCGTCAGATTGTGTCCTTCCGCGGGGCCGGTCTGGCCGTCCTGCCGCCACAGAACCTGGGCGCGCCGCAGGCGGTTCTGGCGGATACGCGGTGGCCCGAAGCGGCAGAGGCGGTGTTTGCGCTCGCCCGGGCCCAAGGCGTTCCTGCCGTGCTCGATGGGGAGGCGCCGGTGCCCGAGACTTTGGTTGCGCTTGCCACTCACACCGTGTTTTCGGCGCAGGGGCTGCGGGATTTCACCGGTGAAGATGATTTGGCGGCCGGGCTGCATCGGGCGTCCACGCGCAGCGACTGGGTCGCCGTAACAGATGGGGCAGCCGGTGTGCGTGTCATGAACCGTGGCAATGCCTTTCACGTTGCGGCGCCACGGATCGAAGTGACCGACACTTTGGGTGCGGGAGACATATGGCATGGCGCATTTGCCCTGGCGCTGGCAGAAGGTCGGGACGAGGCCCATGCGCTGCGCTTTGCCCAGGCTGCGGCAGCCTTAAAGTGCATGCGATCCGGCGGGCGTGCTGGTGCCCCTGACCGGACAGAAACCACTGATTTTATGCAGAGGATGAGTATATGACCCTTTCGCCCGGCAAACTCTGGGGGCTGCGCCGTATGGCGGACGCCCAGGGGCGTTTTAAGATGACGGCTGTTGACCAGCGTCCCCCGATCAAGAACCCGATTGCCGCGCATCATGGAACGGCTGTTGCCCCATGGGAGGATGTCGCGCGGTTCAAAACCCTTCTTGTGGAGACATTGCAGGAAGCCTCGACCGCGATGCTGCTGGATCCGCACTATGCCATTCCAATGGGGCTTGACCGCTTCAATCCGGCCAAAGGTTTGATTGTGACGCTGGAAGACAGTGTTTTCGAAGAGTCCGCTGGCGGGCGGCTTTCGTCCGAGATCGACGACTGGTCCGTGGCCAAAATCAAGCGGATGGGTGGCGATGCGGTAAAGGTTCTAGCCTGGTACCGACCTGACGCCGCCCCCGAGATCTGCGCCGCACAGCAGGACTTTGCCAGACGTATCGGCGACGCCTGCGCCCGGTATGACATTCCCTATCTCTTTGAACTCCTTGTCTATCCCCTTGCCGGAGATACGGACCAGACAAAGGACTACGTTGAAATGAAAGGCAAGCGTTCGGATCATGTTTTGCGCTCGGTCGAGGAGTTTGCAAAACCCGAATATGGCGTCGATGTCTTTAAGCTCGAAAGCCCGGTAAATGCTGCCGACGCCGATGGATCAGAGGCGGTGCAGGCCATCTTTGACGAAATGGGCGCATTGGCCGGGCGCCCTTGGGTGATGCTCTCAGCCGGGGCGGGCAAGCCGGAGTTCAAGGCGATCCTGGAGCATGCCTATCGCGCCGGGGCATCGGGGTATCTGGCCGGGCGCGCGATTTGGCTGGAGGCCTTTGGTGCGTACCCGGATTGGGCGGAAATTGAAGCCGGGCTGCGCGGTGCCTCGGCCGCGTATATGGCCGAATTGAATGCACTGACCGATGCGGCCGCAGCACCGTGGATGGAACATCCACTGTTCGGGGGCGCGGCGGCTTTCAGTCCGGCGGACGCCAGTTTCCGACATGGGTACCAGGGGTTCTGAATGGCTCGTATCGGGATCCTGCCGCTGGGACGGCCGACCTTCGATGTTGCCTTTGCCGAGGAGAAACTCGCCGGAATGCTCGCGGCTCTCGACGCAACTGGGCATGAGATCATCGGTTCGCGCGAGCTCCTGTTCGATCTGCAGGCTGCGCAGGACGGGTTGGCCGCGCTGCGCGCGGGCCAGAGTGATCACCTGCTGATCCTGCAGGTTACCTTCACCGATGCGATGGCCGCGGTCGAAGCAGCGGATATGTTCGATGGGCCGCTGTCGATCTGGGCCGTGCCCGAGCCGCGTCTGGGCGGGCGGTTGCGGTTGAACGCGTTTTGCGGGCTCAATCTGGCCAGCCACGCCTTGGGCTTGTCCGGGCGAAGCTTTGGTTGGCTTTACGCCGATCCGGCTGACGCGGATCTGGACGGATTGTTAAATGGTGCGCGGGCCAGTGGACGGCTTGTGCCGGTGCGTAGCGGGGACGCCGATGCCGGTGCGCCGGTGGTTTGTGCGTTGCACGGCAAGCGCATTGCCCGGATCGGCCCGCATCCGGATGGGTTCGACACCTGTGCCTACGATGACGGCGAACTCGCCGCCCTGGCTCAGGTCAAGGTGGACACGATAGAGCTTGACGCGTTGTTCGATACTGCGCGCGGGGCACCCGGGTCGGCCGTGACGGATCTGCGCGCTGATACGGCTGCGGACCTCGGCAATCTTGATGAAGTTGATCAGGTGGCGCTGGACCGGTCGCTTCGACTTCGGCTGGCGTTGGATGAGACCCGCAACGCTGGGGATTATGCAGCATTCGCGATCCGATGTTGGCCGGAAACATTCACCGAATACGGGGGTGCCGTCTGTGGTGCTGTGGCCCAACTTGGCGAGGCACGCGTCCCCTGCGCCTGTGAGGCGGACGTCTATGGCGCCCTGACGCAACTGGTGTTGCAGCAGGTGGCGGACGCGCCGGTGTTTCTGGTTGACCTGGTCGATATGGATGCCGCCGATAACACCGGTGTCGTCTGGCACTGCGGACAGGCGCCTATGAGCATGGCGGATCCTGATGTCGCGCCCAGAGCGACCATCCATACCAATCGAAAGATGCCGCTCCTTTACGAGTTTCCCCTGAAACCGGGGCGTGTGACCTTTGCCAGAATTTCGCAGGCGCATGGGTCCGCACGCATGGTGATCGCCGGTGCGGATATGCTGAGGCGGCCGATGGCGTTTACCGGAACGTCGGGAGTTGTGCGGTTTGATCGTCCGGCGGAGGCGGTGCTTGAAGATGTGATCGCCAGTGGGCTGGAGCATCATATGGGGCTGGTTTATGGCGATCATCTGGAGGCGCTGCGCGATACCGCAGCCGCCCTGGATCTGCCCATTTTGGAGTTATGAGTTGAAATGACGAAACGCTACGGCATTATCGGTACCGGCATGATGGGCCGGGAACATATTCGCAATATCAATCTGTTAGAGGGCGCCTGTGTTGCGGCAATCACAGATCCCGACCTGACACAGGCGCGCAAAGCCCAAGATGAGGCCAGTCCGGAGTGTGTGAGCTTCCTGACCCACCAGGAGATGCTCAGAGAGGGCGGGCTGGACGCGGTGGTCATCGCCGCCCCCAACCATCTGCACCGGCCGATCCTGAAGGATGTTTTGGCCACCGAACTGCCGGTTTTGTGCGAGAAGCCGTTGGGTGTAACGGATGCGGAATGTGCCGAGATCGAGGCATTGCAGGCCCGCCGGTCCGCGCCTTTGTGGGTGGCGATGGAGTACCGCTACATGCCCGCCGTCGCACGGTTGCTTGAGGAAGTGGACAAAGGAACCGCGGGGACCGTCCAGATGCTGGCGATCCGCGAGCACAGGTTTCCGTTCCTATCAAAGGTCGGGGACTGGAACCGGTTCAATGCGCAAACCGGGGGCACATTGGTTGAGAAGTGTTGTCACTTCTTTGATCTGATGCGGCTGATTCTGAAGTCTGATCCTGTGCGCGTCTACGCGTCGGGCAACATTGACGTAAATTTTCTTGACGAAGATTACGGTGGCCGCAAGCCGGACATCATCGACAATGCCTACGTGATCGTTGATTTCGCGAGCGGCGCTCGGGCAATGCTGGATCTGTGTATGTTCGCGGAAGGATCGTACTGGCAGGAGGTGATTTCGGCGACCGGAGCGCTGGCACGGATCGATGCACGGGTGCCCGGACCGGCGCGCTTTAACCCGGAGGGAGAGGAGCGGGCCAGTCAGTTGTTGGTCTCTCCGCGGCTGAAGCGTTCGTTTCGCCGCGAAGACATTGCGGTCGACGAAGCGATTGCCTGGGCCGGTGATCACCACGGCTCTACGTTTTATCAGCATCAGCGGTTCCTAAACATGCTCCACACCGGCGGCGCGCCGGAAGTGACGGTGCACGACGGGCGGATTGCGGTGGCCGTGGGTCTTGCCGCTGAGGAGAGTGTCCGAAGTGGGCAGGCGGTAGTCCTGCCAAGCTTTGCACGGGAACTTGCAGATGCCTGACATCGTGATCAGCGAGTTTATGGACGAGGCGGCTGTGGATCGGTTGCGGGAAAAGTTCGACACGCTTTACGCGCCTGGGTTGGTCGATGATCCATCGGCGCTGGAACAGGCGGTCCGGTCGGCCCGTGCCCTGATTGTCCGGAACCGGACGCAGGTACGGAGCCCGCTGTTGGACGCGGGCGTGGTATTGGAAGTGATCGGGCGGCTTGGCGTTGGGCTGGACAATATTGATACGGCGATATGTGCCGCGCGCGGGATCGACGTGATACCGGCGACTGGCGCGAACAATGTATCAGTGGCGGAGTATGTGATTACCGCAGCCCTTGTTCTGCTGCGGGGGGCCTGGCTTCGTTCCGACGAGGTCGCGGCGGGGACCTGGCCACGTCAGGCCATGATGGGCCGCGAACTGGGCGGGAAGGTTATGGGATTGGTGGGCTATGGGGCGATCGCGCGCGAAACGGCAGCACGGGCCCGGTGCATGGGCATGACGGTCATCGCGCATGACCCCCATCTGTCCGAAAGCGATCCGGCCTGGGATGGTGTGCGGTCCGCCGCGCTTAGCGAGGTTTTCGAGCAGGCGGATGTGTTGAGCCTGCATGTTCCGTTAACCGCACAGACCCGGGCCCTTGTCAACGGCGAACGATTGGCACAGATGAAACCGGGATCCATCGTTGTCAACGCCGCGCGCGGCGGTGTCGTGGACGAAGCGGCACTTGCGGCCGCGCTTCGCGCGGGCCAGAGCGGGGGGGCGGCCCTGGATGTGTTTGACATAGAGCCGTTGACCGCCGACTCGGGCGCGCTGTTTGAGGGGCTGAATGTTCTTCTTACGCCGCATATTGCCGGGGTGACGGAAGAGAGCAACGTGCGGGTCAGCGCGATGATTGCTGACGCCGTGGCGACGCGCCTCGCCTGACGCTATTGGATCCGTCCCTGAAGGTTGATGTGCTGAGCACCGCCTTGATGCGGATTTTCAGTCCCTATGATCTGACGCGCGATCCCGCTGCGGGGAAATGCGCAACAGTATGGCCGTTGTGCAGCGACGTCAGACCATTCGAAAGTGTTTGGAGAGCTTCAGGCCCTGTCCCTGATAGTTCGACTTCAGGTCGGCACCATAGAGCGTCACGGGCCGATCGGCCATCTTCTCATAGACCAGACGACCGACGATTTGACCGTGTTCCAGGGCGAAGGGCGCCTCATGGCACCGCACTTCCAGAACACCGCGGGCGCCACGGCCCCCGGCGGCCGCGTGGCCGAACCCTGGATCGAAGAAACCAGCATAGTGCACACGGAACTCACCGACCATGGCAAGGTAGGGGGCCATCTCCGCGGCATAGTCGGGCGGCACATGAACGGCCTCCCGACTGACCAGGATGTAGAATGCACCGGGGTCCAGTATGATACGCCCGTCCGTGGCGTGGACCGGTTCCCAGAAGTCGGGGATGGCGTAGTGGTCCAGTTTGTCCAGGTCGATCAGACCCGTATGCGGTTTGGCGCGGTAACCAACCGGGCCATCCTCGCGTAGCAGATCGACC
This sequence comes from Pseudomonadota bacterium, assembly GCA_039190275.1. Classification (GTDB taxonomy): domain Bacteria; phylum Pseudomonadota; class Alphaproteobacteria; order Rhodobacterales; family Rhodobacteraceae; genus Halovulum. Next base: position 22,501 of record JBCCYF010000024.1, on the reverse strand, counting down.
GAAAACCCCAGACCGCTGTCGATGTGAGCCGTTGTGTTCACAAGTTGAACGTCATCCTGCAGGATGGCGAGATCGCTGTCCGACAGCACAGATTGCCCCTGACGAAACCGCACCTGGTTGAGCCGCATTCCGGGCCGGGCCAGCACCGAAAACGACCGCGGCGATATCTCAGCGTAGAGCGGTCCGTGATAGCCCGCGTCAATCCTGTCAAACTCCGTCCCATGATCGGTAATGAGACGCGTAAACAGATCCAGCCGTCCGGTCGAGGATTTGGCGTTGGCGACCGCCGCAATACTTTGCGGCAGCTCCAGCGATTCCATCAAAGGAACCAGATAGACGCATCCTTTTTCCAGTACCGCGCCCGCCGTCAGATCGACCCGATGCATTGCAAACTGAGGCAGACGGTCTTTGAGTGTCGCCTGTGCGCCGGGAAGGAATGACGCCCGGACGCGCCACGCCGTGGTCCCCAGGCGCAAATCCAAGCTTGCTGGTTGCACCTGGTCCGCATCCGGTTTGCGGTCCAGCCGGATCTGCCCGTTTTCAATCATCTGCATAAGAGTTTGCGACGGGAGAACGCCCTGGGTCATGTCAGATCCTCGCCGATGCAAAAAAGCGTCAGCCCGAGGCCGACGCCTTTGAAAGGGGTGGTCGGGCTAGCGAGATTCGAACTCACGACCTTCCGTCCCCCAGACGGACGCGCTACCAGACTGCGCTATAGCCCGACGAAATGCCCTTATATCCGGATCGGCGCCGGGGGCAAGCCGGATCATGGTGCGTCCGCGGCCATTTTCTCGCGCAGCGCCGAGAGTTTCCCGTAGAGCGACCGAAGTGCTTCGGTCCGTTGCGCCTTGGCCGGGTCGGGCGGGAACGGGCGCCGCGACCGCTGTGGCGCATGGGCAAAAAGGTCGAACTGATCCTCTTCGGTTTGGGCCGTCGGCGTGCGCGGCAGGTCCACTTGCGGAAACGCGCGCAGATCGGGCGCGGGCGCCGGGGGGGCGACCGGTTCGGGCTGGGGCGTCGGGGATACTGCGGCCGGCGCCGGAGCCGGCGTTGCAGCTGGTGCTTCGCTCAGGTTCGCATCAGAAACCGGCGAACCGGTCGTTTCGGGCGGGGTGATATGACCCAACTCGATGACATGCTTCACACCCCGCTCGCGCAGAACCTTTTGAACACCTTTTATCGTGAACCCGTCCTGATACAGCAGGTCCCTGATGCCCCGCAGCAGATCAATGTCTTGCGGGCGGTAGTATCGGCGCCCGCCGCCGCGCTTAACCGGTTTGATCTGCGTGAATCGGCTCTCCCAGAATCGCAGCACATGGGCCGGAATATCCAGGATCTCGGCAACTTCCGAAATTGTGCGAAAGGCGTCCGGGGACTTGCGAACAGCCACGCGGCGCTCAGCGTTTGTTGCCAGCGTCGACGCGATCTTTCATCAGGTGAGATGGCCGAAACGTCAGCACACGGCGGGGCGAGATCGGAACCTCCTCCCCGGTTTTGGGGTTACGGCCCATCCGCGCGGTCTTGGTGCGCACGTTAAAGGTGCCGAAGGACGAGATTTTCACGTTGTCCCCACTGGCCAAAGCATCGGACATATGCTGCAGAACCGACTCGACAAGTTCTGCGGATTCGTTGCGGGAAAGACCGACTTCCTGAAACACGGCTTCGGCCAAATCCATGCGGGTCAACGTGGTCTCACTCATCAATCCACCTTTCGCAAATAAGCTGCCGAACCGTATTGGGATTCGTGAAAGCGAGTCAATAACAAGGACTTGGCTGGACATATAGCGATGTCTACTGCGGCTCTACCACCGCAGTGTGGCCGCTCCCCAGGTCAACCCCCCGCCGATTGCCTCCATAAGGATCAGATCGCCCTCGGTGAAACGGCCCTCGTGATGCGCCACGGAAAGCGCCAGCGGAATGGACGCGGCCGAGGTGTTTCCATGGTCCTGAACCGTGACAATGATCTTTTCCATCGGGATCCCGATCTTGGCAGCAGTCGCCTTGATGATCCGAAGATTGGCTTGATGGGGCACCACCCAGGTCACTGCGTCGACGGGCAGCCCCGCCCGCTCCAAAGCCTCATCACCGGCGACAGCCAGTTTCTGAACCGCATGTTTGAAGACCTCGCGCCCCTGCATCTTCAACACACCGGAGGTCTGCGTCGATGAGACGCCACCGTCAACATAAAGCAGGTCGTTGAACCGCCCGTCCGAGCGCAGGACCGTTGACAGAACGCCGCGATCCTGCGGCGTTCCCGGCCCCTCTTGCGCTTCCAAAATCACCGCCCCCGCGCCGTCACCGAACAGAACGCAGGTCGTCCGGTCGGACCAATCCATGATCCGGCTAAAGGTCTCTGAACCGATAACCATAACCCGCTTTGCCTGGCCCGATCCGATCAAGGCGGTGGCATTCGACAGGGCAAAGACAAAGCCCGCGCAGACCGCCTGAATGTCGAAGGCAAAGCCACTTTCGCCGATCCCCAACGCAGCCTGCACGCGGGTGGCAGTCGACGGGAAGGTCTGGTCCGGGGTCGCCGTGGCCAACACGATTGCGTCGATATCTGAACCGCTCAGCCCGGCGTCCTCAAGCGCCATACGACCCGCCGCGACGGCCAGGTCCGATGTTTTCTCACCCTCGGCCGCGAAATGGCGCCGCTCAATACCTGAGCGTGCCTGAATCCATTCGTCTGTCGTATCCACCCATGTTTCAAGCTCGGCGTTCTCTACCACCCGCTCAGGCAAATAATGCCCGCAGCCCAGTGCCACTGCCCGCGTGACCGTCATTTTACGAAGCCTCTTGTTCTTTTTGATTGGGGCCAGTTTGGACGGACGGCGTTTGGGACGCAACACGTGCCGCCAGTTTTTCGGAGAAACCGTTTTGCGCGAGGATAAAGGCAAGTTTGATCGCTGCCGAGATCCCTGTCGCATCGGCGCTCGCGTGCGATTTGACGACTGTGCCGTTCAGGCCCAGAAACACGCCGCCGTTGACGCGGCGCGGATCGATCCGCTTGCTTAGCCGTCCCAGGGACGTATAGGCAAAGAGCGCACCCAGTCGGCTGAAGGGCGAATGCCGGAAGGCATCCTGGAGCAAATTGCGTACAAGTGCCGCTGTGCCCTCCGCCGTCTTCAGGGCGATGTTTCCGGCGAAGCCGTCCGTCACAATGATATCGACCCGGGTGCCGGAAATGTCGGATCCTTCGACAAAGCCGACATATTCAAAGTCGCTGCTGGGGGCTGTGGCCTCGATCAATTGCCCGGCCTCACGCAGTTCGGCGCGGCCTTTGTGGTCTTCGGTCCCGACATTTAGAACACCAACACGGGGGCGGCTCAGCGCAAGCCCGTTCCGGGCATAGGCTGCGCCCATGATCGCGTATTTGTGAAGATCCCGTGCATCAGCGCGAATGTCAGCGCCCACGTCCAGCACAACATTGTATCCCGCAGGGTTGCGCGATGGCCACAGGACGGCGATCGCCGGGCGATCCACACCTGGCGTCTTGCGCAGCCGCAACATCGAGATTGCCATCAATGCGCCGGTATTGCCGCAGGAAACCGCAACGGTCGCCTCGCCCTGGCCAACCGTGTCCAGTGCATTCCACATACTGGTGCCCTTGCCGGTCCGTAGCGCGCGCGACGGCTTTTCATCCATCGACACAGCCGTCGAGACATCGCGGATATCGCAGCGACCGGCCAGGCTGGCATGACGACTGATCAGCGGCGAAATCTCGGCTTCGGGCCCATGCAGGATAAATCGAATGTCTGGATTCTTGTGGGCGGATTTGGCCATTCCAGCCAATACACTCGAGATCCCGCGCTCCGCCCCAAGCGCGTCGATCGAAATAACCGTCGATCTGTCAGGTCCTTGGTCGGCGTTTGTCGTATCTGACATATGCACCTGCCGGGTGGCGGCGGTTTTTACGCGGCGTCTTCGTCCAGGTCGATCTCGTCAACCATTGCGATAACCTCGCGGTCCGAATAGTGGCCGCATGCACCACACACGTGGTGTGGGCGCTTGAGTTCACCGCAATTCGCACATTCGTTTGGGTTTGCGCCCACAAGCGCGTCATGCGAACGGCGCTGTCCCCGGCGGGAGCGCGTGATCTTACTCTTAGGAACAGCCATCTGTTCAACCTCAGCGTTAGGGGGCCCAGATGGCCCGCTTGCTCGTGACGCCGCATCCGAAATGACCTGCGCGGCCAACCTTGCCGCGCGTATGAACGCAGAATCCCGACGTGTCAAGAAGCGCGGAAAATACCCGCTTTACGCGCTACTGCAAGCGCTAATTGACGCTATTCATCCTTAGCCTGCAATTTATTTCGCAATCCGGCCAGGGCAGCAAATGGTCTTTGTCGCGGTGCAATCGGCTCGGCGCCCGGCGGGATGGCCTCGATCACCGACCCTTCGACACCTTCGGCACGGGGATAAGCGGGAAGCGCCAGTGCAAGCTCTTCAACCGCCAGCAGCCCCAAATCAATAGGGTCGGTCAACGGCTCGACCTCATCCAAATCCTCGGCGCTGAGCTCGATTTCTGCAAGATGGCCCGAGGTAGGGTTCGGCGGAAGCCAGGTGCGTTGAACTTCAAGATCCAGGCGGGTTTTGACGGGTTGCAAGGTGATCACGCAGGCCTGGGTCACCGTGGCACCCAAATACCCTTCAAACCGCCAACCCTCCTGATCAACCGGGCTCATTTTCCCGTGCAACCGCAGCTTTCCCAGGAATACCAGGTCCAGCAGCGATCCAATCCGCGCATGCTCGGCAGCATCCGCGCGTAGGTCTATAGTATGGGTGTCCATCTGCCTCAACTCACGCAACCAAAGTGGACGGCTGAATTCGGGCGGGGTCGGCGTGGCGGTCGCTGTGGTCATATGTGCAGCCTTTGGACCATGGGGTGGCTCCCTTGAATTTAACGGGACGGCGGGGTACGGGACAAGGGCAAGACAAAGGATAGTTGTCCACCCATGGGTTCCACCAGCTTTTTGTATCGCCTTTCGTCAATTGCGCTTGTTTTCGCGCTGCTGTGCGCTTGTAGCCCTCAGATTACTGTTCATGGATATGTTCCGAGTGAAGAGGAAATCGCCTCAATCGAACCGGGTGTAGACACCGTTCTGTCGATCGAAGAGCGGATCGGCCGACCGTCAAGTTCGGGGCTGTTGCGTGACTCGGACTGGTACTACGTGCAGACTACAATGGAGCAACTCACCTACAATCCGGCGCGGGCCACGGATCGGATCGTGGTTGCAATGTCCTTCGATGAGGACGGCGTGGTGGAAAGCGTGCAGCGTTATGGGCTTGAAGACGGGCAGATTGTAAACCTGTCCCCGCGCGTGACGCAGACCGGCGGCCAACGGGTCAACACGCTGCGCCAGATCTTTAGCGGATTGCTGAACTTTGACGCCGGGAGCTTCCTGGACAACTAGAGCGTTATGCGAAGAACTATAATCACCTAACGCTGCCTGAATTGTAAGATTTCAACGCGTTAGGTGATGCAGGGTGCTTTAGATATTTCGTCAAACGCGTTAGCGGAGCCTGTCACGCTGACTGATGAGGTGTTCCGTCCTGCTATGCAATCGTTGCCGTTTTGGCGTTACTCTTCCGGTTTGAACTTAAGCGCGACACCGTTGATGCAATAGCGCAATCCCGTCGGTTGCGGTCCATCCGGAAACACATGCCCCAGGTGACCGTCACAGCGGGCGCACACGACCTCGGTCCGGCGCATCAGCCACGAGTTGTCGGCCCTTTCCTCGACCGCCGCAGCAGTGGCCGGTTGGTAAAAACTCGGCCAGCCGGTGCCGCTGTCAAACTTCGAACCCTGCTCAAACAAGGTGGCGCCGCAGCCGACACATGCAAAGGTTCCCGGTTTTTTGGGAAAGTCATCATGGGTGAACGCCCGTTCAGTTCCATGTTTGCGCAGAACCTTGTAGCCCAACTCTGACAGTTGATCGCGCCATTCTGCATCGGATTTCACGATCTTATCGGTCATTTCTGCCTCATTTACCTGTTCACAATAATAGTCTTTGCACCGGTTGGGGATGTTCCGTCATAACTGGATCACACTTCGCTGGCATGACGCCTATGTAAACCGGGCAGAGAGGCATGCAATGGTTGGATTTCGTCGGGGTCGCTACGTTGCGCGGTTCGCCCAAACACCGGCCGAGGTGGCGGATACCAAACGGCTACGCAATCTTTGCTTCCGTGGCACCGAAGACAGTTTGGATCAGGATCAGTTCGACGACACGTGCGAGCATGTCATGGTTGAGGAGTCGGCCAGCGGCATGCTGGTCTGTTGTTTTCGTCTGCTGCCGTTCGAGAACGGGCAGACAATCGACGGGTCCTACGCGGCGCAGTTCTATGACCTGGATCTGTTGCGCGCATATGATGGACGCATGGTTGAAATGGGCCGGTTCTGCATTCACCCGGATGTACGCGACCCCGATGTGCTGCGCGTCGCCTGGGCGGCCATGACGGAATACGTGGATCGCGAAGGGGTTGAGCTTCTCTTCGGGTGTTCAAGTTTTCAGGGGACCGAGGCTGATGCGTATATGGATGCCTTTGCCCTGCTGAAAGACCGCCACCTGGCGCCAAAGCGCTGGCTACCGCGGGTAAAGGCGCCGCGCGTGTTCCGGTTCGCCAACCGGCTGAAGCTACGCAAACCCAACCTGAAACTGGCGATGAAGGGCATGCCCCCATTGCTGCGCACCTATCTGCTGATGGGGGGGTGGGTGTCCGATCACGCGGTGGTCGACAAAGACCTGAACACCCTGCACGTGTTTACGGGCGTGGAGATAGGCGCCATCCCGGCGTCACGCAAAAGGTTGCTGCGCGCCACTTGAGTCCGGTCCGCTGGAAGACACCTGGCGGAGCGAACATGCCGGGCTCCCGGCCGATTTTCAGCGCTTGATCTGGAACATATGCTTTTGTGCTTCGCGATCTTTCGCGGCATCCATACGCAACTCGGCACAAAGCGCGCGGCCCGTCTGCACCGCAGGCCGCTCCCACATCCGCGCGAGCCAGGTCTCCATATTGGGGAATTCCTTGATATCCTGTTGTTGCCCCTCCCATCCCTGCGCCCAACCCCAAATCGCCATATCGGCGATGGAATAATACCCGGCAACAAAGTCGCGATCGGCCAGCCGCCGGTCGAGCACCCCGTAAAGGCGCCCGGTTTCGTTTCTGTAGCGGTCCTTTGCATATGGAAGGTCATTGGGCGGATCCATTGACGGCGCATATTTCAGAAAGTGATGCGCCTGCCCAGCCATCGGTCCCAGGCCACCCATCTGCCACATCAGCCATTGCTCGATTTCGACGCGTTCCCGCTCGGAGGTGCCATAGAATTGGCCGGTCTTCCGGCCCAGGTACTGCAGGATCGCGCCGCTTTCGAACACCGAAATCGGCGCCCCGTCAGGGCCGTCGTGATCGACAATTGCGGGCATACGATTGTTCGGCGCGATCTTGAGAAAGTCCGGCTCAAACTGCTCGCCCCGGCCGATGTTCACCGTATGGGTCGAGTAGGGAAGCGCCATTTCCTCGAGCGCGATGGAGATCTTCCAGCCGTTTGGTGTGGGCCAGTAGTATAGGTCGATGGGCTGTGCCATGAGACGCTCCTGCAAATCCAGTCGCCTAGATATGCCGGTTGGAGGTCATCTGGGCAAGGGTCACCCATAGAGGAGCGGCATCACAATAAACTGTCCCAGCCAAAAGTCAGCGCCCGGTCAACGGCCGTGCAGCGACCCCGCCCGCCCCGCTTGGCGGTGTCTGACCCGGTAGCCTAAGGCGGAAGCCCGGCGATGAGAGGTCATAAACCTCGGCCCGGAGTTCGGGAAGCGTCCAGTTGTGCGGATTGCGCAAGATCTCGGCATAGAGCTTGAACGCCCCCGGGCGGGTGTAGAAACTCCAGTGGCAAATTTTGGGCGACTGACGCGGCAGAGTGACCCCCCTGCGTTTGAGCAGCTTCAGGTGGCCGGGGTCATCAAGCCGTATGTCGACCGCGTTGCGCGCCAGATGCGCAATGCCCCGTCCCAGCGGATGCATGTGCCTTCCGGAAGTCGGACCAAACCGGGTAAGCAGCGCATCATAAAGGCGGTTGTCCCGGGATGTGATGTTGAACACGCGGGCCGTATGGTTTGCGGCTAGGAATTCGGCCGCCGGTCGGTCAAACTCCGCCGCCCCCATCAGGATGACGCGCCCGACAGCATTGTCATCCACCCATGGCAACGCGCTTAGCACCACCCGCGCGCCCAGCGAATGCGTGAACAGATCCACTTCGCAGTCCGGCGCTGCAGCCCGAACAGCTTCGATCAGATCTGCAAGGTGCCGCCCCGCCTGCGGTGCAGCCCGGTAGACCCGGTGAAAACCGTTTAAACCGGGTCCGGGGTGATCCAGATCCGACGCTGGCCACCCAAAACCGATGCAAAGACCGTCTAAGGGGCTATGAAAACCAAGGCCTTCCGGCCAGCTCATGTACTTTGGGTTGGAATGCTGCGTCCGCGGCGCAAAGATCAGCTGATGCGGGTTCTTGCGTACGCGTTCGGGTGAGAACTTATAGCCGTGAACCAGGATCGATATCGGCTGTCCCCGAGGCAATGAGCGCAGTGCGCGCCCCAAGGCAACACTCAAAGGCTGATCTGGCCGGTCAATGGACCGGATCGCCCCCCCAACCACGGACAAACCAAGGACAGCCATAGTGCCTCAATACGCGTTTTATACCACATATGGCATCAAGATGTGGATGATGTGTAACGCCAATATGAATCTACTGTGACAGTCCTCAACGCGATTGTGCGTTGACCACCGGGCCCACCGCAGGCTACGGAGACGCGTGGCGATTTGTTTACCGGATTGCGGGCCACGTAAAACACTCCGCTAAAGAGGTCGTGGTTGCCAGACACAGCCCGATCGTTCGTCCCGGTCGGGATTTTGTTTGGAAGGGCCCTTGCAATGACAGCTTCCTCGTGGAAACCACGCACGCAACTTGTGCATTCCGGCACTCGTCGTAGTCAGTACAATGAAATGTCGGAAGCAATTTTCCTTACCCAGGGTTTTGTCTATCCCACCGCCGAGGATGCCGAAAAGCGGTTTATCGAAAGCGGCCCCGACGAATTTATCTATGCCCGCTATGGAAACCCGACCGTCGCAATGTTCGAGGAACGCATCGCCGCACTCGAAGGCGCAGAGGATGCTTTTGCAACAGCCAGCGGTATGGCCGCTGTCAACGGCGCACTGTTCAGCCAGCTGAAGGCGGGAGATCATATTGTCTCGGCCCGCGCCTTGTTCGGGTCGTGTCTGTACATTGTCGAGACGTTGCTGCCCCGGTTCGGCGTGGACGTAACCTTCGTCGATGGTTCCGACCTTGATCAATGGCGGGCGGCGCTTCGCGCTGACACCAGATTTGTCTTTCTTGAGTCGCTGTCCAACCCGACGCTTGAACTGGTGGATATTGCCGCCGTGGCGGCACTGGCGCATGGGGTCGGTGCAAAGGTTGTCGTCGACAATGTGTTTGCAACACCCGTGTTTCAGCAAAGCATCGCGCTGGGCGCGGATATCGTGATCTATTCCGCCACCAAGCATATCGACGGGCAGGGCCGCTGTCTGGGCGGCGTCGTGCTGGGCACAAAGGCCTTTATCCGCGAAACGCTTGAACCCTATCTCAAACACACAGGCGGCGCGATGAGCCCGTTCAATGCCTGGGTGATGCTCAAGGGGCTTGAGACCCTGGATCTGCGTTGTCGGGCCCAGGCTGAAACCGCGCTGCATATCGCCAAGGCACTTGAGGAACATCCCGCGCTTGAACGTGTTCTTTTTCCCGGACTTGCCAGCCACCCGCAACATGCGCTTGCCGCCCGCCAAATGGAGGCAGGGGGCACAGTAGTTGCGTTCGAGGTAAAAGGCGGGCAACCAGCAGCCTTCAAGATGCTGAATGCCTTGGAAGTTGTCCTGATTTCAAACAACCTGGGCGATGCAAAGTCGATTGCGACGCATCCCGCAACCACCACTCATCAACGGCTGAGCGATGAGAACAAAAGGGTTCTGGGAATCACCGCCGGATTGGTACGCCTATCGGTCGGACTCGAAGACCCGGAGGATCTGCTTCGCGATTTGTGCAGCGCACTTGACAGAGTCTGACAGTAGCCTCTGTCACGCGAGGTTGATTGTGGTTTGATTTTCCTGCACGTGCCCCCATGTTACACAACCTGACCGAAGTGAAATGAGGGCTTACGTCATGAACGTCCATGATCCGAAGATTAAGACCGAGCGCGAGAGCGGCATCTCGGAGGCGAAGCCCTCCAGGGCTGAAGCCGAGGCCGCCGTACGCACCTTGCTACGCTGGGCCGGCGACGATCCGGACCGTGAAGGGTTGCTGGACACCCCCGGTCGTGTGGTCCGCGCCTATGAACAATGGTTCCGTGGCTATGACGAAGACCCCGAGGCGATGCTTCAGCGCACTTTCGAAGAGGTTGAGGGCTACAACGAAATGGTCGTTCTGCGCGACATTCGGTACGAAAGCTATTGCGAGCATCATATGGCGCCGATCATCGGCAAAGCCCATGTGGCCTACATACCCACGGACCGTGTTGTGGGGATTTCCAAACTGGCACGTCTGGTCGATGCCTATTCAAAACGCCTGCAGGTTCAGGAGAAAATGAACGCCCAGATCGCCAATACGCTGCAGAACGTCCTGAAGCCCGAGGGCGTGGCCGTTGTTCTGGAGGGCGAGCATCACTGTATGGCCACCCGTGGCGTGCACAAGCCCGGCGTGTCGATGGTCACATCGACAATGCTTGGCGCGTTCCGTGCAGCTGAAACCCGGCGCGAGTTTCTGTCTATCATTGGCAATCCGGTGAATCGCGGCTGAAACAGCATCGCCCCCGGGTTTGTGCTATGCAGCCGTCAGGGGGCAGTATGCAAAGCGACGGTTATTTTGACGCGAAGATCGCGTCGCGTTATGACGGCGATCCGGCAACGGCCAGCGGCAGCGCTGTGGAACCTGCGGTCGCCTGTCTCGCTGATCTGGCTGGCACCGGCCGGGCGCTTGAGTTTGCAATCGGCACCGGGCGGGTCGCCCTTCCACTGGCGTCATCCGGGGTTGACGTTCACGGCATAGAATTGTCGCAGCCCATGATTGACCGTCTGCGCGCAAAACCGGGTGGTGCAACGATCCCCGTGGTGAAGGGGGATATTGCCGCGACAAGGCTCGCCGACAGCTTCTCTCTCGTCTATCTGGTTTTCAATACGATCACCAACCTGGTGACGCAGGATGCTCAGATCGCCTGCTTTCGCAACGCCGCGCAGCACCTGCATCCCGGCGGGTGTTTTCTTGTCGAAGTTGCCGTTCCGCCGCTGCAACGTCTGCCTCTGGGGGAAACACGGCTTGTCTTTGATCGATCGGATGCGCATTGGGGGGTAGATGAGTTCGACGTTGTGACACAGAAATTCACATCCCATCATGTCGCAGTCGCCGATGGGCGGGCCGAGCGGTTTTCGCTTCCTCTTCGCTATGTCTGGCCCTCAGAGCTTGATCTGATGGCGCGGCTTGCCGGGCTTGAGCTCAAAGCGCGCTGGGCGGATTTCCAGGGAACACCGTTTACAGCAGTCAGCCCCGGGCACGTGTCCGTGTGGCAGAAACCCAAAACATAAAAGTCGGACAGAGGGTCTGGCACCGTCGAGTAGGTCGCGGAGCCGCATAGTGCCAACCGCTGTGGTGAGATCGACGACCCGCCCGTGACATCCCGCTTGACACCCCATTCCTTGCGTTCCATCGCTACAGCATGATCGACGTAAGGCCCGTGGGCTATGTTATCGGACTTCTGGTCTCGGCGCTCAGCGTTTCGATGCTGCTTCCACTTTTGGCTGATGTGATCGATGGGCGTGGCGACCTCTCTACTTTCGGTATCTCGGCGACGATCACGGCGCTTTCGGGTGCGGCGCTGGTCCTTGGTTGCGCAGACCCGACCCAGAAGGAGCTGACGCTCCAGCAAACCTTCCTGCTGACCACAAGTACCTGGGTGGTATTGCCGATATTCGGAGCATTGCCGTTCTGGATCGGGGCGCCCAACGTCACCTACACCGATGCCTTTTTCGAGGCGATGTCCGGCTTTACCACAACAGGGTCGACGGTGTTTTCCGAGCTTCAGAGCTTGCCCGCCGGAACACTGCTTTGGCGCGGGCTTATGCAGTGGTTCGGCGGTGTCGGTATCATCGTCGTAGCCATGGCGTTTCTGCCCACTCTACGGGTCGGGGGCATGCAGATCTTCAAGTCGGAGGCGTTCGACACAATGGGCAAGATTCTGCCCCGCGCAGCAGAGATTGCCGGCTCGATTTCGACCATCTATGTCACGCTCACAGCGGTCTGTGCCCTGGGGTATGCCTGGGCCGGCATGACTTTTTTCGATGCACTGGTGCACGCCATGACCACGGTTGCGACGGGCGGAATGGCGAACAACGATGCCTCTTTCGGGGCCTATCAGGGTGCTCCGGAATATGTCGCAGTGATCTTCATGCTGCTGGCAAGTCTGCCCTTCGTTCGATACATCCAACTGCTGGCCGGATCAGCTCGGCCACTGTGGCGGGACAGCCAGGTCCGATGGTTCTTCATCCTGACTATCGTCGTGGTCGCCGTCCTTACGCTTTGGCAGTTCGTGCAATTTGACAGGGCCGCCGAACCGGCGTTCCGCGAGGCATTGTTCAACGCCGTTTCGATCGTGTCCGGGACAGGGTATTCCTCGACGGATTACCAACTCTGGGGCGGCTTTGCCGTGGCGGTGTTTTTTCTGATCGGTCTGGTCGGCGGATGTGCGGGGTCGACCTGCTGCTCGGTTAAGATTTTCCGGTACCAGCTGTTGTTTTCGGCGATCAGGCTGCAGGTGCAGCGGATCCACAGCCCCCGTGGCGTGTTTACACTGCGTTATGACGGGCGAACGGTTGAGGATGATGTGATCAATTCGGTCATGGCTTTCTTCGTTCTCTTCTTTTTGTCTCTGGCGGCCGTTGCGATCACTCTTGCGCTCTTTGGGCTCCAGCCGATTACTGCAATTTCAGGGGCGGTCGCGGCCCTGGCGAACATCGGACCGGGGCTGGGACCCGAGATCGGGCCCTCGGGTAATTATGCGGGATTGCCGGATCAGGCCAAATGGCTCCTGGCCATGACAATGCTGGTCGGTCGGCTGGAACTGATGTCCGTATTTGTGCTTTTCACTTTCGCCTTCTGGCGGCGGTAGGAGCCAACGGTCGGCAGGCCACAATCTTAATCAGCGGTTAAGTTTGGATCGATAAAGATCGGCTCAACTTTGCGATAAACTATATCGATCCCGAGGATCTTGTGCGATGAAAACCCCCATCCTGTTGTTTGCCACGATCTTGCTGTCCGGCTGTATGGGCAGTGTTCCCACCTCCAGCACACCGGTAGACGGTCCGAACAGTATGATCGAGGTAGGGCGTGAATTTGTAACCTATGACTTCAAGGATCCGACGTCGGCACAGTTCCGTGGCGAAAGCCTGTACCGCCTTGGGAACGGTGACTTCGCGGTTTGTGGCCAGGTAAACGGCAAGAACAGTTTCGGCGCTTACAACGGATTTCAGCCCTACTACGTGCGTCTCACAGCCGCCGGGGCCGGTGTGCTCAAACGCACAGACGTGTTGGCCGAGCAGGGATGTCGGCAACTGTCGACGGGAACCATAAATCTTCGCGCCTGAGCAACGCTTTTGAGAGGGGCAAGGTGCTAAACATGCGACCCCAGTGCATCGTGCGGGTCGCGGCGCGATACGATCAGCCCGGGGTCCGTCCTATGCCGTAGTAGGTGATCCCATTTTCCCGCATGCGTACGGGATCATAGATGTTGCGCCCGTCAAAAACCACCGGGGCGCGCAGACGGTTCCGAAACGCAGCGTAATCCGGGGACTGAAAGGCGCGCCACTCTGTCATCAGGACCATCGCGTCCGCCCCATCCAGTGCCGCCTCCTTGGTCCCGCACAGCTGGAGGCTGTTCCGCGGTCCATAGAGTGATTGGCACGTCTCCATTGCTTCCGGATCATAGGCCTGGATGTGCGCGCCAGCGGACCAGAGCGCCTCCATCAGGGCACTGGACGGCGCGTTCCGCATGTCATCCGTGTTCGGTTTGTAGGCCAGACCCCATAGCGCGATGACACGCCCATTTAGATCCCCAAAGTGTCCGGACACTTTCTCAAAAACCACATGCTGCGCCAGTTGGTTCCTGGCCTCGACAGCACGCAGAATCATCGGGTCACCGCCCGCATCGGTGGAATTCCGGACCAAAGCACGGATATCCTTCGGGAAACACGATCCGCCATAGCCGGTACCTGCGTAGATAAAGTGATATCCGATCCTAGGATCCGAACCGATACCGCGGCGCACCGCTTCAATGTCCGCCCCCAGCCGCTCGGCGATATCCGCCAGTTCGTTCATCACGCTGATCTTGGTCGCCAGCATGCAGTTGGCGGCATATTTCGTAAGCTCTGCTGACGCTGGATCCATCACGATCAACTTGTCGTGGTTGCGATTGAATGGCGCAAACATCTCGCGCATGGCCGCCTCGCTGTCCGCCCTGCGCACACCTACCACGATACGATCAGGGCGCATGCAGTCCGCGACCGCCGATCCTTCTTTCAGGAATTCGGGCGCCGAGACGACATCGAAGTCCAGTTCCAGGCCCCGATCCGCCAGCGCGCGTGCGATAAGTCCGCGCACATGTGCCTCGGTCCCCACCGGGACAGTGGACTTGACGATCACCAGTCGCGGGTCTTGCATGTGCTGGCCGATACTCTGCGCGACCGCTTCTACCGCTGTGATATCCGCCGCATCCGACTTGTCCGGTGGTGTCCCGACGGCGATGAAAAGCGCGTCTCCGCGTGCCACGCCAAGCGCCAGGTCCGTTGAGAAATGAAGCCGACCCGAACCAAGGTTCTCTCGGACCATACGTTCAAGACCCGGTTCGAATATAGCAACTTTGCCCTGACTGAGCGCCGCGACCTTGTCTGCATTCACGTCAATGCAGCAGACCGTGTTTCCCACTTCGGCCAGCGCAGCCGCCTGAACAAGGCCCACATAGCCCGCCCCAAAGATGGTAATGTTCACAAGAGGCCCCGTGCGACCATGAGCGCTTCCCCTGGCTGTTTTGTGGGTTGTATCCGCTCACCTGTGTTTCGCAAGCCATAGTGCGCAGGCCGCCGCAGTTTCGCTCCCGCAGACCAGATGCCTGTTTGTTTGGAGTACAACTTAGAGTAAGCTCTGAATAAAAATAAATGAGCAGGATCCCATTATGAAACGAAGCCTATTTCCTATGGGGGTTGCGATCCTCGTCGCCCTTTCACTGCCAGCTCTGGCCGCGGACCTCAGACCCAAGCTGCGGGGTCAAGCACTGGTCCAGGTCGCACAGGCGCAAAGCGGGTTCCAGACCTGGCGCGAGGGGTTTCGCGCCCGGGCGTCTGCCGCCGGTATCCGCAGGTCAACCTTTGATGCCGCATTTCAGGGTGTTCAGCCAAGCGCTGAGGTGATCCGCCTCGACCGCAGGCAGGCCGAGTTTACCAAGCCGATCTGGGAATATCTCGACACCGCCGTTTCAGATGCGCGCGTCTCCAACGGGCGCCAGAACGCGCAGCGGTTCTCGCGGACGCTGGACGCAATTGAACGTGCGTATGGTGTTGACAGTTCGGCCGTTGTCGCCGTCTGGGGCATGGAAACCAACTATGGTTCGTTTCGCGGAACCACCAACACAATTCAGGCGCTTGCCACGCTGGCCTACGATGGGCGCCGCCGCAGATTCGCTGAGGAACAGCTGATCGCCGCGCTGAAAATACTGCAAAGCGGGGACACGGCGCCCGCAAACATGCGCGGCTCCTGGGCCGGTGCGATGGGACATACCCAGTTCATCCCCACCAGTTATCTGGCGTATGCGCAGGATTTTAACCGGGACGGTCGGCGCGACATCTGGTCCGAAGACCCGACGGATGCGCTGGCATCCACCGCGGCGTATCTGAAGCGATTTGGCTGGACCAAGGGCCAACCCTGGGGTGTCGAGGTCCGGTTGCCGCAGGGTTTCAACTACGGCAATATCGACCAGTCGTTGCGCCGACCGGTCGCGCGCTGGACCCAGCTTGGTGTCCGCGGCCTGGACGGCAAACCGGTGCCCAACTATGGGCGCGAGGCGGCACTTTTGGCCCCTGCCGGGGCGCGGGGCCCGGTGTTCATGATCTTCAACAATTTCCGGGTGATCAAGCGGTACAATAACGCCACGTCCTATGCCATCGGTGTCGGACATTTGGCGCGGCGTATTGCCGGTGCACCAGACTTCCAGACCGGGTGGCCGCGCGGTGAACGCACCCTTTCGCGCACCGAAAGGGCCGAGTTGCAGCAGCGCCTGACCCAGCGCGGTTTCAATGCCGGGACAGCGGATGGCGTCGTCGGGCCCAACACCATTCAGGCAATCCGGGGATTTCAGCGCAGCGTCGGGTTGGTGCCAGACGGTTTTGCCTCCTCCGCACTGCTTCAACGCCTGCGCGGAGGTTGATCCGCCCGCAACGGCGGCTCGGTTTGGAACAGCCTTCACGGCATGAGCCCACGGCAACTGATCGTCTGCGGGCTAATTTCGGGTTAGGCCTTCTTTCAGCGCGAAGACCCAGAGCCGGTTGATGTCCCACGCGTCGCACACCGAGCGTTCAGCCAGTGGGCTTACATACGTCCTGTCGAACCGATCAGACCATTCCCCATTACGTTTTGCCGAAGTGTAGGCTTGTCTGGCACCGCATCTGCGTATGGAAATCAACGCAGTTGGGGATATCCGATGCCTCGGATCAAAGGCAAACCCCTATGCGTGCTGATCTGTGGGACCCGGCGCTTTTGCACAAAGCGGAGCTGGCCGCTGCAGGCTTGGTTTTGGCAACCGGTTTGTCGTCACCGAACCCTCGCCCGTCCGGGATCAGACAGCACCCCGCTGCCATGGCGTGTCCTGGAACCACGTGAGTGCAGCGCCAAGGTCATCGGGGCGGCCCAGCAGATAGCCCTGCATCAGATCGACACCAAGATCGAGAAGCGTATCGAATTCGGACTGTGTTTCCACCCCCTCGGCCACGATAAGTGCACCGGTTTTACTGGCGAACTCCACCATCGCGCTGGCCAGCGAGCGGCGGACCACATCCACATCGATACGTTTGGTCAAGGAGATATCCAGTTTGATTACATCGGGTCGAAGGCGCAGGATTTGCTGCAGGCCGGAGTAACCCGCCCCGGCGTCATCGATTGCGACGCGAACCCCCATAAAGCGCAGAATATTGAGTTGTTTCAGCAGTGTATCATAGCAGTCAATCGCGCTATGCTCGGTGATTTCGATGACGATACGTTCGGCGGGGTGGGCACGCAACACGTCGGCCAACCGGCCGCTTTCGATTGTAAGCGGCGACGCGTTGACCGACACATAGGTGCCGATCGGCAGGTGTTCGGTGGCGCGAATTGCCTCAACAATGGCGCATATTTCAAGGTCCACCTGAAGGCCAACATCCCCTGCTTCTCTGAACCACAGATCCGGTGTGCGGTGGGGTTTGCCCGAGAATCGGCACAGGGCCTCGAACCCCTTGGGGCGTCGGCTGCGACTGTCCATGATAGGCTGATACAGGATGTGAAAATCATTGTTCTCCATCACCGCGCGGATCCTGTTGCGAATTCCGTCCACCTCGGCGCGGCGGGCCAGTGTTTCATTGATCGTATCGCCCGAGAGCCGTGCGAAGGCACGCATCACCTCAAGATCCCGATCATTGAGCGATGGTTGCGGTCGGCGGCTGAGGCAGCAGAACATGCCGTAGGCTGTGCCATCCCGCCGAAGGATCGGAATACTGACGTGTGCGCGGATGGGAAGGCTGCGCGTGATCGGGATTTGCTGGGTCAGGGGTTCATGCGATGTGTCCGGCATCATCTCGGGCAGCCTACCCGCAAGGATATGTCTGCAGTAGACATCACTAAGTGGAACCGACATCCCCGGCGCGATCAACGCCTCGAGCCCTGAGGCGCTGACGTGTCGATATACCAGGGTGTCCCCCACGAACTCCGACAGGTATCCGACCTCCATACTCAGATGCTCCCGCACGAAGTGTAGCGAGCCCTGGATGATGTCCTCTTCAGCACGTCCCATCATGGCATTCGCGAGAAGCGGTGCGCCGTTGAAACCTGTCATTTGTCTTCGTGCCTTTTCGCCGGATGAACCGGACGATAGAGACAACTCGTCTACAGGTGTTTAATTTGTCATGTTTGAAATCGCCATGGAAGCAGGGCTACTCGGCGGCGTAGTTCCAGTCGGCACTTTGCATCTCTTCCAGTCGCGAAGCTGTGCGTTCGAACTCGAAAGCGCCATCCCCCTCCTGATACAGGCTGTCCGGCAGCGCCGCGGCAGAGCAGATCAGCCTGACATGCGCTTCGTAGAGCGTGTCGATCAGCGTCACAAATCGCTTGGCTTCGTTGTTTTGCGCGCGTGAGAGATGCGGGATATCCTCGATGATCATGACGCGCACGGCTTCGGCCAGGGCCAGGTAGTCGCCCGGGCCCAGTGGCCGACCGCAAAGATTGGCAAAGCTGTCCCGCGCCACGCCGTTAAGGTGACAGGGGATGACCAACTCGCGGCCCTTGCGTTTAAGGACAAGCGGCGTACCCGGCGCCCCGGCCAGTTCGTCCCAAGCGGCGTCCAGTGCCGCAGTTGCGTCCGGTCCCAGGGGCGTATGATACACCTGCAATCCGCGCAGCCGC
The DNA here is from genome assembly GCA_039190275.1 of Pseudomonadota bacterium. GTDB lineage: Bacteria > Pseudomonadota > Alphaproteobacteria > Rhodobacterales > Rhodobacteraceae > Halovulum. The sequence goes on along the minus strand of JBCCYF010000024.1, from coordinate 3,766 downwards.
GCTTGCCGATGGTCCGTCCCGCCGTCAAGCTGATGGATTTCCAGGCGATCCTTGATCAGATCAATGAACGGCAGAAAGAGGTGGCGGTTGAGACCGTCTTTGTAGAGATCATCGGGGTGGCGGTTCGACGTGGCGACGATCACCACACCCCGCTGAAACAACCGTTCGAACAACCGCCCGACGATCATGGCATCGGTGATATCGGTGATCTGCATCTCGTCAAAACACAACAGGGTCGCGTTGTCTGCAATCTTGTCCGCAACCGGTTGGATGGGGTCGTCGACATCGCGTTTTCGGGTTTCGAAGATTGCGTCGTGCACCGATTGCATGAACGCATGAAAATGGACCCGCCGCTTGGGCGAAACCGGACTGACGGAATAGAACATGTCCATCAGCATGGATTTTCCGCGCCCGACACCGCCGTAAAGGTAGAGGCCCGGAATAGCCTTGTGATCCATCTTTTCCCGCCCCCAGCCAAACATGCCAAGGCGGACTTTCTTTGGTTTGTCCGGCCGGTAGTCGCCTAAGCGATTGTGGAGCACTTGCAGTTTCTCAACGGCAAGCCGCTGGGCGGTATCCTCGGTCAGCGCGCCAGATGACAGCTTGGCGCGATATTGCGGCATGATGCCTTCGGTCATTTCAATCCCGGCACGTTCACGAGTTGGACACCGCAGGCACTAAACACTCAATTCGGAGTGTGAAACAGCCAAAATCTGCATGAAACGGCTCATTGCAACAAACAAGCGGGTCAAATTGAACGCGGTGCGGTTGTGCCTTATCAAAACTCAGAAATTGAAACCGAGCCGCGGCACCACCCCTTTTTTGATCAGCGCAATGCGGCGGTTCCGCTCGCTCTCGTTCAGATCGCTGCGGTCTTCAAGGCGTTTGATCATCGCAAGCTGATGCGCTGAAAAGAGCCCGGCCTCGGCAACCGGTATGCCAAGCGTGCGCTCAAGCTGGGTGCGGTTGTCGGACTGCGCTAATGCTGAGGTTGCCACCAAGGCCCCGGCAATGAGTAGGACGGTACGCATCATTGTCTTATCCCCTTCAATCTGGTTGGACACTACCACCGAAGGCCGTGTCCCCCCCAATCACTTTGCATTGCGTTTTCCGACAGCCGCATCGCCCAAATGTGCCTCGCCCCGTGTGCGGGCCAGATCCACCTGGCGTTGCCGCTCGCGGTAACGCATGCGCGCATCGGCATCGCGTTCTGCAAAGCACTGATGACATGTGACGCCTTGTTCGAACTCCGGCCTCAACCGATCCTCGGGCAGAATGGGCCGTCGGCAGGCGTGACACAGCACGTGCGGCCCCTCGGCCAACCCATGCCCGACGGACACGCGGTTATCGAACACGAAGCACTCGCCGTTCCAACGGCTTTGATCCTGTGGAACCGTTTCAAGGTAGCGAAGAATGCCGCCCTCAAGGTGCAGCACATCCTCAACCCCCTGACCAAGAAGCCAGTTGCTTGCCTTTTCGCAACGAATTCCACCGGTGCAGAACATCGCAACCGTCTTGCCACGGTACTTGTCCGCATTCTGCCGCCACCACTCCGGAAATCCTCGAAAACTGTCGGTCCGGGGGTTTACAGCGTTGTCAAAACTGCCCAAAGCCACCTCGTAGTCGTTGCGGGTATCAATCACCACGACGTCGTCACGGGCAATAACCTGGTTCCAGACCTCCGGTTTGACATAGGTGCCAACTGAGGTTCTCGGATCAACATTCGGTTGGCCAAGGGTAACGATTTCGGCCTTCAAGCGGACTTTGAGCCGCAGAAATGGCATGTCCTGCGCGGTGCTCTCCTTAACCTCGATCCGCTCACACCCAGGCAGGCCCCGAATATGCGATAAGACACGGTCTATCCCGTGTCGGTGTCCCGCGATCGTCCCGTTTATGCCCTCGCGCGCGAGCAGTAGTGTGCCCTTCACCTGCTGTGCACGACACAGGTCCAGCAGCGGCGCGCGCAGCCTGTCGGGTTCGGCAAACGCGGTGAACTGATACAATGCAGCGACGACATACGACATGCGCTTGCGCCTATCACCGGCGGTGCGTCAAGCCAAGGGGTGGCCGTACCGCTGCCGTAATTGCCGGTTATGGCGATTGCAGGAATAAGACGCGATGCGGGTTCTGGAAAACTCATATGCACGGCTGGTTCTCAGCCATCGGCCCTGGAAGCTGTGGGTCTTCTTTTGCGCACTCGCGCTGACCTGCCTCGTGACCATCGTGACGGACCCGGCGAATTCGCTACCGTCCAAAGTGACGGCTGTACTGGTTGGGGTCGCGGCTTTGGGCGGGATTCTCTGGGCGACCCCGATGACGACAATTGTTCTCGACCGGCCCAGCGGCGGGCTCATGATCGAAACGGTGGGGCCGCTTGGGCGGCGTGTTCGCGCGCTGCCACTCTCCGACATAACATGGGCGCAAGTGGATACCACACTGACCGGGAACTCCAGGGGATCCCGGCTTACGGTCGTAATCGATGGCAAACGTGTCCCGCTGGAACGAAGCAGTGGCCCGGGTGATCGCCGAACGGCCGAGACCGCAATCAACGAGTGGCTCACGCGGCCCGATGTTGCGTCAGATCAAAGTCCGCAGCGCTGATCTATGTGATCCTTCGGCATCCAAGCGATGACGGAGCCAGGGATGTCACTCGATCACCACGGAATTGCGCTTGTCCAGCGCAGCCTTGCAAAACTCCGCGCCGAGCTTCCGCCCGGGGATACGCGCTTCTACGAGAACCTGTTCCGCCGCGATCCCGATTTACGGCGGCTGTTCCGCGATGATTTGCCCGGCCAGGGCATGCGGTTCATGTCTACACTGGCGTTGATCACAGATGCCCTGACAACGCCGAACACGCTGGGTGCGGAGCTGACCCGTCTTGCGAAGGGTCACAGGGCCATGCAGGTACCGACATCCGCATATGGCCCGATGGGGGACGCGCTATTTGAGACTTTTCGTGAGGTTCTTGGACAGGCGTTCACTGCCGAAACGGAGGAGGCTTGGCGCACGGCATACGCGATGATCGCAGCACAGATGATCGCCCGCGGCGACGCGCCGCTCGGAAGCCGGTAGACCATGGCGCAAGCGGCCATCGCGCGGGTATGTCCCGTCTCGAACGTCGTAATACCACAGTCAGTTGGCGTCGGTCTGCTTGGGCCAAAGCTGTGGGAAGAACGGACCCGCGATCCGGTCCCCTTCTCGGTAACCCTCGGCCTCAAACAGGGCTCTTTCGGCCTTCGCCCAGTCACCACGGTACCTGATCATCCCGTCCGGTGCCGTCATTCTTAAGGTAAAGCGGCGCACGGTCTGGGAGGGTGTGACAGATGACAGCCCTCCGTGAAGCGTACGCATGTCGAAGTAGATGCAATCGCCGGGCTCAAGATCCCAGTGCAAAAGCTCATACGCCCCCGGGTCGGCATTCACATCCGGAGGCGGGTGATAGGTCTGCCCGGCTACAGTTTGCGGATCAAAACTGGGATGCCCATCGGCAAATCGAACGCGCATGAACAATTTGTCCCACAGTTGGGATCCCTTCACGAACGAGATCCCGTTGTCTTTGGTGACCGGTTCAAGCGGTAGCCATAGAACACACATGCTGCCCTGAAAATCGAAGTACGCGAGGTCCTGATGAAACGGTGGCCGGGAAGTCGACCCGGCTTCGCGCATGAACCAATTGTCCATCACAAGGTTGATGGAGGGCGCGCTCAGCAGGTGTGCCGCAATCTCGGCACACGGGGAGCGTCGCACAAAATCCTCGAACTGAGGG
>JBCCYF010000023.1:0-49787 GCA_039190275.1 Pseudomonadota bacterium | reverse complement strand
GGGAAGTCCAACTGATTTTCATCGGCGTCAAGCGCCGCGAACAGATCAAATACTTCATCAAGCGCGCGGTCTGGCTCGGCATCCGCTTTGTCGACCTTATTAAGCACGACGATCGGTCGAAGACCCAGCGCAAGCGCCTTCGAGGTGACAAACTTGGTCTGCGGCATCGGCCCTTCGGCTGCGTCAACCAAGAGCACGACACCGTCCACCATGCTGAGGATACGCTCGACCTCCCCGCCGAAGTCCGCATGGCCAGGGGTGTCGACAATGTTGATTCGGGTGCCGTGCCATTCGACGCTGGTGGCTTTGGCCAGGATCGTAATGCCGCGCTCCCGTTCAAGATCGTTGCTGTCCAGCGCACGCTCCTGCACCGTCTCGTTCTCACGGTAGAGACCGGATTGTTTGAGCAACTCGTCGACAAGCGTGGTCTTGCCATGATCGACATGCGCGATAATCGCGATATTGCGAAGCTCCATGGCTTGCCGTCCTTGTCATAACGTCCTGGGGGTGGCGGTGTTTTTCGACGCCTTCGCGGGTGCAATACGCGCGCTTGGCTCAAAACGCAACGACCGTAACCTTCGCCCTTGCCACAGCGCGGCTTACGTGACCATTTGAACGCGGAGGCAATCATGCGTGCGATGCGAGTCCACACCCTGGGCAAACCCATGACGTTAGACGACGTGCCAACGCCATTGCCGGGTCCGGGGGAGGTATTGGTTCGGGTGCATGCCTGCGGCGTGAACTTCGGCGATACCCTTATGGTCAAGGGCGAGTATCAGGAAAAGCCGCCGCTTCCATTCTCGCCCGGGATGGAGATTTGCGGTACGGTCGAGGGCGGTGAGGGCTTTGCGCCGGGAACACGCATCGCCTCCTATGCAGGAAACGGGGGATTTGCCGAACATGCGGTTATCCCGGCTGACCGCTGCGTGGTGGTTCCCGACGCAATGACAAACACCGAGGCTGCGGCGTTCCTTGTCGCCTATGGTACCAGTCATGTGGCGCTTGAGCACAAGGCGGTGCTGCGACCCCGGGAGACACTTTTAGTTTTAGGTGCGGCCGGGGGCGTCGGCCTGACTGCGGTCGAACTGGGCAAGCTGATCGGGGCCACTGTTATTGCTTGCGCCCGCGGACCCAAGAAACTCGAAATTGCCCGGCGTGCTGGGGCGGATTATCTGATCGACAGCGATTTGGGCGATTTGCGGGGTCAGGTGAAAGCACTCGGCGGCGCAGATGTCGTCTATGATCCGGTTGGTGGAGACCTGTTCACCGAAGCTCTGCGCGCGACCAAACCGATGGGCCGTATCCTGCCTTTGGGCTTTGCCAGCGGATCGGTCCCGCAGATTCCGGCGAACATTATTCTGGTGAAGAACATTTCGGTGATCGGCTTCTATTGGGGGGCCTATGCCAGCTTGCAGCCACATGTCCTGATGGACAGTTTCGCCACGCTGTTTCGGTGGTACGAGTCCGGGCGGCTGAGCCCCCATGTAAGCCATGAGGTACCCCTGGCAGACGCAAACCGGGCACTGGATCTTCTGCGCGACCGAACGGCAACGGGAAAGGTTGTGGTCTGCATGTGAGAGATGTCGGCCCCCGGGGGACTGTCACGCTTTCTACCGAAAGGGCTGAAGCGCTGTGTTGTCCCGTTATTGTGCGGCTATGCGCAGATCCTCGCTATAGGCTTGCCGGACATAGCTTGCCAGCATATCAACCATCGGCCTGTCGCTGCCTGTTGCACAATACATGTTTATCAGAACCTGCTCCAACTCCGGCAGGGCGCCACCATGCTCAATGGATTCAAGATAGGGGGTCACGCTGCCATACAGATTGGCATGCACGGCAAGGTCCGCCGACACCGTGGCGTCGACTGTCCGCGTACTGTCCGAATTGACCACCATGTCCCAGCTTATGCCCGCCTCATCCAGCGCGCTTTGAACCATGGGACGGAAAATGCATCCGGTCTCAAAAGCCAGCCGCAGCGGTCTTTGGCGCCAGCTCGCACCACCAGGCGCGCCCACCCAGGTCAGACGCCTGGCGATCAGGGTTTCCCCACCTTCGTCCAACTGCCGCTCGGTGGTCAGGATAATGTCCACCTCACCATGTTCGAACTGCTCCTTTAGACGACGCGTGAACGAGGAAATAAGCTCAACACGCACCCGCGGACAATCGGCCGCGAAGCGTTGCAGAACGCCCGGAATGTACGGGTACACGATGTCGTGGGGCACACCTATTCGCAACTCACCCTCAAACTGCGCATCATTCATCAGCGACCAAACCTCATCGTTCAGCGCCAGCATGCGGCGGCCGTAGCTCAGCAACTTCTCACCATGTGCGGTCACCGCGATGGCACGCCCCGATCGATCCAACAATTCCTGACCAAGAGAGACCTCAAGCCGCTTGAGCTGCATCGATACGGCGGACTGTGTCAGGTTCAGCCGCTTGGCCGCCCGTGTCACACCGCCAGCCTCCGCCGCAGTTACAAAAGCGCGAATTGCAGTCAGATCCAGATTACGCGGCATATCACACCCTGTGATGTATCTCATGTGAATCATTCGTTTCACTTATGTATCGAAACCATCCATATAAATCAACATCCGCGATGGATACCCGCAAACACATCAACACTCAGAATGGAGGATGCGATGCCAACACTGACCACACAAGCGCCCGTTTGCGTGACACGGAAGCCCTCGTTCTTGCGATGGATGCGAGACGGGCTTTTGGCCCTGGATGCGCGTTACCGGCAGCGCATAGCTGTGTCCCGGCTGGACGATCATCTCAAGAGGGACATTGGATTGATCGATACCAAACCGCAAAGGCCGCATTGGGAGCCACCGGAACAACTGCGCCGGAAATAGTGTGCACTGCGCAGCCGCCGCCCGGCGGTTGCGCAGTGTCGATGACAGACTGTGCCAAAACGCACAACGTGGAAAAGGATGCCCCCTGGGCTGTGCCGGAAGTAACAGTAGCCCGCCAAGGTCCCGACTAAGACACACACCACGGAAGACGTGAACCCGCCTCGTAACCAGTATCATAAATCCCAAACCGCGGGATTGACTAACACCGGAGCTAAAGATGCATAACCAGTTGACACAAACCGCAATCGCTACCCCCCGGCCAACACATGTGTCCGGCGGGATCTTGCGCCGCGCGCTGGCCAAGTTGCTCGCGTGGGACGCGGCGCATCGCCAGCACGTCGCGTTTGGCCGGCTGGATGAAGATGCCCGCCGCGACATGGGGCTGGACGGGGTCGAAAACCCGGGGCTGCCATTCGACATGCACCGCCGCTAGGCGGAGCTATGCGCCCAGAATGCACAGCTAGTCTGAACGCGTCGGATCAGTTTTCGGCGCGTTCGATCAACTCCTGAACAAACGGGCCGATCTGCGCGACGATGCGCGCGACACCCTCCTGGTTGGGGTGGATGCCGTCGGGCTGAAGCAGCGCCCGGGCGGCGCCCAGATCCTCGCCTGCGCCCAACCCCTCCAGAAAGAACGGATGCAGCAGCGCATCATATGCCGCCGCCAGATCCGGGTACATTGTATCGAAGTCCTCCTTGAAGTCCGGACCGTAGTTCGCTGGTGCTCGCATACCCGACAACAGGACCGGCACCTCTGCCAAAGCGGCCGCCTGTAAAATGCCATCGATATTTGCGCGCGAAGTTGCAGGCTCGATGCCGCGCAGCAGATCGTTTCCACCAAGTGCGACGATCATGGCATCCACATCGTCAGTCAGGGTCCAGGCGACACGCGCCAGACCGCCCGCAGTGGTATCGCCCGAGACACCCGCGTTCAGCACCGTCACATCAGCCACGCCATTTGACCTCAGCCAGGCTTCCAACTGGGGGACAAATCCATCTTCGGGCGGTAGCCCAAAACCCTGGGTCAGGCTATCGCCAAGCGCTGCGATGGTGATCTGCCCCGCACTTACCTGCGTACCTAGAGCAACAATTGCAACACCCGCAACGACACAGGCGTTGCGTGACGCGCGCAGAGCCCCATATCGAAGCATAGACCACCGATTGGACAAATGACTGATGCATGATCCGGTAATACTGCTCACCGACACCCACCTTTCGCTTATGGGCAACGCTGGAATGGTGGATATCCTGCGCGGGATAACCCTGGAAGTCGGCCGTGGCGAGTCTTTGGGTCTGGTCGGACCAAGCGGATCGGGCAAATCTTCTCTCCTTATGATCATGGGCGGTCTTGAGCGCGCCACGGGCGGGATCGTATCGGTCCTGGGGCATGACATGACAGCCATGGGCGAGGATGATCTAGCACTTTTCCGCCGCGATCATATGGGTGTGGTGTTCCAGTCTTTCCACCTGATCCCGACGATGACGGCCCTTGAAAACGTTGCGACGCCGCTTGAACTGGCCGGTGCACGGGACGCCTTTGACCGCGCGCAGGAGGAGCTGGTTGCCGTCGGGCTGGGTGATCGGGTGGATCACTATCCCAGCCAGATGTCCGGCGGTGAACAGCAGCGCGTTGCCCTTGCCCGAGCTGCCGCACCGCGACCCAAGATCCTGCTTGCAGACGAACCGACAGGGAATCTGGACGGGGCGACCGGTGACGCGATCATAGACATGCTGTTCGGTCTGCGGGACCGCCATGGCGCGACACTGGTCCTCGTCACGCACTCTCGCGAGTTGGCCGACCGCTGCGACCGGGTCGTAAGACTGCGGGACGGTATGCTGGATGCCCTACCGGAAGCGGCCGAATGACCTCACAGTTTACTGCGGCCCGCCGTATCGCAGCCCGTGAACTGCGCGGCGGTCTGCGCGGCTTTCGCATTTTTCTCGCCTGCCTTGCCCTGGGTGTGGCGGCTATCGCCGCCGTTGGCTCGGTCCGCTATGCAATACAGGAAGGCCTGACGCGCGAGGCATCGTCGCTTCTCGGAGGCGACGCCGAGGTTCGGTTCACCTATCGCTTTGCCGAAGAGCCTGAACGCGCCTGGATGGATGAAAATGCGCTTACCGTATCGGAGGTGGTGGATTTCCGCTCCATGGCGGTGGTGCGCGAGGGCGATCAGACCGAGCGGGCGCTCACTCAGGTCAAGGGGGTCGACGCGGCCTATCCCTTGTACGGCTCGGTCGGGCTGGAGCCGCAGATACCGCTGGCCGAAGCGCTTGCCGGGTCCGAGGGGCTGCCGGGTCTGGTCGCGGAACGCGTCCTGGTAGATCGTTTGGGCCTCAGCCCGGGTGACACGCTCTCCCTGGGCACGCAGGCCTTTCGCCTGATGGCGGTGCTGACGCGCGAACCGGACGGGGTTACGTCAAGTTTCGCGCTGGGCCCCCGGATCATCGTCCGGACCGAGGATCTCGCGGACAGCGGGTTGATCACCTCCGGGACCTTGTTCGATACGGCCTACCGTCTGAAACTGCCGCCCGATGCCCGACTTAACGCTTTGCGCCGCGATGTCCGTTCGGAGTTTGAGAACAATGGTCTGCGGTGGCGCGATAACCGGAGGGGAACGCCCGGGATTTCAGTCTTTGTGGACCGGCTGAGCGCGTTTCTGGTGATCGTCGGACTGGCCGGGCTGGCCGTGGGCGGGGTCGGCGTATCTGCCGCCGTCCGCAGCTACCTGGACAGTAAGACCAATACCATCGCGACATTGAAAACATTGGGAGCGCAGGGCCGAACGATCTTTGCCGTCTACATGATCCAGATCGGCGTTCTGGCCCTGATCGGTGTGGTGATCGGGTTGATCCTTGGCGCGGGAATCCCTTGGCTGTTTTCGCCGCTGATCCTCGAACGTCTGCCGATACCAGCGGTTTTTGGATTTTATCCGTTCCCCCTTCTCGAAGCCGCATTCTACGGCCTGATGACGGCGCTGATCTTCACCCTCTGGCCGCTGGCGCGCGCCCAGCAGATCCGCGCAGCGGGCCTGTTCCGCGACGCGACCTCGGGCGACGCCGGGTTGCCGGCGCCGATCTTCATCGCCTCTCTGGGGGTACTGGTTGCGGGGTTTGTGGTCAGCGCAGCGCTTCTGTCCGGCATTCCGATCCTGGCGCTTTGGTCGGCAGCGGGCATCCTGGCGTCCCTCGCGGTGCTGATGTTGGCGGCACGGGCCACCCGTTGGGCCACCGCCCGCGCCTCGCGCGCACCTTTCACCCGTGGCAGGTCGGGACTGCGCCTCGCGCTTGGCGCGGTCAGTGGGCCGGGAGGCGAAACGACTTCCGTCACCCTGTCCCTTGGGCTCGGGCTGACCGTGCTTGCAACCATCGGCCAGATCGACAGCAACCTGCGCGGCGCCATCGAGGGCGACCTGCCCGAGATCGCCCCCTCCTACTTCTTCGTCGATATTCAGAACGATCAGCTGGATGGTTTCCTGACCGAAGGCATGGCCACATCAGGCGTGTCCGAGATCGAGACGGCCCCCATGCTGCGGGGCATCATTACCCAGATTAACGGTGAGAATGCGGGCGCATATGTGCGTGCCCGCAACAATGGCGAGGGGCACTGGACCCTGCGCGGCGACCGTGGTGTCAGCTATGGAACCCAGCCACCAAAAGGGGCGGCCATCACCCAAGGCAACTGGTGGCCCGAAGACTATGACGGCCCGCCGCTGATGAGTTTTGCCGAGGAAGAGGCGATGGAGCTTGGTATCGGCATAGGCGATACGGTGACGGTCAATATCCTTGGTCGCGACCTCACCGCCGAAATCGCCAACCTGCGTATCGTGGAGTTTCAGGATATGGGTATCAACTTTCTGATGATCCTCAATCCCGGTGCCTTGGCAGGAGCACCACACACGCATATCGCCACCGTCTACTCCGACGAAGCCTCCGAAGCGCCATTGCTGCGTCGGCTTGCCGATCTCTATCCCAATATAACGGCGGTGCGGGTCCGGGATGCAATCGCGCGGATCAGCGAGGCGCTGGACGGCCTGTCCGCAGCAACGCGATATGGCGCGGCCGCTACCCTGATCACCGGATTTGTCGTGTTGATCGGCGCCGCGGCCGCCGGAGAACGGAGGCGTGTTTTCGAGGCCGCAGTGCTCAAGACGCTCGGGGCGACACGTGGTCGTATCCTTGCAAGCTTTGCCCTGCGATCCGCCATTCTGGGAGCGGCTGCGGGGATTGTTGCCATCATCGCCGGGGCCCTGGCGGGATGGGGTGTGATGACATTCGTCATGGACACAGACTACCGCTTCGAACCGGTCTCGGCGTTCGCGATTGTCGCCGGCGGCGCTTTGGCATCTCTTGTAGCAGGACTGGCGTTTGCCTGGAGACCCCTGACCGCGCGCCCGGCCGGGATCCTCCGCGCGCGCGAATAGGGTACAACATGTCGCAGGTAATTGTGCACAAATTTGCTCCAAATGAACGGAGCACAGCGCCAACGGCCCTTGAAAAACAGGGGCAACCTGCCAATATTATCTGGTATCGACTGCGCAGGTTTTCCTGCAACATGTCTTCTATGGAGGATTATAATGGCCGAATTTGATACTGTCCGCCGCACGGCTTCATCCGCAGGTGTTCGCACCGCGAGCATTGACGAGGGTCTGCGCGCGCATATGAACAAAGTCTACGGGTTGATGTCGGTCGCCATGGGCGTCACCGGCGCGGTAGCGTGGGGCTTCGGCACCGCTCCGGCCCTCCAGGCGATCCTGCGGGATCCTGTGACACTTCAACCTAACCTGCTGGGCTGGGTCATCATGTTTGCCCCGCTGGCAATGGTGTTTGTGTTCTCGGGCATGATCAACCGTATGTCCGAGAGTGCGGCGCAGCTCTTCTTCTACGCGTTTTCCGCCGTGATGGGTGTGTCGATCAGCTGGATCTTCTCGGTCTTCACCGGGGTGTCGATCGTGCAAACGTTCTTTGTGACCGCGATTGCCTTCGCCGGTCTTAGCTTGTGGGGCTACACCACCAAGAAAGATATATCGGGTTGGGGCTCTTTCCTGATCATGGGTGTGATTGGCCTGATCGTCGCGTCGATCATCAACATCTTCCTGGGCTCTCCAGCGCTGCACTTTGCGATCACGGTGCTTGGCTTGCTCATCTTTGCTGGCTTGACCGCCTATGACACGCAGCGGATCAAGAACGACTACCTTCAGATGGCCCATGCCGGTGCAACGGAATGGTTGGGCAAAGCCGCGATCATGGGCGCGCTGAGCCTGTACATCAACTTTATCAACATGTTCATGTTCTTGCTCCAGTTCCTGGGCAATCGCGAGTAACAGTAGCAACAGACTCAGCGAACACTGTTCAGTTGCAAAGGCCGGCGATCACGCCGGCCTTTTTCGTTCAGGATGCGCCGTCTTCGAAATCGCGCCGCATGTTGACAGCGGGAAAACGGACCCCGGGCTTCAATTCCACGATCACCTCGCCGGTCGTCCTGAAACCCATCGCCTGATAGAAACGGACCGCTGTACGGGTCGCAATGCACAGCATTCCTTCCATCCCGGCATCAATGGCATCAACCAGGCATCGCCGCATCAGCTGCCGCCCGACCCCTTGGCGCAACACCGCGGGATCGGTCGCAAAGTGCCGGATGCTGCCCATCGCGCCCTCCCGGCGGCCCGTCGCGGGATTGCGCAACGTCCAGCCACCTGCCCCAACGATGTGTTTGCCAACGGTTTCCGCCACGTAATATGTTCCGCACCCGATCAGAGCAGGTTGCGCACGCACCAGCATAGGCACGGCCGAGACCATGACCGACGGCGGATAATCCGCTTTCAGAAGCTGCGGGTAAGATCGCTCAAGCAGCGCTTCGACACCGGGAACATCCCCGGCATCCGCCACCCGAACATGATAGTCGAGAGTCTCCACAACGGCCCCGTTTCCCATCCCCAGGCCAAACGTATGCGGCGGCGAGGTCAACCGCCAGTGCTGCTTCCCTCAAAGGCGTCACATCCGCACCTTTCCAGCGCGTCAGCGCGTATGGACTTGCGCGCCAGCGCTCAATTGGCGCTTTTGGCCCGGCGCATAAAACCTCGCACACCGCAGAATGTTTACCGTCTCGCGCACCGTCCACCCCATCAAACGAGGTGAGGGGCCAAAAGAAAAAGCCGCACGATCGCCCGTACGGCCTGCCTCATGCGACACCTTTGTCGAAACTATTTTATTTTGCCTTCTTTGTACTCGACATGCTTGCGCACCACCGGGTCGTACTTCTTCACAACCATCTTCTCGGTCATCGTGCGGGCGTTTTTCTTGGTCACATAGAAATGGCCGGTATCCGCGGTGGAATTCAGCCGTATCTTGATCGTGGTGGGCTTTGCCATCTTACGTCTCCTCGCCGGCAGTCCGGCGGCAGGGTGAATGCGAAGTCTGCGTTCTACACACGCGGGCGTGGGTGTCAAGCAGAACCCCGGCTACAATGCCCTAAACCGCGAAACCGCTGACCTGTTGTCCAGAAAGGGTACCGGGCGGGCTGCGGTGGGGTCCACCACAATCTCTGCCAGTTCTGCAAGCGCAACTTTGGTCACAAACGGCAGATCGAGATCACGCGCCGCGTCAAGCCCGATCCAGCCCAGATGACGCAATTCCCCATCCGCCTGGGAGAAATCATCAGGATCCCCGGCAATCCCGTCTGCCGCGCATACAAAGAACCGGGCATCGAACCGGCGCGGACGTCCGGGCGGCGTTATCGCCCGAAGGAAAAACCTCAACGCCGCGCCAACCAAGGTCAATCCGGTCTCCTCACGCAGCTCTCGGACCGCGGCAGTGGCCAGCGCCTGCGGCGGCACGGCGCTGTCGGATGCCAGCCGTACCATATCCCCAGGATCCAAGAACCCGGCGTCGCCTTCGCGATCGGCATCGTCCACCCGCCCCCCCGGGAAGACGAATTTGTTTGGCATAAAGGCCGCACCGGTTCCCCGTTGTCCCATCAGCACCTTGGGCGTGGTTGCCGGATCGCGCAGCAGGACCAGCGTTGCCGCATCACGGATCGGAAGGTCATCAGACATCGGCGGACAGGGCTCAGCGCCCGGATGTGTCCGAAACCGTATCTGAACCGCCGAACCCGTGCATACGGCGGGCCCACTGAAAGCCGACGAACGCCCCTTTGATACGCGGAAGCAGGTACAAGGAAAGCAGCGTAAAGGCGACCGAAAAGCCAAGCGCCATGACCCATGCGTCCGGTCTGAACGCCGTGAAAACACTCAGCATAAGCGGCGCCATGATATGGCCTGCAATCAATATGGTGGCCCACGCCGGACCGTCATCGGCCCGATGAAAATGCAATGGCTCGTCGCACACGGCGCAGCGGTCCCGCACCGTAAGGTAGCCGCGAAAGAGGGGGCCCGAACCGCAGTTCGGGCACGTCCGGCGCCAGCCGCGCCATACCGCCTGCTTGGTATCTCGTTCGGCTGTATCGGCCGGATCGACAACGAAAGCATCTGCCATGAGTATCACCTGTTTGTAGCCTCAATCCTATACCGTTTCGCCATCGGGGACACTGAGACACGCTGACTTGCGGCGGGATGCCGCGGCTTCTGATAGCCAAAAAATTCTGCGACGGAATCTCCGCGCCACCCCGTAAAACCCGTCATAAACAATCGCACTCCCGCGCTCAACCAAAGGACACGTCATGCCGCCAATCGTGAACGATGTTGCCGCTACGGCGATACTGATACTCGCCCTTACGTGCGCCGCGACGGCGCAAAGCCCCGATCAGACGGGGGATCCGTTTGCCCGCGCGGACAGCAACGCCGATGGCGTGCTCAGCCGCGCTGAATTCATCGGCGCCGCGGCAAACCGCTTTTCGAATGCGGATGCAAATGCGGACGGGTACCTGAGCAAGGAGGAGCTGCTGACTCGCGCCCGCGCACGGGATGGCGGGAGTGATGCTGTCGCCCGTATCGATCGGATGATTGCCCGGTTCGACAGCGACCGGGACAACAGGCTCTCGGCGTCCGAGTTACCGTCGCCACGCCGCGAACCGGGCTGGATATTCGACCGGATCGACCGTAACAGCGATGGCGTGGTGACCAGGGCCGAGGCCGAAGAAGCGGCCGCGGGAGCACGTCAGCGGTTTGGCCGACGGGGCGAATGAGGGGTTATGTGCTGTGATGCGTGCGGGCATACTTGAGGCGGATGATGTCACTGGACGAGACCCATGCTGCCCGACGCGGGGAAGACCCTGCGGTATCCCAGGCGTTGCGGGACGCGGAGTTGCTGGCCGCCTATGCGGCGGGCGACGCAGGTGCCGCACGGACGTTGGTCGAAGTTCAGGCGCCCCGCGCGCTGGCACTGGCCCGGCGGATGCTGGGCTCGGAGCCCGAAGCCGAGGAAGTGGCGCAGGAAGCGATGCTCAGGCTATGGCGCATCGCACCCAAGTGGCGCGCTGGCGAGGCGCAGATCTCAACCTGGCTTTACCGCGTCACCGCAAACCTCTGTACCGACCGACTGCGCCGCACCCGGACGCAGACGTTGCCCGAGGGGCACGACCCGGCAGACGAAAGCCCGGATGCCGCGGCCCGTCTGATGCAAAGCGACCGGGCCGACGCGCTGAGCGCGGCACTGCAGAAGCTGCCCGAAAGGCAACGCCTTGCGGTTGTCCTGCGGCATCTGGAAGAACGGTCGAACCCCGAAATCGCGGGAATTATGGATTTGACGGTCGACGCCGTCGAAAGCTTGCAAGCACGGGGGCGACGAAGGCTTTCGGACTTGCTGGCTGCGCGGCGGCGCGCGCTGAGCTACAAGGACGATTAAGATGACAGATTCCAACGATCCCCGGCCTTCGGAACTGGACTCGGATTTTGCCGCTCTTCGGCAGGCAACCCCGCCCACGTCACCTATGTTCCTTGAGCAGGTGATGGCCGATGCGCTGGCCGAAATGCCAACCGCAGCCCTGGTTCGCCGTCCGCGCCCCGGGCGCAGATGGGGCGGCTGGCAGAGCATTGTTACCCTGGGCGGCGCAGCACTTGCCGGACTGACCGTCGGGTATCTGGACCCGGCCTCGGTTTCCACGGTCGCGGGCGATGCGCTGTTGTCCTTTCAGGGCACCGAAACGGTCTTTGAGGATCCGTTCACCGGGTTTCTCTTGGAGTCTGATCTATGAACGACGTCCCACAAACACGCATGCCCCGTTGGGCCAAGCTGCTGCTGGTCGTGTCCTTGGCGCTCAATCTGGCAATCGCCGGACTGGTCGCCGGGATCGCCCTGCGCGGTGGTCCGTACCGGGATAGCGCAATCGCCGGCAGCCCTCTGGTCGACGGGTTTCGCCGCATGCACCGCGCCATGCCCGAGGCGGATCAGGCCGCGTTGCACATGGACCTTAAGGGCCGGGGCGACGCGCTGCGCACCCATCGCAGGCAATTGCGCGAGACCCGGGCCGCGTTTTTGGAAGCGCTCACGGCCGAACCCTTCTCCGAGGACGACTTGCGCGCGACGCTTGAGCGTCAGTCGACCCAATGGGAGGATCTGGGCGCCGAAACCCGTGAGATTCTGATCACTCGCATCAACGCCATGACCCCCGAGGCGCGGTCGGCATTCGCCGCCAATCTCAAAAAAGCAATGCGTCGTGGCAGTCGGGAGGCGCACAAGAACTAGACCCACGGGTCCACAGGCAGTTGTACGCCCTACGTCACCAGGATCTTCGACCGGCTGGCCACCAAGAGCGTCGTGCCGATTGCCAATCCCGTCCAACAGGCCTAGGGCTGTCCTATGGTCGCACATCCTCCCCTTTCGCAGCCTGCACCGGCGGGCCGTAGTACCACTGACCCGGACAATATCCGTGGCATCCTCTGGATGCTGGTGTCAGTCGTCGGCGCAAGCGCCATGTCCGTCGCGGTACGGGAATTGTCGACCGATGTTGATAGCCGCATGATCGTTGTGCTGCGGTCTGCCATCATAATGGCCGGTCTCGCCGTGGCCTTGATCGTTCTGCCCAAGACGCGGGACATGCACTTTAGCCGCCCGGGCTTACATATCCTGCGCGGCGGCCTGATCGGGCTGTCGACCCATCTGGGGTTTTACACGCTTGCCAACCTGCCATTGGCGACAACGACAGTCCTGTTTTTCACCGCACCCATTTTTGCGACCATACTCTCGGTGATCTTTCAGGGTGAGCGTGTCGGGCTGCGGCGCGCAGCGGCTGTGGCTGCCGGGTTTGTGGGGGCTGCGATCATTTTGCGTCCGGGTTTGCAGCCATTTGAACCGGCAATGCTGGCAGCGCTCGCCTCGTCGGCAATGTTTGCCGTGGCCCTGACGCTTTCGCGCGGACTGGTGGCGGCGGATGGGGCGAACTCGGCCTATATGTCATCGGTTGTCATCACGCTGCTGGTGTCCCTGCCCATCGCCGCACCGGTCTGGTCCATGCCATCCAGCGGATGGGCGTGGTTCATTCTGGGGATCGTGGTCGTCGGCGGTGCGTTACGCGGCTATGCGGATATCCTCGCCTACGCCAAAGGGGAGGCGTCGGTCCTCGCGCCAATCACATATCTCCGCCTTGTGCTGATCGGCGGTTCTGGCTTTGTATTCTATAACGAGGTTCCGGACCGTCCAACTCTGGTCGGCGCTGCCATCATCATCGCCGCCACGCTTTATATTGCCCGGCGCGAGGCGCGCCTGAGGAAGTAGCGCGCCTAGACCGCCTTTCGGGCGCGAAGTGCTGCCGAAATCGTGCCGTCATCCAGGTAATCCAGTTCACCACCGATCGGGACCCCCTGTGCAAGCGAGGTTACCTCGATCCCTGCAGTCTCGAGCGCATCAGCGATGTAGTGCGCGGTCGTCTGCCCATCCACTGTAGCATTCAGCGCAAGGATCACCTCGGTCACACCGCCCGCTTCAACACGGGCGACCAGTGCCGGGATCCGAAGTTCGTCTGGCCCGACACCGTCAAGCGCCGAGAGCACGCCACCCAAGACGTGATACCGACCGCGAAAACTGCGGCCGCGTTCCATGGCCCATAGGTCGGCCACATCCTCGACCACACAGATCGTGTCCTGCTGCCTCTTTGGATCCAGACAGATCTCGCAGATCCGTGCCGTCCCGATGTTGCCGCAGGTTTCGCATTCCCGGACCGTCGCGGCGACCTCCGCCATGGCACGCGCCAGGGGCTCCATCACCAGCGCACGTTTCTTGATCATGGTAAGGACCGCGCGGCGCGCTGACCGCGGGCCAAGCCCTGGCAGCTTGGCCAGCAGATCCACCAGCCGTTCAATATCCTTGTTTGCTTCGGTCATACCCTAGCTTGTCCATGGCAAAACAAATGCGGTCAAGTGTTCCCGGTGAGACAGTGCAGCCCCAGCCGGCCATGCGAATAAAAAGCTGTAACGAGTTGTGTTTGTGCTGGAGTCTAGGCGCTGATTGTCGGCTGTGCGTGCGCCGACGTGTTGAGGGGGCGCTTTCGCTGACGTCACCCTTTTTCTGAACCATCGGTTCGGAAAGGGTGACGGGCTTCGGTTCGGATCAGATCGTTCAGGTCACGCGCCGCAGTACCACAGATCCCACGGAATACCCCGCACCGAACGAGCATATCACCCCTAGATCCCCGTCGCTGAGGTCTTCGGAATGCTGGGAAAAGGCAATTATGGATCCGGCCGACGAGGTATTTGCATAATCCTGCAGGATGTTCGGTTGCTCGGCCGGTTCCGGCGTACGTCCCAGAACACGCTTACCGACAAAGTCATTCATCGTCTTGTTGGCCTGGTGGAGCCATAACCGTTTAAGCTGCGCGGCATCAATGCCGAGGTCCGCGAGTTGGCCCGAGATATGCTCGACCACGATCGGCACCACCTGTTTAAAGACCTTGCGCCCCTCCTGCATAAACTGCATGTCACGGCGGTCTGCCATTCCATCGGGCCGGGTGCGACGCAAGAAACCGTCATTGTTCCGTATGTTGTTTGAAAACTGAGTCAGGCAGCGCGTCCCGAGTATGTCCCAGTGCGGACCTTTGACATCCTCAGATCGCTGCAGGACAACCGCCGTGCAGACATCGCCGAAAATGAAATGGCAATCCCTGTCCCGCCACTCAAGATGGGCCGAGCATATCTCGGGGTTAACCATCAGCACTGAGTTGACCGAGCCGGACCGGATCATGTCCGCCGCCGCCTGAATGCCAAAGGTAGCGCTCGAGCAGGCCACATTCATGTCAAAGCCAAACCCCTCGATCCCCAGCAACTGCTGGACTTCAACCGCTATCGCCGGATAAGCCCGCTCATGGTTCGAGGCGGCGACGATGACGGCTCCAAGGTCCTGCGCCTCAAGCCCCGCCTGCTCCATGGCACCCTTGGCAGCGTCCACAGCCATCTCGGCCATGACCCCGGGCTCGTCATCACTCCGCTGTCTGAGCAGCGGATGCATCACCTCCGGATCCAGCACGCCGGTCTTGTCCATCACATGACGCTGGCGGATACCACTGGCGGAATAGATGAACTCGGCGTCAGAGTGCAGCAGGGCAGTTTGTGTCCCGGCAGCAATTTCCTCAGCATGGGCCGCGTTCTGCGCGTCCGCATAGGCGTTGTATGTCGCGACCAGCGCGTCATTCGTAATCACGTGAGGGGGCGTGAAAACGCCCGTGCCACTTATGACTGGCTGAAACATGGCCCTCCCCACCCTTCGTAAGTACTCGATGCCCGCCGTTGTCTCCCGGACACGGAATTATGGCTCAGAATGGCAGTTTCATTCCCGGCGGCAACCCCAGCCCTTCGGTTATCTTCGCCATTTCGTCCTGCGCCCGCGCGCTTGCGCGTGACTGCGCGTCTTTTATTGCCGCAAGGATAAGATCCTCCGCCACTTCCTTGTCGTCGGGGGAGAATATTGACGGATCGATGCTCAGTCCGGTCAGCTCACCCTTGGCGGTCGCGGTGGCAGTGACCAAACCGGCACCGGCCTCGCCGGTTACGGTGATGTGGTCCAGCGCGTCCTGCGCTTCGGACATCTTCGACTGCATTTCCTGTGCCTGCTTCATGATCTTGGCCATGTCGCCCAGACCGCCCAGTCCCTTCATCATCGCAAACCCTTTCGTCGCTTGTTCTCAATCAAAACCGTCATCCAACGGATCCCATGTTTCATCCGGTTCGGCGCTATCCACCATGTCTGGGCGCTGTGGTTCAGGCTCGTTTATCTGAATATCCTGATCCGTTACGCCGGGAAAGGCAGCCACAACCGCCTGCACCAGCGGATGTTGCATCGCCTGCCCAACCAGATCTGTCCGATGCGCGGCACGGACTTCGGCTATGGTCTGCCCACCGCCCTCCGAAACAACCGAAACGGCCCAGCGCACGCCGGTCCATAGTTGCAGCTGCCGCCCCAGCCGGGCCGCAAGATCCCGGGGGGCGTCCTCGGTGGGCGCAAACTCGATGCGGCCTGGCGCGTATTTCACCAACCGCAAGGTTCCCTCAACCTCCACCAGCAGGCGTCCATCCCGCCGTTTTCGGATCAGCGCCACCACATCGTCGAACGTCGCGAACCGCTCCAGCCCGGCCGCGGCCGGTAAGGCCATTGCCACCGCCGTTTGTGTGTTGTCGGTCCGCAGTGCCTGCGCCGGTGGCGGTACCGAAGCCGGCTCTGGCCCGCGCGCAGCGCGGCCGGGCGCCGTGGCCGGGGGCTGTTCATCCTGAAGGCGTCGGACCAACTCGCCTGGCGTCGGCAGATCGGCGATATGGGTCATGCGAATGACCGCCATCTCCGCCGCCATCATGGGGCTGGGTGCGTTCGCGACCTCGTCAAGCGCCTTGAGACACATCTGCCACATCCGCGTGAGTGCCCGCATACTGAGCTGTCCGGCCATCTCGCGCCCCCGGTCGCGTTCGGCCGGGCTTACCGTCGGATCGTCGGCCGCCTCCGGCGTTATCTTGACCAGCGAGACCCAATGCGTCACCTCGGACACATCCCGCAGCACCGCCAGCGGGTCCGCCCCATCCGCATATTGTTCCGATAGTTCCGCCAAAGCGCCCGCGGCATCGCCACGCAGGATCATCTCGAACAGGTCCATCACGCGGCCCCGATCCGCAAGGCCCAGCATCGCGCGGACCTGATCCCCCGAAACCTCGCCATGTCCATGGGCGATGGCCTGGTCCAGGAGGCTGAGCGCGTCGCGCACCGACCCTTCGGCCGCACGGGTAAGAAGGCCGAAGGCCGTATCGCTCAGCTGCGCGCCTTCCGCCGCCGCAATGCCGGTAAGATGCTCAAGCATCACCTCGGGCTCGATCCGACGCAAATCGAACCGCTGACACCGGCTCAGCACGGTAACAGGCACCTTGCGAATTTCTGTGGTGGCGAAAATGAACTTCACATGCGCCGGCGGCTCTTCAAGGGTCTTGAGCAAAGCGTTGAACGCCGATGTGCTCAGCATATGAACTTCATCGATGATATAGATCTTGAAGCGCGCCGATGCAGCACGGTAACGCACGCTGTCGATGATTTCTCGGATATCACCGACCCCCGTGCGGCTTGCGGCGTCCATCTCAAGCACATCCACATGCCGCCCCTCGGCAATCGCCCGACACGGCTCGCATTGGCCGCAGGGCGAAGTCGTCGGACCGCCCAAACCGTCGGGTCCAATGCAGTTCAGTCCCTTGGCGATAATTCGGGCCGTCGTGGTCTTACCCACGCCGCGAACACCGGTCATCACGAACGCATGGGCGATCCGGTCCGCCTCGAACGCATTGCGCAGGGTGCGGACCATGGCCTCCTGCCCGATCAGATCGTCAAATTTGGCAGGACGGTATTTCCGCGCAAGGACCTGATAAGGTTTGGGGTCGGCTGAATCCTCGGCTGGCATATCTTCGCCTAGCAGAAAGGGCGGTGCGGCGAAACCTCGGATTGCCAGCGAAGCGGCGTGTTGTCCGGTTCCGGGTGGGCGCCGCCTGTCCGGCCACCGCTCGGCTTCATAAACCAAACAGCAACTTTAGGCCGCAATTCGGATTTTTATCCAATTTTGGCGAAGTTTTGCCACATTCGGCTTGCAGAAACCCTAGTGTGCAGCCGCGAACGTGCCGTGATTTGCAACCCCGGGGGGGGATCGTCGCGTAGGTTACGGAGGCACAGCATGAATGGGGGACATCCAAAAGATACCTGCCCGCAGCGCGGGCACGTCCGACAACCCCCAAGTTGGTTGCTTTTGTAGGAGTGTGTGATGCGCAGTAACGAGTCATCTGGAACCCAGCCCGAAGCGCATACACCGGCCAAGATTGCCTGCTTCGCCGCCGGCACCCTGATCAAGACACAAGACGGCCCTGTCGCGATTGAGGAACTTGAGATCGGCGATATGGTCCATACCGTCGACAGTCATGTGCAACCCATCCAATGGATCGGCAAGGTTTATCTGCGCCGGGGAGGGACTCAGGCAGCCATTCGGATCGCAGCCGGGGCGTTGGGCGAGTGCTGCCCTGAGCGGGATCTCCTGGTCTCGCCAAACCACCGGATGGTCATCAGCGGGTGGCGCGCCGAAGCCCTGTTTGGTCAGGACGAGGTACTGGTGTGTGCCTCGGATCTTGTAAACGACCACAGCATCCGCCAGGAGCCGTCCGAAGACCCTGTGACCTATTACCACTTCATGTTTGAAAAGCACGAAATCGTTGAAAGCAACGGCGCCCCGTCAGAGAGCTTTCATCCCGGGCGCGTCCCCGTCGCCGAGCTTGACAGCCAGATCCGCGAGGAACTGTTCAACCTGTTTCCGGACCTGACGGATGACGTCGCTGCCTATGGCTGTGCCGCACGGATTAGCGTCGACGCAAGTGGCGCCCGTGCCCTTGTCGAATAAACCATTACAAACCCAAGGCCCTTGGGACCCAAAACCCCGGTGCGCTTCGGCGAACCGGGGTTTTTTATCGCCCATGGGACTTTGCTGGTGAGAGGTTGAACAACGACCCAAGCGGGGCTCGTTACGGCTGCTTCCTTCCGGACCTGACCGGGTTGGCGAGGCGCTCGCCCGCGCCAACCTCTCGCCTCTCAATATAACGCCGCATCCGCGCTGTGCAAGGCCGCCGAAAAGCGGTTTTGGTTTTCCGCCCGGCGCATTAGAAAGGGCGGGACTGACAAGGATAGACTTATGATCAACGGCGAAAACGTCCTGTTCGGGCGCGGGACAATCGATCGCGCCGGACATCTGCGCGCCTCAGCCGACCGGCTGCTGACCGATGATCCGACCGCACGAACCACCGTATTCTGGCGCGGCAAAGCACTGTTTGACAATGCAACCGGTCCGGAACCGCGCCTTGCCTGGATCCCGACCGATGCACCCATCCTGGCCGAGGCGTCAGAGGCGCCGATCTTTCTGGGTCTGCAGGATGGCGCCCCGCGCTTTGCCCATGACATTTCCTCATGGGCGGACCCGCATGCCGACACCAATGCGTTGGCGCAGTTCGCTGATGTCAGCCTGAACCGTCATCCGTCGATGGGTCCCGACCAGGCGTTGTTGGATCTGCGCGGTACAATGAGCATGTTGCATGCGGAGGATGCCGGCAATGCGGCCGCCGCCAAAGGGGCGTTTTCCTGGCATGACACCCACCGCTTCTGTGCCCGTTGCGGCGCACCGTCAAGCGTCTCGCTGGCCGGTTGGCGACGGACCTGCACCGCTTGCGGAACACATCACTTCCCCCGAACCGACCCGGTGGTGATTATGTTGATCCTGCATCGGGACCGGGTCCTTATGGGCCGATCTCCGGGATGGCCCGAGGGGATGTATTCCCTGCTGGCCGGTTTCATGGAGCCCGGTGAGACCATTGAGGCCGCGGTGCGGCGCGAGACACACGAAGAAGCGGGGATCCCGGTGGACGCGGTCGGGTATCTCTCAAGTCAACCCTGGCCCTTCCCCGCGTCGCTGATGATAGGGTGCTGGGGGCGTGCAACCGACGACAAAATCAATCTCGACCCCGCCGAGTTGGAAGACGCAGTTTGGCTGAGCCGTGAAGACCTGATCGCGGAAATGACTTCGGATCAACCGCGCCTGAGGCCGGCCCGCAAGGGGTCTATTGCGCAGTTCTTGCTGTCGCATTGGCTGGCAGGGCGGATCACGATTTGCGGGTGAGCGGGGCGCAATCCCGGTGCACCCGGTCAGAGGAGGCAAACAGGATACCTTTGCTAATTGGTTATCCGGCAATTGCATCGCGCGTTCGACAGCAACTTCTGTTTGCGCAAGATCAGCTTCGGTCACTGCCAGCGATGGAGACAGTTTTCCGGGCGACATGAAGGTGCCGTGCCGCCGCAGCAACGGGGTTGCCCGATAACGTCCCCAATTGCATCAGCCATCTGTCGGCACCAACGAGTGCTTTGTCAAAGTGCTGCATGATTTCAGCGCCAGCACCAAGGGCGGCAAGGGGAAAGCCGAAGGGGCGAAAGTCGCCCAGAGTGTTTGACTTCGCCATAGATAAGTTCGACCCCAACGAGTCCGCTAAGTTTTCGGGGGCCTCTGAAACAGAGGTTGCCCGATGGCTGGTTGCGCGATCAAAGCCGTTCTCTGAGTAACGAGACCCAGTTCAGCCAATTTTTGTTCCTTGGCTCCAAACCCCACGCAGAAGGGGCGTCGCCTCGGTTTGGCGAACCCGAAGAACATCGCCCCGCATCCCGACTTTTAGGACACCGCGGTCGTCGAGGCGTGCTGCCTGCGCCGGGTTGCGTGTCACAGTTGCAATTGCGCGCGGCAAATCATTCCAGATGCGAGCGAGATGGAAAGCGGAAAGCAGCAGCGCGGAAGGGACATAATCGGATGAGACGATGTCCAGCAGGTCCTGTTTTGCCAGCTCCTCAGCCGCGACATTTCCGGAGTGCGACCCACCTCGGATCAGGTTTGGTGCGCCCATCATTACAGCGATACCCTGTTCCCGGCAGGCCTGGGCTGCCTCGACCGTCGTTGGGAATTCCGCGAAACCAACACCGTTGGTGGCTGATGTCACGACATGCTCTGCCGTCGTGTCGTCGTGGCTGGCCAGCACCGCGCCCAAACGCGTTGCCTCAGCCACAGCGCCTTTCTCGTGCTTGGCACCGAACCGATCTTGGAGGCCGAGCAGGTTTTGCACGTGATCAGCAAACTCGGCATCGTTCATACCGCGCTTCTTGGTGACATAGGTTTTGAGTGCCGTGAGATCCCGGAATTGCCGCTGTCCAGGCGTGTGGTCCATCAGGCTGACAATGCCGACCCGATCTTCGGGGCCGAAGGCGGCCAATTCTTCAAGCAAGGTCTCGGAGCATATTTCGGCGCGCAGGTGGAGAAAGTGGCTGATCTTGAACATGCCTTCTGCGCGCGCGGCCAAAAGCTCGTCGGCGAGTTTACGGGCATAGTCGATATAGCGCCCTTTGCCCGAATGTATGGACCCAACGCGCATGGCATCGAACACGGTTGTAATGCCGGTAGAGGCCAGTTCTGCATCATGAGCCAGAAGGGCAGGCAAATGGGGCCAATCGACCTCAGGCCGCGGCTCGATGTGGCGTTCAACATTGTCGGTGTGCAACTCCACAAGACCCGGAAGGACCAGATCACCGCCGCAATCCAAAGCGCCGGTCGGGAGGCTGTCGCCTTCAGTGATCTCGGTAATGATGCCTGCTTCGATTGTCATTGCGCCAAGCGCCACGCGATCTGGCAAAACAAGCTGTGCGTTGGCAAGACAAAGGTCTGCTGACATCGAGGTGTCACATGCGTTTGTCAAAGACGATGCGGGAAAAGGGGAATTCATGTCATACGCTCGTTTTGCGATTTACTACGTGCCGCCCGAGGGCGCGCTGGCCGATTTCGGCGCGAAATGGCTGGGCTGGGATGTTGTGACAGGCCGTGACGTGCGTCAGTTCGATTTGCCGGATTTGCATGACATCACGATGACACCGCGAAAATACGGGTTTCATGGCACTCTGAAACCGCCGTTTAAGTTGGCGGAAGGTCAGACAATGCAGGCCTTGGAACACGCTGCCGCTGCTCTTGCGGAAATGCTCTCCCCGGCAACGTGTGATGGCTTGCAATTGACGGCACTTGGCCGGTTTCTGGCGCTTACGCCAAAGGGATCCATGGACGGATTGCAGCGCTTGGCTGGGGCCTGTGTGCGCGACCTCGACATGTTTCGCGCCCCTGCGCGCGAGGCAGAGCTTGCGCGCCGCCGCAAGGCGGGGCTGAGCACCCGGCAAGAGGCGCTGCTGGCGCAGTGGGGCTACCCTTACGTGTTCGAGGAGTTCCGGTTTCATCTAACACTCTCGGGTCGGTTGCCCGAAGATGAATTGCGAGGTTGGACGGATGCATTGCAGGACCACCTGCCAGATTTGCCCACACCTTTCGTGATGGATCAGATCGCGCTGTGTGGCGAACGGCAGGATGGGCGCTTTGAACTGATCCATCGCTATACGCTCACGGGCTGAAGCAACTGGGCAGCGCGCGCTATTGTCTGCTCGAGTGGTCCGTCGTTGGACACTGTGATGATGTCCAGACCTTCGGGTAGAGGCTTCGCCGCCTCGGCCAGGCGTCTGGCAATGTCGCTCTCGGTTTCGCGGCCCCGAGCCTTCAGCCGGGCCGCCAAGGTCTCGGGTTCGGCCGTGATGTTCAGAACGACGAAATTGGAAAACGCATCTGCGCCCGCCCGAAGAGCTTTCCGCGAGAAGTTGGCAAGGCAGTCCGTACCCTCGTTAAGCTGGTGCCTTACCGTTTGCGGAATGCCATAGAACAGCCCATGCGCGCCCCAATGGACAGCGAGTGCACCATCGCGAACCAGGTCCTGAAACTGTGGCTCGGAGACTGCATCGTAGTCTTCTCCGCCCAGACCCGGCGCACGCGTAATAACACGCCGGACAAGATGCAGTTTCGGCGCGACCTCGACCACGCCTTGCATCACGCTGTCCTTGCCCACACCGGATGGACCAACAACCGCGATGAGGCGGCCCTCTGTCATGCCGCAACTCCAGGGGTAAAGGTACTGACGTCAATTTCCCGGTCGCAGACACGCGCCCGTGCAGCTTCGTCGTGGAAAATGCCGATGATCGCCGCGCCGCGCGCTTTGGCCTCTTCGATCAGGGAGAGTACGACGTCGCGGTTGGTTGCATCCAGGCTAGCCGTTGGTTCGTCCAAAAGCAGTGCGGGGTAGTCATGGGCGAAACCTCGGGCGATGTTGACGCGCTGTTGTTCGCCGCCGGAAAACGTTGTCGGCGACAGCGTCCAAAGTCGTTCCGGAATGTTGAGCTGTGCCAGCAAGTTTTGCGCCCGTGCTTGAGCGTCTTCGGCGGACACACCCAGGGCCCGCAATGGGTCCGCAACAACGTCTAGCGTCGGGACGCGCGGAACCACCCGCAGGAACTGGCTGACATAGCCCAGAACCTCGCGGCGCAGGGCGATGACCTTTCGCGGCTCGGCTTGCACGATGTCCACATCGCCGATGCAGATCGACCCAACCCGCGTCAGGTAGTTGCCATAGATCATCCGCATCAGCGTCGATTTGCCCGTACCCGATGCCCCGGTCAGCGCCACGCACTCCCCGGGTACCACGTGAAAGGACACATCGCTGATGACTTCGATCACGGCGCTGCCCTGGTTGTGCAGAGTGAAGGTTTTCGAGACGTCTTTAAGGTCAATCAATGTTCACACCTGCAGAACGGAAGAGACAAGAAGCTGGCTGTAGGCATGCTGCGGATCATCCAGCACCTGATCGGTCAGACCGGCTTCGACCACATGGCCCGATTTCATCACCATCAGTCGGTCCGCGAGCAATCGCACCACGGCAAGGTCGTGGGTGACGATGATCGCCGACAGCCCCATGTCCCGCACCAGCCCGCGCAGCAGGTCCAGAAGACGGGCCTGCACAGAAACGTCCAGCCCACCTGTTGGCTCATCCATGAACACAAGACGTGGTCCCGTCACCAGATTGCGAGCGATTTGCAGTCGCTGTTGCATGCCGCCGGAAAAGGTAGTGGGGCGGTCGTCGACGCGGGCGGTGTCAATCTCGACCCGTTCCAGCCAATCCGTGGCCTTGCCGCGAATGTCGCCATAGTGGCGCTCGCCCACGGCCATTAACCGTTCGCCGACATTTCCGCCAGCCGACACGCCCATTCGCAGCCCGTCGCGTGCGTGCTGATGGACAAAGGCCCAATCCGTCCGCCCCAGCATCCGCCGCTCGGGCTCAGACATGGTGATGGTGTCCTTGGGGCCGTCGGCACGCGTGTCGAACACGACCTGCCCAGCATCGGGTGTCAGATGCCCAGCCATGCAATTGAGTAGCGTTGACTTGCCAGAGCCACTTTCGCCGACGATCCCCATCACCTCGCCGGGGTAGAGGTCGAATGACACATCGGCACAGCCGATATGGGCGCCGTAACGCTTGGTGATGCCTTGAACAGAGAGAAGAGGTGTCATGCTGCTACCTCGCTGCCCGGGAAGGCGGGGCCCCTGTGGCCCGCCTTGCGTCGGCCCTCGCAATAGTCCGTGTCAGAGCAGCAAAAGAGCCGACCGCCAGTGTCGTCGGTGATCACCTCGTCGAGATAGCTATCCTCGGCGCCACAGAGCCCACACAGCTGATCAGCCTTTGAGGCCTCAAACGGGTGATCTTCGAAATCGAGGCTCACAACCTGCGTGTAAGGCGGCAGTGCGTAGATGCGCTGTTCTCGGCCCGCGCCAAAGATCTGGATCGCGGGCATATCGCCCAGTTTCGGATTGTCGAATTTCGGGATCGGGGACGGGTCCATCACATAGCGCCCCTCGACTTTTACGGGATAGGCGTAGGAGGTCGCGATATGGCCGTGCAGGCTGATGTCCTCGTAAAGCTTCACATGCATCAGCCCGTATTCTTCAAGACTGTGCATCTTGCGTGTCTCGCTCTCGCGCGGTTCCAAAAAGCGCAGAGGCTCGGGGATCGGCACCTGATAGACGAGGATCTGATCCTCGGTCAGCGGCTCTTCGGGGATGCGGTGACGGGTCTGGATCACGCTTGCCTCCGAAGTGGCTGTCGTGGTGGCCACACCCGCAGTGCGTTCAAAGAAGGAGCGGATGGACACCGCATTGGTGGTGTCATCCGCGCCCTGGTCGATGACCTTGAACGTGTCGTCTGGCGTCAGCACCGCGGCCGAGACCTGCACGCCTCCGGTCCCCCAACCATAGGGCATCGGCATCTCGCGCGAGGCGAAAGGCACCTGATACCCGGGGATGGCCAGCCCTTTGAGGATCGCGCGGCGGATCATGCGCTTTGTCTGTTCGTCCAGATAGGCGAAGTTGTACGCTTGGTCGGTCATAGGACCCCCTTTGCCTCAAGTGAGGCTCTGAGCGCGTCGGGATTTGTGAAATGGATCGCGTCCATTCCGGCAGCCTTCGCGCCGACACAATTGTGCGGACCATCGTCGATAAAGATGCAGCTCTCTGCGGTGACACCAGCACGGTCACAAAGACGTTGGAAGATCGCGACGCTGGGCTTGATCATGCCCACCTGTCCAGACACGATCGTCGTCTCGAAAACCTGGCCCAATTCTGGATGGACCTTTACGCCGACTGGCCATGTTTCAGCGGACCAGTTGGTTATCGCGTGCAAGCTGACGCCCCGGTCTTTCAGATCATAAAGGCAATCCCATGTGCCAGTGATCTTACTTGGCACCGTCAGGTGATAGAGGCTTACATATCGCTCGAGCCGAGCCGCATCTTCCGGGTTTGCGATTTCCGTGCTTGCTTTCGCAAAGCTGGCCCCCGCATCGCAGGCCAGGTTAATCTTGTCAAAGCCGATGCGGTTCATGAAATCGAGCGAGCCGTCTAGCCCAAGCTCGTCGGCCCACGCCAGTTCGGGCTGCCATTCAACCAGAACGGCGCCGATATCGAAGACAACATGTTTCACTCGGCTGCCTCCGACACACGGTCCGCGCCTGCTTCGCGTCGCAGCTTGCGCACCAGTTCCAGTTCAGATTGGAAATCTACGTAGTGGGGCAGCTTTATGTGCTCAAGGAACCCTGTCGCCTGAATATTATCAGCGTGGTAGAGGACGAATTCCGTGTCCTGCGCGGGCGCGCCGACATTGTCTTCGCCCAGTTCTTCCCAGCGGAGGGCGCGGTCAACGAGCGCCATGGAAATCGCCTTGCGCTCGGATTGGCCAAAGACCAGCCCATACCCCCGGGTAAACTGGGGCGGCTCGGTCTTAGACCCCTTGAACTGGTTGACGGTTTCGCATTCGGTCAGAGTGACCTCGCCAATCTCGATCGCGAAGCCAAGCTCGGGGATGTCCATTTCAACGGCAACCGCGCCAATGCGTAATTCGCCCACAAAGGCGTGGTTGCGCGCGTAGCCGCGCTGTGTGGAATAGGCGAGACCAAGCGTGAAGCCTTCATCGGCGCGGGTCAGCGCTTGCAGGCGCAGCGCGCGGTCTGCTGGCATTTCAAGCGGCTCGCGCGTCAGGTCGGGCGGCGGCGTGTCCTCATAAGGGGCTTCTTCGATCAGGCCTTCGCGGTTCAAAAACTCAGTCACATGCGGCACATCGTCGGGATCGTTTTCGCGCGTTGGTGCTGGAGGCACGTCGCCATCAGCGGCCAGTTTGAAATCCAGCAATCGGTGGGTGTAGTCGAAGGTCGGCCCCAGAACTTGCCCTCCGGGCAGATCCTTGAATGTGGCCGAGATGCGCCGGTCGCAGGCCATTGCACCCGTATTGACCGGTTCCGAAGCGCCGAAGCGGGGCAGTGTCGTGCGATAGGCTCGGATCAGGAAGATCGCCTCAATCAGATCACCGCGGGATTGCTTGATCGCCAGTGCAGCAAGGTCAGGATCATAGAGCGACCCTTCGGCCATCACGCGATCCACGGCCAGCTTCAACTGTTCGCGGATTTGGGCGATACTTAATTCGGCAATGTTCAGGTCGCCCCGTCGCTCTTCAGCAAGCCAGGCATGGGCGCTTTCAATTGCCCGTTCGCCGCCCTTTACGGCCACATACATCAGAACGTTCCTTCATGCGCTAGCGCTTCGCTACTTGAGCGGTAAACCTGCGTGCTACGAGGCAGTGCCGCCAACCTGTCGCCACAGGTGAAGATGAAATCGAGCCCAAGGGGAAACAGTGCGTTGTTACTTTGGAAGGCGCGGGTTTCTGGCAGGGACAGCGTGTCCTCAGATTTGATCCCGGGTCCGCGCAGCGTTGCCCCATTCGCTTCAAGTTCCGCAGATTCAACAATCAGGGTTGTCGAGCGGTCTGGGTACTCCGGCGTTCCGATGGGATAGCCGCCAAGCGGCATCAATGCGTCCCAGTCGCCAACGGCAAACATCGCATGTGTCGGCCCTGTCAGCGGGGCACCCGTGTGAAAGGCCAGCCAGGCGCGGACAACATCCTTATCCGCATCACCCGCAAGGTAGATGGGCGTGTCGGTATCACACAAAGTCAGCAGCACGCTGCCAGCAGCGTTAGACAACGGCGCGGGAGGCTGCGCCCCCGAGATGTCCTGGATCTGACCTGGACGGGCCATCGCCTCCATCACGGCGCGAAAGGCGTGGGCGGCATCGACGGGGGACGTATCAAACCCGCCTGAGAGCGCTTGTGCCTGCATCAATCCTCTCCCCGGGCCATCGTAAAGAACTCCACCTTCGTGGCTGCAGCCTTTTGCGCGCGCGCCGTTTTGGCGGTGGTCTGTTCGGCCTCAAGCGGTTCCAGAATGGCGGTGCGGACGGTGTCGGCGGCAGCGCCTTGCATCAGTGCATCCACAAGGGCTGAGGCTTCCGCATCAGCCTTGCGCCGCCCCTGAATGTAAGCATGACCAACCTCCCCGTCGGGCAGCGTCAGAGCGCAGCGCGTCACGGTCATCTCTCCGATGTTGAACGGCGCGCCTGTGCCACCAGCGCGGCCGCGCACCATTGTGCTACCGATTTCAGGCGCGCGCAGCCATGTGAACTCGGGGCGTGCCATAGAGGCGTCTAGCAGGGCTGCGACGCGGCCCTCCGGGGCCCTGGCAAGCAGACCCATCCAGGCTTTCCGTTCGGCGTTTTCGTCGAAAGTGTCTTTCATCTCGACAACTTTTTCAAATTCTATACAACTATACTAATCATACCAGATTCCCCCACTCACGACAGAAGAGATTTGTTAAACTTGCGTGACAGCTCAGGCAAAACACCCATCTGGCAGGCCATCGCAGATGCGCTGCGCAGTGACTTGGCTGAGGGCAAATATGCGCCCGGAGACAAACTACCGACGGAGGCTGGTTTGGCGGAGCGGTTTGGCGTAAATCGGCACACTGTCCGACACGGTATTTCGGCTTTGGTCGAAGAGGGTCTGATCCGCACCCGTCGTGGTTCTGGTGCTTTCGTGGCGGCAACGCCAACGGACTACCCCATCGGGAAGCGCGTGCGGTTCCACGAAAACCTAATCGCGGCGGGCAGGCGGCCGGACAAGCGCGTTCTCCAGATCGAGGTGCGGTCGGCGACGACAGGCGAGGCCAAAGCGTTGCAGATTGCTCCGGGTGAGCAGGTTTGCGCCTATCACGGTCTTTCGCTTGCCGACGGTCAGCCGATCGCCGTTTTTGAAAGTCTGTTTCCCGTCGGGCGTCTTCCCGGCGTCACAGAAGCCCTGGGCCAGACCAGCAGCGTGACCGAGGCGCTGCGTCTGGCCGGCATCTCCGATTACACCCGCGCCTCCACACGTCTGACCGCGGTGCGGGCCACGGCCACCCATGCTCTGCATCTTCAGATTTCGGAAGGCGATCCACTTTTGAAATCGTCCAGTGTCAACGTGGGTGATTTGGGTGTGCCTGTAGAGCTTGGCCAAACTTGGTTTGCGGGCGACAGGGTTACGCTGACACTGGGGGCCTGAAGAAGGCAAAAGGCGGCTATAGAAACTATCTTTACCAAATTACCGCGAAGCAACGAATGCCCGCGACAGAGTTGGCGCAAGCACCCGAGCTCAAACCCAATACACTTTCCCAATACACTTTCCCAAAACACTTTCCCAAAACACTTTCGACGTATGTAAGCGCGCTGATGCAGGTGGGTCTGGTTACGCAAGAGCGTGTGACCATGGATGTTGAGTTCTATTATATGGCGAACGCCGGAGGGCGACTCTTGGGAGCGGTGCTTTCTGGGTTGACCTATCAGACTGGGGGCCTTCCGCAGATGCCGGGGACGGCGACACTCCTGTTGGCCGGTGCCGCTATCGCCTCCCGTAGTCTGGCGGAAAATGTGCAAGACCAGGCCGTCTAAGGTGCATGGTTAGATGAGTACAGCCCTTTGCGCAGATACAGAATAAACCCGCTTCGTGCCGCACAACCCTCATTCAACAGCCAGCTCGTACTTGTCCAGAAACGCTGTCGCTTCCAAGCTGCGAAAATCGAAAAGCGTCTGGCGCAGCCGGTCGTGCGTCCAGTCCCACCACGCCAGCGCTAGTAGGCGCTCAGCTATCTCGGGCGGTTGTCGCAGGCGCATCACTTTGGCCGGGGTTCCCGCAACGATGGTATAAGGGTCCACGTCTCGGGTCACGACGGCGCCCGCGGCAACGACCGCACCATGGCCCAGCGTCACGTCCGGTTTGATCATCGCACCAGCCCCGATCCATGTATCGTGGCCGATATGTGCCGTGCGTGACCGACGGTGTTCAAAGAACGCTTCGTCACGTCCGGTATCGTCCCAGTAGTCATCCGAGCGATACAAGAAATGGTGGCAGGCCGCTGTATCGAGTGGATGGTCCGTGGCCCCGATCCGCGCAAAGGCCGCGATGTTTGCGAACTTGCCGATCTGCGCATTTGCGATGTCGGCATAACGGTCGCAATAGGAATAGTCCCCGAAGTGTGTGTTGTTGACCCTGCTGCCTTTGCCAATCTCGACATAAGCACCAAAGGTACTATCGGTGATTTCGCATTCTGGGTGAATGAATGGCTTTGTTGCAGTCAGTCGCGCCATGATCAGAACTCTCTTTCCTCACCTGTGAACCGGAAAAACCTCCCCGTGTCCTTTAGGGTCAGGTCCAGGGCGATGTTCAAAACACCACAGGCCACGTCATGCGGGTCTTCGTCTGCATCTTGGCCGCCCATATCCGTTCGTACCCAGCCAGGATCGATCAGCGCAACTGGAATTCTTTCGGGTTCAAGTGCGGTGGCAAGCCCCTGCATCACTTTGTTCACAGCAGCTTTTGACGCCCGGTAGGCGATACGATCAGATTTGCGATAGCCCATCCACGCCATCTGCGACGAAATTGTCAGGATCTTTGGTGCAACGCTCTTGCGCAGTTGGGGCAAGACGGCTTGCGCGACAGCCAGTGGAGCGATGCTGTTGATCGTTAGCGTATGTGCAAAGCCTGCAAAATCCATGTCGAGCGGCGATTGCCGGTCGGGCGAGATAACTCCCGCATTGTTGATCAGGATATCCAAAGGGCCGACGTCGGACAGTTGACCTGCGATGGCTTCCGGCACGTCCAGCACCAGAGGAACCGTACCATCCCGCCCATCCCGGGTCGTGCCAATGACTTGATGGCCACGAGCAAACGCCTCTGCTGCAAGCGCCGCACCAATCCCCCGGTTAACGCCGGTGATCAGGAGGCGCGCCATCTCAGTCCTTGCGTCCGATCAGCTTGCCGCGCAGCCAGCCCGAGAACCAATCCATGAACATCACCATCACCACGATCAGGACGATGTAGTAAGCGACCTCTTCCCAGTTCTTCTGGGTCTGGATCGCTTGGGTCAACATCAAGCCGATACCACCGCCGGTGATCGCGCCGATTATAGTGGCGGAGCGGGTGTTGGACTCCAGAAAGTACAGGATTTGCGCCAGCAGCACTGGTACCACCTGCGGGATCACGCCGAAGCGGTAGCGTTGAAGAGGCTTGGCACCTGTAGACTCCACACCTTCGATTTGCTTCTGGTCGACGTTTTCCAGCGCTTCGGAGAAAATCTTGCCAAAGGTGCCGGTATCGGTGATCAAGATGGCGAGCGCACCTGTCAGAGGGCCCGGTCCAAAGGCACGCGCCAGCACCACGGTCCAGATCAAAGCATCCACGCCACGCACAAAATCAAAGACCCGGCGCGTTGCGGCGCGCAGCATCATGACGGGCGAAAAGCGTTTCGCTGCCATAAAGGCCAGCGGTAGTGCAATAATCGCCGCACCCATGGTGCCAAGGAAGGCCATAAGGATCGTTTCACCAATAGCCCAGGCGACGTCCTTGTGCCGCCACATTGCGTTATTCCACCAGTCTGAGACAGCGCCGGCCAAATTGCCACGGTCAGGGTCAAGCCGCTCGCCGAAGAGAATCGTACCAAGACCTTGCCCGTGATACGGGCTGTCGAGGGTGAACCAGAACAGCTCCCATCCCGGGAAATAGTTGAAAACTTCGGTCCGCGCCCCGGTCAATGTAATGCGTCCCTCGGGCGTCGTAATGCCGATGCGGCGGTTCGACGCTGAAATCCAATCGGGCAAGTCTTCGGGCAGGTTACTTGTCAGAGCACGGCCTTCAGCCCGAACGTTGATCAGCGGAAAGCCCGGGATCTCGATCTCAGTCCTGCTGTCGGGCAGGTAGCGCACGATGTGGTTTCTACCCAGATCAATGGTGATAACCTCATCGCCGCTCACCCAATCGGGTCGCTGGCCTTCGGGGTATGTGCCTTTGCGCTCGCCTTCGAACGCGTAGGTGATCTCGCCGGACCGGTTGTCGCGTGTAACGTGAACCTTGTGCGACCAACTGTCAGAGGCCAGCGTGACCGCGTTATCAAGATTGGCACGCCCCGCCAGCCCGGGAATATCGAAAGCAAAGAAGATGTAGACCAGATAGGCAAAGATAACTGCGGGGATGCCAAAGCCGATCAGGCGCTTGCGCTGAAACAGTTTGACGGCGTCCTGTTTGGTCAGGCTCAAATCGGTCGCGGTCATTGGCCCTGCCCCTCTGTCAGACGGTTACGGTAGCGGCTGGACACCTGATCGAAGAAGACAATCGTGCCGAAGAGCAGAATGAAGATGGCTGCGGCCTCGTCGAACCGCCCTGGTCCCCACGCCATGGCGTTGCGAAGCTCGTACCCAAGGCCGCCCGCGCCGACAAAACCCAGAATAGCCGAGGCTCGGATGTTGATCTCGAAGCGCAGAAGGGTATAGCTGAGATAATTCGGAGCGATCTGCGGCAGCACACCCAAAAGCATGCGCTGAGACCATGTCGCGCCGGTGGAGGCGAGGCCTTCAACCGGTTTCAGGTCGGCATTCTCCGCCACTTCCGAAAACATCTTGCCAAGTGCACCTGCGGTGTGGATCGCAATGGCGATCATCGCTGGCACGGGCCCGCCACCCAGCACGAAGATTAGCACAAGCGCGATCACGATCTCGGGCACAGCACGCATAATGTCCGAGATACGGCGGAACAAAGGGATCAGGCGCGGCCATTTTGCCAGGCCACGCGTCCCGAGCAAGGACAGGAACAACCCACCAATGGCGCCGATCAGGGTCGAGACAGCGGCAATGTTGATGGTTTCAACAAGTGCCGGGAAGTACTTGGCTATCAGGCCCGGCAGATCTGCCCGCTTTTCCCAAGCTTCGGACAGGACGTCGGCAGGATAGTCAAAGATCCGGTGCACCCCATCCCAGAAGCCGCCTGCGTTTCGGGCGTCAGCGACATTGAAGCCCGACACCATCAAGATAACGAAGATCAGGAGCGTCAGCCCGCCATAAAGCCTGCGCCTCTGGACCTGCGCCATGTAGCTCGATTGTATGCTGTCAACGCTTCGCTGCGCGCCGCCAAGTGATATGTCTGCCATTTCGCCCCCGGACGAGAAAACGCCGGTGGCCCCGCGGGGCCACCGGCTCCGTCATGAAGCTGGTTTAGCCGCCAATCTTGGCCTTACGGGCCTCGACGATGGAAATGTAGGTTTCGTGGGTCACTGGACGTGCCCCGAGATTGTCCCCCGCAAACACGCCGTAAGAGCACTCGGGGTCGTTCTCATAGAGGTTGTCGACGAGCTCCGTAATCGTGGCCTTGACGTCCGCCGGCAGCGCTTTGCGCAAAACGACCGGGCCTTCCGGGATCACGTCCGACTTCCAGATCTGTACAAGGTCGTTCATGTCGACCAGACCGGCGTCCACGGCCTTGCGCAGGGCGCCAGAGTTGTAGCCGTCTTCCCAGTTGCCCTGGCCGTCGGCCCAGGTCACACCGCCGTCGATGTCGCCGTTGTTCACTGCGACAATCGTCTGTTCGTGACCGCCGGTGAACTTCACTTCGCCGAAGTACTCACCGGATTCCATGGTGATACCCTCTTTGTACTGCGGGATCTCGATGGAGGGGATCAGGTAGCCCGAGGTGGAGTTCGGATCGCCGAACCCAAAGACCTTGCCTTCCATGTCATCCAGTGAGGCAACGCCGCTGTCCTTACGGGCAAAGCCGATCGAATGATATCCGATCGAACCGTCGAGATTGACCTTGACCAGCACAGGCTCAACCGCTTCAGGATCCTGAAGGTAGGTAGCCGCATAGGACGATGCGCCCAGCCAGGACATGTCAAGCGATCCGCCCAAAAGCCCCTGGATCACACCGTTATAGTCGGCTGGGGTGAAGATCTTGACTTCGACACCCAGAGCTTCGGACGCATAATCCGCAAGACACTGGTAGCTGTTTACACGATCCTGGGCGTTTTCGCCGCCCAGAAGGCCGATGCGAAACTCGGTGATCTCTTCGGCAAAGGCGCCCGTGCTCAGGGCTGTCGTGGCGGCGAGCGCCATTGCAAGTGTGATTTTCATCGTTCTCTCCGTTGGGTTGGTGAAGGTGGCCCGCGAAACGCGCGGGTGGCAGCTGGTTCAGACGTAACCTTCCGCTTCGCGGACTTCTGGTCTGTCCAGTGTTTCGATTTGGGTCGACGTGGAGGCTTCGGAAAAGTCTGCGCCGGCCCCGTAGATGTCTCGTGCGACACCCGTGGTCAGCTGAGATGGGGTGCCGTCAAAGACGATCCTGCCATCGCGCATCCCGATCACCCGATCACAGTATCGGCGCGCGGTATCCAGCGTGTGCAGGTTGGCAATCACCATGCGGCCGTCTTGTTCGTGAATGTCGCGCAGTGATTGCATAACCACTTGGGCATTCATCGGGTCGAGTGAGGCAATGGGCTCATCTGCAAGAATGATCTTAGGGTTCTGCATCAGCGCCCGTGCGATGGCGACCCGTTGCTGCTGACCGCCCGAAAGCGCCTCGGCGCGCTTGGGCGCTTGCTCGACGATGCCAAGCCGGTCGAGAATCTCGATGGCTGTGTGGATATCCGACTGCGGGTAGAGGTTGAACATTGTCGCAAAGGTCGAACGCTTGTTCAAAGTGCCGTGCAACACGTTTGATACCACATCCATGCGGGGCACCAGATTGAACTGTTGGAAGATCATCGCACAGCGGGATTGCCAATCCCGTTTAGCGGCACCGCGCAGGGCGGTGACCTCTTCTCCTTCGAAAGTGATCGTCCCGCTGGTGGCGTCGCTGAGGCGGTTGACCATGCGAAGCAGGGTGGATTTTCCAGCCCCCGAACGACCGATGATCCCGATCATAGTTGGTTTGCCTACGGAGATGTTGGCTGCATCCACAGCCGTCTTTTCTCCGAACCGCTTGGTCAGCGCGTCGATTTCTAGCATATCGCCCCCATGTCTAGGGGGCGGGTAAGCGCGCTACGCTACATCTGCGTGACAGTTTTGATTCAGTTTATTGGCATTTGCGAAACGGATTTGTGACAGCGGCCGTTCTGCGGGAGGGGCGCGGGGCCTTGATCCTTTGCGCCCGGTAACGAATTTTTATGCATAGGTCGTCATAAAACTGTTACATACTTCATTCGGGCCATCTATGCTGTGATCATGATCAATCGACTTTTTGTCTTGCTGACGATTTGTATCACAGCGCCAACGCTTGCTAGCGCCAAGATGTCGGATGTCAGCTGTGATGACAGCGCACGTATGCTTTCGATGTTGACCGAGGTTCTGGGGGCCGAACGTCAGGGCATGGGACTGCGTGATCCGGAAACCATGCTGGAGGTTTGGGTCAGCCCACGGGATGGCGAATGGATGATCGTGCAGAATTACGCGAACGGAACGTCTTGCATCGTTGCCATGGGGGAACACTGGGAGGCTGGTCTCGCTGGGCCAGCCTAGGCCTGCTTCTTCCAAACGATCGGTGGCAGGCGCCAGCCTTGGAGACAACGCCTCGACCTGAGTGTATTGCTCTACAGTCAAGCAAACACCACAAGCCTTCAAAGACAATTCCAACTGCTTGGCGATGCGTCCACTGACAATCGGAGACGAGACAGCAAGGGGTTTGGCGGTCCAGGCGACAGCCAAAGTAGCAGGGTCAGCTCCCCATTGACGGGCCAAAGCGAACAAGGCCTGCGCCGTCTCCACCATCGAAAATTGCCCGTAGCGCGCCGCATAACCAGCTTCAATCGAGATCGGCTTTCGTCGAACTAAGCGAGAATACTCTCGCGACCGCTGCCCCCGGTATAACCGGTTTTTGTCGCTATTATCAGCGTGTCGCGGCCCCCTCTGATGAAGCCGCCCGGAAGTTCCCCGGACCAACCCCCTGTGTACGTGTGGGCTGTATCTAAGAAGTTGATACCGGCGTCTCGGCAAGCATTGAACATGGCGCGGCTTGCAATCGCATCTGCGGTGCTGCCGAATTGCATGCACCCAAAACACAAGGGAGATGCACCCTTATCGTCGAGTGCCTTCAGCCTGACCACGCGTTGTATTTCAAGTGTAATTTGCCGATTGCGGCGGCGTAGTCTGACCGCATGAAGGTTTTATGGAAGGCTCATCAGTTGTTGCGGCTGCGACGCCGGAACCGGGAACAATCGCCCCATTTGTCCTAAGCGCCTGGGACGGCGGCAAGCTGATGCGAAACAGAAATTCTTCGCCGTCCCCGTGCGTTGGCGTTTTGCCGCGGCGCGCAACCAGTTGCCCACCGTTCTTTTCGATCACGCGGATTGAGGCAATGTTCTGGGGATCAGCCGTGAGGTCGACCGCGGTCAACCCAATCTGGCGAGCCTCGGGCAAAAGCACGGCAAGCGCCGCGGTCGCCAGTCCTTCGCACCTGCGCCACGGAACAACGGTATAGCCGATATGGCCAGAGCAAGTCGGTGGTAGGGCATCGGTGCCGTGCTGCCATCTCAGCTCGATACTGCCGCAAAAACCTCCGTCCCAAATCCACCGGCGAAAGCTGGGGAGGCGCTTTACAAAACTGCCGTCGGGGAGTTCGATATCATCGCCCCGCGCATCTGGATCCTCAAGCGATGCAACAAAGGCATCAGGGTCTCTTAAGATCGCTTGCCGTTCTCCTGCGGCCGCCTCGGGCCGGGTTGTTCGCGGTGACCACCCAGTTTCCAGCGCTGCGCGATAGGCGTCCAGATATTCCAGACCAGGCACAACAAGCTGCATCTAGCGATACTTTTCAATGAAAGCATCAATGTCCATGGCGCGGATGTCGGGCAACGCGGTCTTGTAGGCATCATAGCTCCAATTCCAAACCGCGATCTCTTGCAGAGCGTCAGCTTGTACTTCGGTGAAACGCCTTTTGATAACACGCGCCGGGACACCACCGACCACTGTGTAAGGTGCCACATCTTTGGTCACGACCGCCCCGGCACCAATCACAGCGCCGGTGCCGATGGTCACGCCTGCGGTGATCGTCACCCCGTGGCCAATCCAGACATCATGTCCAATGATCACCCAATCCGCGCGGCGCCACTCAAAGAAGTCATAGTCATCGGTCCCCAGCCCATAAGCCTCGGCGCGGTAGACGGAATGGTGCTGCACCGCCCGCCATGTCGGGTGATTGCCGGGATTGATGCGCGTGGCGTTTGCGATCGAGCACATCTTGCCAATGGTTGTCCAGACCACGTGGCAATCTTTAGTGATGTACGACCAATCCCCCATTGAGCCGGACTTCAGCACAGTGCCGTTGCCAACCTCGGTCCACATTCCAAGCTCGAATTCATCGACACTCGCGCCTTCGTGGATCGTTGGGGCTTGGCTTAGCTTGGCTTTTGACCCTGCACCGCTCACACTGCGCTGCCCTGCATCTCAACCTCACTGGCTTTGGAAGTACTGCTGAGGCGAATGTCAGGGGATGCAAACGGCTGATAGCCTTCGTCCATCAGCGCAAATGGCTCAATCAGTGCTTTGACATTGCTCAGGCCAAGCGTGGTGAAGGCAAGGCCCATCGAATGGAAGGTTGCTGCTCGAAAACCCGGTTTGGGATTGAGGCCAGGTTGGATGTCGCGGGTGCCCATTTTGAGGTGGTGTGCGATGTCCCATTCTTGGGTCTCGCCATTGATCCGCGTAACGACCCAGCAATGGCCGTCCTCGCAATGGTTCCCCTTGTCCTCGGGAAAGAAGAAGCCCGTCACGTATCCCGCCTCGATCCCAACCGCGCGGAGGGCCGCGATGAAATAAGTGTTGATGTCGACACAAGAGCCTTCGGTCAAACCGCATCCCAGAGCCGGAACATGGTCAAACCCATCGTTGAAGCGTGCTGTTGGGTGGCCATAGGTAAAGCGTTCGGCTGTCGCGCACGCAACGGCGCGGGCACGGGCGAGCCCCCGCAGCGCGCCAGCATCGTCTTGTGCCTCTGCCACCAAGTCTGCCGCCGAACGGGTAAACGGCGTATCGCGGGGTGTGAACATCACCTCGGGGTAAGGAGCGGTCGATGCGCCATCGAAGCGCCACGTCAGCGTCAGGGCTCCGCCCGCCGGCGCAATGCGATAGGCGGTTTGGCCTGTGCTGGCCTCTTCGATCTCGATGGCTGTGCCGCCTTCCACTTGAAACGCGGTCGTACTCCCGTGTGGCGTCGCCATCCCGCCTGGCGCGATGATATCTTCGGTGCCCGCTGGGAGCTCCGTGCGGTAGCTCAATTCGAACGTGCTCAATGCGCGCCCTCCCATTTGCCGATCACGCGGGTGCGGATAAGCCCCGACAGGTAATCGACGATGTAAACCATCGCTATGATCAGGAAGATAATCGTCCAGACCTGATCCCAGAACAGCCCCGAGATCCGGTCCGACAGCATGAAGCCGATGCCGCCAGCACCCACAATGCCGAGTATCGTGGAAGAACGCACGTTGGACTCAAAGTTGTAGAGAATGATCGACAGGTGAACCGGCAGAACCTGCGGCATGATCCCATAGAAAACTGATTGAAAACGCGATCCGCCCGAAGCAACGACTCCCTCGACGGGGCGTTTGGATGTGTTCTCCAGCGCTTCGGAAAAGAGTTTTCCGAACGTCCCGATCTCAGAGACGGCTATCGCGAGAATGCCTGCCAAAGGGCCGAGGCCAAAGGCGCGTATGAAGATCAGGGCGAGGATCAGCGTCTCAAACGCGCGAATGATGTCATAACCGCGCCGCGCTGTGTGACGCAGGAAAAAGATGCGCGTGATGTTCTTGGCCCCAAGGAACGACACGGGGAATGCGATGATTAGACCCAGCACCGTTCCGAGGAACGCCATGGCAACAGTTTCGCCGAGTGCCGTGAACACCTCGACCCATTCGGGCCAGGTTTCCCACAGATGCGGCGGGAACATGAACGAGATAACAGTTCCGAGCCGCTGGAGGCCAGCCCAGATCCGTTCGGGTGAAAAGTTGAAGTCATAAAGGCACCAGGCAAAGAGCCCTATGAAAAGCGCCCAAAGGCCGATCTTGCGCGCACGCACGACGGGTGTGTCGCGAAAAGCTTGCGGTTGCTTGGCCATCCAGTCTTTGATCTGCGCGTCGATTGGGGTCATGTTGCTGGCCCTTTCTCAAGTCCGATGACCCGGTGACGCAGCTTCTCTGATCCATAGTCAATGACCATCACGGTCACAAAGATGATCAGGAAGAGGGCCGACAGGTCGGTGTATTCTTGCAAGGACAATGCCTCGCGAAATTCCTGGCCAAGGCCCCCGGCGCCCACATAGCCGATGATGGAAGAGGCGCGCACGTTAATCTCGAACCGCAGCAGTGTGTAGCTGATGATATTGGGCATGATCTGCGGCACAGCACCATAGCGGATCTGGTCAAACCATGTGCCACCTGCGGCCTTCACGCCTTCCAGCGGGCGCATGTCGATGTTCTCGTTTACCTCGGAGTACAGCTTGCCCAACGCACCTGCCGTATGCAGCCCAATGGCGAGGACGCCTGCCATGGGACCGACGGAGAAGCAGAACACAAAGATCAGCGCCCAGACCAGTTCGGGCACGGTGCGCGCGATTTCCAGATAACGGCGGCAGATCCACAGCACCCATTTGTTGGGGGTAAGGTTGCGCGACGCGGGGAAGGACATCACAAACCCGCCGAAGACGCCAAGTGCCGTGGCCATGAAGGCGATCAGCACGGTTTCAACCAGAAGGTTCAGCCAGACTTTCCAGCGCCAGAACCATTCGGCGAGATCCCCCCCAAGGCTGTCCCAACGCAGGATTGGAAGGGTTTTCTCGATGAACTCTCCAAGTCGCGGCAGACCCGCCGGAATGATCCAGCGCCATTCGCGCGAGCCGTCAGGCAGTGTGACCTGCGTGACCTTGAAGAAATCTCCAAGCCATGCCGAAAACGCAAAAAGCGCGAAAAACACGACACTGGCGATCAGCCAGCCGAGTTTTGCGCGCCGCCTTTGGGCTGCGTAATCCAATTCGAATCGGTCGATCGGATGCAGAGGCGTCACGTCGGCAGCAGCGGTCATTTTTGGTATCCCAATGAAATGGACCCCCGCCGGTTTGGCGAGGGTCCAGATCTGTCAGCTTACGAACGTCGCTGCTTTTTCAGCCAGTCGCGCATATCCACGATCCACTGGTAGCGTTCCTGATCGACTGCGATCCAATCTTTCTGTGTCGATGTTTCGCCACCCGACATTTCCTTGAGGGCCGCCATGTCCTTTTCAGCTAACTCCAACATTGCAGTGCGCATGGCGTCAATCAGCTCTTCCGGCAAATTGGCGCGCGCAGTCAGCGGGCCCGAGGTGATTTCGGGGGACTGCCAGATCGGGCAGGCTTCGCCCTCTTTAATCATGCCCTTGTCAACCATGCGCGGCACGATGCCGGAGGTCTCGTTCGTCATGTAGGTGGCTGCGGCGTCAAATGTGCCTTGCACAACGCCGGCAACGCCGGCCTCATGCGAGCCGGAGAAGGGGATAGCCGAGAAATAGGTGTTGGGGTCTACCTCCTTGGCAAGGTTGAAGTAAGGCACCGCGTAGCCGGAGGTTGAATCCGGGTCAGCAAAGGCAAGGACCTTACCTTCGAGCGAGGCCAGATCGTTCAGGCCACTGTCGCAACGT
This sequence comes from Pseudomonadota bacterium, assembly GCA_039190275.1. Classification (GTDB taxonomy): domain Bacteria; phylum Pseudomonadota; class Alphaproteobacteria; order Rhodobacterales; family Rhodobacteraceae; genus Halovulum. Next base: position 9,758 of record JBCCYF010000023.1, on the reverse strand, counting down.
GTGACGATGATCGAGTAATAGCCGGTCGAGCCATCATTCTGAAGACGGCTGACCAGTGGAACCACACCGCCATCTGTCGCGGTATAGGCAGCGGCGTAGGAGGACGAGCCGAGGAAAGCAAACTCGATCTGATCCGCGCCAAGCGCCTGGATCACACCGTCATAGGCACCGGCGGTGAAGATTTCGACTTCAACGCCGAGTTCGCGCTCGAGGTATTCCTCGAACGGCGTGTAGCGTGCGATCCGGTCTTTTTCGTTCTCACCCGACAGGATGCCGAATTTGATGACTTGGTAACCCTCTTTCCAGTCTTCTGCGACGGCAGACGTGGCAAGTACAGCGGCCACTGCAGTTGTGATAAGGTACTTCATGGTCAGGTCCCCCTGGTTTGGTTTGGCGATCGGATTTCGTGTCAGGCAGGCAGGGCGGCCGATTGGGTCGACGTCACTGCCTCGTTGAATTCTCGCAGGCCCTCCAGCCCGTAGATGTCGCGCACCACGTCATCGGTCAGTTGCGCGGCGACCCCGTCAAAGAAGACGCGGCCATTGCGCATCGCAATGATCCGGTCGCAATACGCGCGGGCGGTGTCGAGCGTGTGTAGGTTCACAAGAACGGTCAGGCCGTCCTCTTGATTGATCTGCCGCAGGCCATCCATCACGAGGGTCGCGTTGGCCGGATCGAGCGAGGCGATCGGCTCATCAGCGAGCATGATTTTGGGTTGTTGCACGAGCGCCTTTGCAATCGCGACGCGCTGTTGTTGACCGCCTGACAGCGTGCCCGCGCGTTGCAGCGCCTGCGGTACCAGATCCAGCCGGTCCAGCGCCTGAAGCGCCATCGCGCGTTCGGCATCGGTGAACTGCATGGCCATTGAACTGAGAAAGCCGTGCTCGGCCAAGCGCCCGATCAGTACGTTGGTCAATACATCCAAGCGGTCCACAAGGTTGAACTGCTGAAAGATCATCGCGCAATCGCGGCGCCAATTGCGCAGATCCTTGCCGCGCAGGCTGGTGATTTCAGAGCCTCCAAACGAAATCGACCCCATGGTGGGGTCGATAAGGCGGTTGATCAAGCGAAGCACTGTGGATTTGCCTGCGCCTGAGCGTCCTATGACGCCGACAAACTGACCGGGTTCGATCTTGAGCGTGACGTCATCGACGGCGCGTGTCTCGTCAAAGAGTTTGGAGACACCGGTAAGGGTTAGGGCGACGGCGGCTGACATGGCGATTCATCCGAATGAATTTCATCCTGAATGTGATCGGCTTCCATGACGCCCAAGAGTCCGTTTTGTAACACTTTGGTTACGCGACGGCGGCGGCTGCTGACTGTTCGGCGGTTTCTGGCCCGGATCCATTGGAGAAGATGATTTCTCCGGCGCCAAAGGTCTGGACAACGCGGTCTGCGGCGTCGACGACCGCCAAATCGGCGCGTTTGCCCGTCGCGATTTCGCCCCGATCTGTGAGGCCTAGAGCCTCGGCGGGATTCTTTGATGCCAAGCGCACCGCTCCAACCACACCGTCCGTGTCGGTGTCTGACAGCGCGCGAATGGCTGGCAATATCGCTGCTGGGTGATAGTCGGCCGCAAGAATATGCAGCAATCCAGCCGCGTGGGCCTCGCGGGCCGACAGGTTGCCCGAGTAGCTTTTTCCGCGCATCGCATTGGGTGCACCCATGGCTATCATCAACCCACGTTTGGCGGCGACCTCGGCCGCCTCGATGGTGACCGGGAATTCGCTAATCACGACACCGATATCTGCCATCAAATGCGACTTTTCGACAGTATCGTCGTCATGGCTGGCCATCGCCACGTCATGAGATTTGCAGAGTTTTGAAATACGTTCGAGGTTTTGAAGAATTTGTTCGGCGGGGACCGCGTCCTTAATTCGGCGTGCAACATGGCTGCGGGCTTGATCTTCGCTCAGACCGCTCTTCATCCGATTGGCGACCAAGGTTTCGACATTCCGGTACTGCCCTTGGCCGGGAGTGTGGTCCATGACCGACACAAGATCGACTGCACCGGCGGCAAGCAATCCGCCAAGCGCATCAATTGCTGCTGTGTACGTCATGTCAAACCGCGCATGGATACAGTGATCAACGCGCAACCCTTTGATGTTGTCTTTCAGCGCGCGAACGATGGCTGAGGTATGCTCAAAAGAGCGCCGCTCACCATCGACAGCGGTACGAGAGAACGACACGCCCGCATAGGCGGTCGTGACACCAGCGGCCGCAAGGCGCGCATCCAGATGACCTACCGCAACCTCCATCGGGAAATCGACTTTGGGGCGCGGCTCCAGTTCAAGCTCGATCATGTCGCCATGCATGTCGATGAAGCCCGGAAACACCGTGAAGCCTGACGGCCGGCCTGAGCCTTCGACAATTTCGGCAATCACACCGTTTTCGATCCGCAGCGCGCCATTCTCGATGATCCGGTCCGCCAGGATGAGTTTTACATTAGAGAGCCACATCTTCTCGCTCCTCTTCGGGTGCCGCGTCAGGCGTCAGATCAACCACGCGGTTAACCAGGTGAATCACATCATCGGGATGGTGGAAAACGCCGATCATGGCCGTGCCCTGATCTTTCAGCTCTTGCAATCGGGTCACCAATGCGCTGCGGGCATTGGCGTCAAGCGAAGCGGTCGGCTCGTCCAGCATCAGCAGTTTTTGCGGCAGGATGAGCGCGCGGGCGAGGTTCACTTTTTGCTGTTCGCCACCAGAGAAGGTTGTTGGATAGGCGGCCCACAGGTCTGGCTTTACACCAAAGGTCTCAAGCGCTTTGCGGGCGACCTCCAAGGCAGGCTCAGGTTCCCACCCGGCAAGCCTGAGCGGTTCAGCCACTATGGCCTCCGCACTCACGCGCGGACGCGCGGTCAGGAATTGTGTGACGAAACCGATCTCGGTGCGCCGCAAATGCGCAACGTCTACATCCGCCGCCCGCGCAAGATCGATCATACCGTGACTGGAATGAAACCGGATTTCACCGGAGAGCGGCAAATAAGACCGATAGAGCGTGCGCAGCAGCGTCGATTTACCAGCGCCGTTTGCCCCCTTGAGCAACACGAATTCGCCAGCGGCGATGCTAAAGGAAACATCCTCGAATGCGGGGATCTCCTTTTCAAGATGGTGCAGCGAAAAGCCCTTCTTGAGCCTGTCGATTTCCAATACTTGTGTCATAGCTTCGCGTGCACCAGTTGTTGTGTATAGGGATGCTGCGGGTCTTGGAAAATCTGATCCGCAAGTCCGGTCTCCACCACCTCGCCGCGACGCATTACCATAACGCGGTCCGCCAGCGTGCGGATGACACCGAGGTCATGGCTCACGATCACCATGGTGATGTGCCGGTCTTGCTGGAGGCGCTTGAGTGTGTCGAGTACCAGCGCCTGCACGCTCACATCCAAACCCGTTGTTGGCTCGTCCAGCAACAAGAGTGCGGGTTCAAGCGCAATCGCCTTGGCCAGTTGCACCCGCTGTTGCATCCCGCCCGACAATTCAATCGGCGGTGCGTCCAGGCGATCCAGTGGGAACTCCGAGGCATCCAAGGCTTCGGTCGCGGCAGCCCGCAGGGTGGCAAAGCTCCGCTCGCCCGCGACCAAAAGCCGTTCGGCGACATTCCCAGACGAGGAATGCTTCATCAAAAGGCCCAGATGGGGGTTCTGATACACGATCCCGATCTTGGTCGCGCAGAGCATCCGGCGGGCAAAGCGGTCAAGCTCAAACAGATTGCCAGACACATCCGGCAGGTCGAGCGTGTAGCTGCCGGTCTCCGGGATCTCCTCAAGGTTCATCATGCGCAGCACCGTTGACTTGCCAGAGCCGCTTTCGCCGACAATACCCAGCACCTCGCCCGGATAGGCGTGGGCCGAGACGTTTCGCACGGCCTGCACCGGCCCGTAGGATTTGGAAACGCCGTGCACTTCAAGGAGGGGGCGTGTCTCAACAATGCGCGGGGCATCCAGTGTCAGGGTCATTGCGGCATCTCCCCGTTTTTGTACCAGGTCTCGCCCCGGCTTTCGCCTTCCCCATCTCGTGCGCGAATGCTCTTCACGCCCCACTCGCTGTCCGAGACCTCAAAGGTGGAACCGCCATCATCTTGCGGGATTTCATTCATGAAAAAGCCCGTGGTGCCTGACCGCGTGCAGGTCAGGTTGCCATGTTCTTCGACCTTGTAGGGCACATCCGAGAACACCAGAGGCTCAACTCTCGTGTAAGGCGGAACCGCGAAGATGCGCTTTTCCCGGCCTGCTGAAAGGATCGTCAGGTGCTTTGCCATATGCAGTTTCGGGACGTCCCAACGCGGAATAGGCGAGGGCGTCATGACATGCCGACCATGCACAAGGCTGGGATAGCTAGCGCCCTGCATAACCCGGCCGGCGCGCACGATTTGCTCGTACAGTTGCAGCCACATCCGCCCGTAATCCGCATCCGCATGCATTTGGCGGGCAATGGACATATTCGGCTGAACCGGTCGCAAAGGCTCCGGGTTTGGAACCTGCAACACCAATACCTGGTCTTCGCGCAGAACTTCTTCGGGGATGCGGTGTCGGGACTGGATGAGATCAGCCTCGAGCGTGTCCATCGTCGTAGGCGTCCCCGCAACCCGCGCGATAAACCGCCGGATCGACGCCGCATTCACGCTGTCGTCCGCGCCTTGATCAATGACCTTCACGCGTGTTTGCGGGTTCACAAGCGTCAGCGAAACCTGAAGCCCTCCCGTGCCCCAACCCCGCGCCATTGGCACTTCGCGGCTCGCATAGGGCATCTGGCACCCCGGCACCGCGATAGATTTGAGCATCTTGCGGCGCAGCTCGCGCTTGGCCGAACCGTCAAGGAAGCCATAGCTCATGGCTTCCCAGGGTTTTGTCAGGGCTGAAAGGCTCATTCCGCCGGTTCCATGTCCGAGGATTTCTTCTGAGCTGCCTTCTTGGCCTTCGCGTCGCGCATCGCGTCCAGCGAGGACTGGAAAGTCACATAATGCGGCAGCTTGAAGTGAATGCAGAAGCCCGAGCTTTCGACGCCTTCAGTATGATAGAGGAAGAACTCTTCTTCGGTCGCAGAGCCCTTTTTGGCACCGGGACTGTTGAAGTCGAGCGTTGCCGCCGCGATGCACTTGACTTCGTTCCAACCAAAGGTGGCGGCATAACCGATGCCCAGTTTTTCGCCCTTTTTGTCGACCACTTCGGCCTGAGACACCTTGGCCCGTCCAGCAGAGAACAAGCGCCCGTCGGGATGGGTGACGGCAATTTCGGCTTCTGCGAGACGCAATTCATTGACCGTTGGGTGGGCCTGCCCGTAACCGCGCATCGCAGCGTAGCCAAGCGCCAGGACACCACCGGTTTCGGCTCGTGCGAGGCTTTGCAAAGTGTGTGCCCGCTTTGACGGAAACAGTAACGGCTCGCGTGTCAGATCAGGGATATCGTTGCCTTTGGTTGGATCGTCCGTCGGAGGATCAAGCAGGTCGTTCTCCGCCTGCCATGCACTGACGCTGGGCTGGTAGGCGCGCGAAGGAGTATCGGCGGGTTCAACGGGTTCAGGCGCATAAGGCGCGCCCTGTAGCACATCGGTTGCCAGAATACGGTGGGCGTAGTCCAGGGTCGGCCCCAGAACCTGCCCGCCGGGAATGTCCTTGAAAGCGGCAGAGATGCGGCGATGGGTGAACAGGGTGTCTTGCTCAACCGGTTTCGCCACCTGCAAGCGAGGCTGCGTGGTCCGCCATGCGCGCAGCAGCAGAACAGCCTCATAAAGCTCTCCACCGGTTTGGGCCAAAGCGAGCGCGGCAAAATCTTCGTCGTAAAGCGAGGCTTCACCCATGACCCTGTCAATCAGATAAGGCAGGCTCTTTTTCACTTCTTCGACGCGTTCGCGGTCAAAAGGCCCCATCTCCTCGCGAAAGAGCCGCTCAGATTGTTCGATGGCCCGTTCGCCACCGCGTGTTGCGACATAGGCCATTACAGTCCCTCAACAATCGTAGAGCGCGGCATTCCGACGACGCGGGCACCATCAACAAAGAAAAGATCAAACCCCATCGGGTATCTCAGACGCGCGGCGCGCGCTTTCCAAAGATCATCAGGCAGGCCGCCAAGCTGGAGTTTCGCCGTTCCATCAATGCCCGGCCCCGTCAGGCGCAACGCAGGGCCCGACCCGATCTTGGCGCGGATGATCACGGTGGCCCCGTCGTCGGGGTAATAGTCGCTGCCGATGGCAATGTCGGCGAGTGGATCGGAAGTACCCATCGCCCCCAGAAAGACGTGATCGGCCTTTTCGATGTCAGCCAGTTCCGCACCAGTGCGCATAATCTCGGGCATGAGGAGCGGATCGGCCGAGTAGACCAGACATTCCCTGTCCAGCAGGGCAGTGATGATCGACCCTTCGCCGGGTTCGGGCAGCTCACGAGGCAGGCCAGGACGACTCAACGTCCAGAGCAAAGCGTCAAAAGCTGCGTTGTCGCGCGTCTCGGCGGGGCTTTGCGCAGGTGTGGCAAGCATCAGAACGTCTCCATATTCACGCGGGTGGCCTCAACGCGGCGCAGCACGTCTTCGTCTGCCTTTTGCAGTGCCTCGGCCTGTGCGTCGCAAAACGCTTTGCAGTCCGAGGCGCGCACATCTGTTGCCATCGCAAGATCAACGAGCGCCATAGCCATCGAGGCTTCCAAATCGTGCCCGCGACGCATCCCGTAGCCGTTCACATCGCCTTTTCGGATATGCGCTTCACTCATCAGGACTTCGCCAAGGTGAAAGGCGACCCCTTCGGCTGTGTCGCGCATCGGAAGCATCACCAGACCGCTTTGCGATTGCAGGACCTCTATTTCGCCCAGGTCCGGGATCAGGGTTTCTGCAAATTTCTTGAGCTTCACATCATCAGCGCGCGCCAGCACGCCAAGCGTGTCATCCATCCGAATGCTCCATTGTAAAGTTCACACGCCCTGCTGACCAAATGACACGGCTGGTTGAGATCGGGGTCCCATCCGGGGTTGCGTCGATTGCCGTTACGACCAGCACGGGGACGTCCGGGTGCTGTTTGAGGGTTTTGGCCTCTTCAGTCTTCGCGGAGCGCGCAAAAATCGAGGTGTGCTGCCGCACATAGTCGTCGATTCCGAAAGACCGATATGTCTCGGTCGTGGATCCAAGAACATCCCGACGCTCGGCAAAATCGGGGAACCTTTCGGCGCAATGATAGACGCATCCGAATGCAGCAGGCAGATCATTGGCTAGCGTGATCCGATGACTCTCGGTCACGCGGGCGCCAGAATTCAAAAGAAGGGCCTTTGCCACCTCATCAGGCGCTATAACACGGTTGGCGGAGATGAGCCGACTGGTCACATTTACGCCCTGTGGAACCAGATTTCGCCGAAGCCTTGTGCGCTTGCCGATTTGATACGTCAGTCGTGGCGCGTCGGCGACAAAAGTTCCGCGCCCCTGTTCAATGCTAATCCTTCCATCGCGCGCAAGCGCTTCAAGCGCGCGGCGCACCGAATGGCGGCCGATCTCAAACCGATCGGCCAGTTGCGTTTCTGTCGGCAATTGATCTCCGGCAGACAGCCGCCCTGAGCGAAGGTCGTCCGAGAGGGTGTCCCGAATTATGGTCCAGTTTTTGCGCTTCATGTCCGATTCATCCGAATGAATTTTGGCTATCCTGCCTGCGTGACAGGCGCATGACAAACGTACACTATTTTTTAGGGCAGACTTTGCCTGTGGTCGTACCTCCGGCGACTCGAGTTTCTTCAGCTTGGCTGTGAGGCCGTCCGATTGGCCTTACTCTGATTCTTAACAAGCAATCCTGGCCGAGGCTTTACAGAACAAAAGCAAGAGCGACGAAAGCTCCGATCGAACAGAACCAAACAACCGCTTCAACATGGCGAACGACAGTGCCGCTCGCCGAACTAGATTAAATGTAGATACGCTCTGCGATGCTCAGAGCTTCTTCGAGTTCAACGCCCAGCCTTGGTATTTTGGGTCAGTTTTTGACGCGAAGCTCACCTTTGCCCGAAGTCCGAAACTCAAATTCCTCCGGGTCCAGCGTCCGCCATTCGTAGAGCGGATCAGGGTACCGCCGTGCACTTGGACCGGCGTCGGTCCCAAACATCAGGTGATCTGGGGCGAGGCGCGATGCCTCAGGCGTTGGTCTGCCTGCGGTCGGACGTCGCCACAACATGCTCCCGCCAGACACTAAAAACACCACTCCCCACGATCAACACAGCGCCGAGCATGGTAAGCACATCGGGCACTTCGCCAAACAGCAGAATTCCGACCAACAGCGCCCAGAGCAGTGTGGTGTAACGAAAGCCCGAAACAAAGGCGATGTCGCCAACCCGCATGGTGCGCACAGAAAAGACATAGCCCACAACCAGCAGGCCGCTGGCACCGACCAGTTGCATCACCTGCACAGGCGTAAACACAGGGAGAGGTGCGACCAAGGTACCCACAGCACCGATTGCGGTGATCACGGCGGATGTCGCACAGGCGACAAGTGTCGAGGGCACCGACGCGGACAGCTGCCGCGTTGCCAGATCGCGCAGGACCACACCCCCCACCGCCGCCAGCGCAAGAAGCGACCAGGGGCTGAAACTCGCTGCGCCCGGGCGCACGATCATCATCACACCGGCGAACCCCACCAACAGGGCGACAACGCGCCGCCACCCGATCGGGGCATTCAGAAAGACCGACGCGGCCAAGGTGACCGCCAGCGGCGCGGCCAGCAGGATTGCGGTGACATTGGCAATCGGAAGCCGCGCCAGCGCCGAAAGGAACAAAAGAGTCGTCACCGCCTCTGCTACGACACGCCAGCCGATGAGCTTGCGGTCACGCCCCGTCCAACGCCATCGGAACGCTCCTGTAAACGCGCACAGCAGACCAAGCAGTACCGTTGCGGCCATGCCGCGGATGAAAATGGACGGAAACAGTGGCTGCTGAACCAAAACCTGCTTCATGGCTGCATCATTAAGCACATAGCCTGCCATAGCCAGGCTCATGAAAAGCGCGCCTTTAAGGTTTTCTCGGAATGGTGTGGACAGTGGGGGATCCTTGGAATGTCGGGGCCTGACCTGCCCTAGCACACCTGGCGCGTCACACCAGCCCTGCGCGGGACTTGCGCCCTGCGGATCGCGTCGTTAGTTCACAGTAAAGCCACGCATGCAAGGATATCCCGGATGGTTTCGATAATTCAGATACTGCTTTTTATACTTGATATTGTCTGGTTTCTTGTGCTTGCGCAGGTGATCCTCAGCTGGCTTGTGCAGTTTGAAGTTTTGAACCTGCGGCAACCGCTGGTCTACCAAATCTGGTCGGGACTGAACCGAGCGTTGGAGCCGCTGTATCGGCCTATCCGCAATATTCTTCCCCCCATGGGTGGCCTGGACCTGGCACCCCTTGTCTTGATCGTAGCGATCTACGCAGTGCGGGTGATCCTGATCAACAACGTCGGCGCTTTCGTCTAAAGCGGTCTCAGCGGAACAGGGCCGACCCACCGTCCCCAGTCGTGACCTCCAGCTGTAGTCCCGGCTGGCTGGCGTTGTTAAAGCGCACCAGGTCTCGCGCACCAAGAGCATTCAGCTCTTCGCGCAGCACCTCCGGTCCTTGCACGGTCAACCGGTTCAGGGTGATCCCCTGATCCGGCATGCGGGCAGCGGGCGGATCAACCCCCTCTGGCCATGCGATCAGCGTCGGATACGCACCACTCCACTGAAGCCCGCCATCCTCGGGAACAGTCAGATCCCAATAGAGGTCGTCCCGTGTGACCCTGAGCGGCGGACCAGGGTCTGTCAGACCCGCAGC